>NZ_JAMYUL010000013.1:0-176095 GCF_040322955.1 Mesorhizobium sp. M0077
GTGCCGAGCGAAGCTCGACGGAGTGGGGGTCGACGGAGTGGATGTCGACCCTTGGGGCGCAAGGCGAGGTGATGTTTGCCCCTATTGCCCTTCCTATGTCCGTTCGCGGCGGTTGCCAGGTGGTTGGCCCCCCCCGTCGGGGGGGGGGGCGGGCCGCGGCCCCCCCCCCCGGGGGCCCGCCCCCCCCCCCCCCCCCCCCCCCCCCCGCGGTGGGGGGGTGGGGGGGGCCCCGCCGGGGCCCCCCCCCCGGGCGCAGGGAGATACGCCCTATTTCTTGATCACGGCGTTGGCCTTGGCAGCCGCTTCCTTCAAGCCTGCCTCGGGGTCGCCGCCGAGATAGATCTTCTGCATGGCATCCGAGGTGATCTGGGCGACTTCTTCCCAGCCGGGGATGACCGGTGCAAAGCGGGCGTCGGGCAGCAGCGCGGTGAACGCTGCCAGATCGGCATTGTTGACGTAATAGTCCATCTTGGCCTCTTCCTTGTTCACCGGCAGGAAGCCTTCGCCTTGCGTGAACTTGGCGCGCTGTTCGGTGGTGAACAGGAAGTCGAGCAGCTTCCAGGCCTCATCCTTGTTCTTGGAATTCTTGAACATGATGATGGAATCGGTGACGCCGTACGTGCCGCGCGCGCCGGTCGGTCCGGCGGGGATAGCGGCCACGCCATATTTCAGGTTCGGCGCCTCGTCCTTGATCTGGTTGGACAGGAAGGGCGCGGTGATCATCATGCCGACCTTGCCCTGCTTGAACAGGTTCTGGACGTCCTCGCGGTTGTTGGAGGTGACGCCGGGTTCCGTCAGGCCTTCGTCGATCATCGACTTGTAGAGCTTGGCGGCTTCGAGCGCGCCCGGCGTGCCGAGGCCCGACGTGCCATCCTTGTTGAGGATCTCGGTGCCTTGCGACCACATCGCATAATAGTAATAGACGTCGGTCTCGATCTCCTTGCCCTGCAGGCCGAAGCCGAAGGATCCGGTGCCCAGTGCCTTGATCTTGCGCGCATCCTCCTGCAGCTCGGTCCAGGTTGCCGGCGGGTTGGCGATTCCGGCCTTCTCGAACAATTCCTTGTTGTAGTACATGGCGCGCGCCGAGGCCGCGATCGGCAGGCCGTAGGTCTTGCCCTCCATGATCGAGGGCGACAGGAAGGTGTCGATGAAGCGGTCCTTGAACTCCGGCTTGATATAGCCGTCGAGCGGCTCGGCGACATCCTGCTGGACGAAATCGATCAGCCAGCGGGTGCCGATGATCGACAGGTCGGCATTGGTGCCGGCCGTGATGTCGGTGGTCAGCTTCTGCAGCAGCACGTCCCACGGCACAACTTCGAACTTGACGGTGATACCCGGGTTGGCTGCCTCGAATTCCTTTTTCACCGCTTCGAAATACGGGCCGGTCTTGGCGCTGTATTCGGCGACGGTTACGCGCACCTCGCCGGCACCTGCCTGCGCGGCCAGGGCGAGCAGGCTCATTCCGGCCATCAGGCCGACAGTCCATTTTGCAAGCTTCATTCGATCTCTCCCATTTGATTGCGCCTGCGCTCTTGCGGCTTCCAGGCGACCAAGGCTTTATGTGACTTTCCTACATTATCCATCATTTGACGCTGTGCAAGCGGATTATCCTGTTGCTTAATTACATTTCTTAAAATAGCGTTTTCCGATTATCGTAGATCCCAGGAGGCGCGCAGCGTGGTTTCAAAGGCCGAATTCGCAGGCAAGACCGTGCTGGTGACCGGCGCCGGCGGCGGGCTCGGCTCGGCTATTGTGGCGCTGCTGGCCGAACGAGGCGCGCGCGTCGTCGGCTGCGACCAGTCGCAAGACCAGCTCGGCAGTCCGCATCTGGCGTCGCGCCACGTCTTCGACCTTCTCGACCGGATCTCCACCGATGCCGCGATCACGGCGATCCTCGGGAAAGACGGCGTGCCCGACATCCTGATCAACAATGCCGGCTGGACGCGCGCCGAGACTCTTGCAGCGCTGACCCCCGACAAGATCACGCATGAGCTCGACCTCAATCTGACCGGGGTGATGCTGTTCGCCGATCCACTGATCAAGGCGATGGCCGCGCGCGGTTCGGGCAGCGTCGTCTTCATCTCTTCCGTCAACGCCATCGCCCACTTCGGCAACCCGGCCTATGCCGCAGCCAAGGCCGGCATCAATGCCTATGCCAAAGCGATCGCTGTGGAACTCGGCCGCAACGGGCTGCGCGCCAATGTCGTCTGCCCCGGCTCGATCCGCACCGCCGCATGGGACCATCGGTTGGCCAAGAACCCGGATGTTCTCGGCAAGCTCAAGCGGCTCTATCCCCTCGGCCGCATCGTCGACGCCACGGAAGTGGCCGAAGCGGTGGCCTTCCTTGTTTCGGATCGCGCATCGGGGATAACCGGCGCGGTGGTGCCGGTCGACGCCGGACTGACCGCCGGCTTCCTGCCCTTCATCGACGACATATTGGGAGCCTGACCATGACCGATGTCGAGTTCCGCGACCTGTCGAAATCCTTCGGACGCTACAAGATCCTCGAAAACATCAGCCTCGACATCAAGAGCGGCGAGTTCGTCGTGCTGGTCGGCCCTTCCGGCTGCGGCAAGTCGACCTTGCTGCGCATGCTGGCCGGGCTGGAGCCGATCACCGCAGGCGACCTCTTGATCGGCGGCGTGCGCGCCAACGATTTGCCGCCACAGCAGCGTAACATCGCGATGGTCTTCCAGTCCTATGCGCTGTTTCCGCACCTGAAAGCGGCCGACAATATCGGCTTTGGTCCCAAGATTCGCGGCGAGAGTCGCACGGCAATCGACGACAAGGTGAAAAAGGCCTCCGGCGTCCTCAACCTGTTCTCCTATCTCGACCGCTATCCCCGGGAGTTGTCGGGCGGCCAGCGCCAGCGCGTCGCCATGGGCCGCGCCATCGTGCGCGAACCCTCGGTGTTCCTGTTCGACGAGCCGCTCAGCAATCTCGACGCGCAATTGCGCGTGCAGATGCGCACCGAGATCAAGGCGCTGCACCAGCGGCTGAAATCGACCATCGTCTACGTCACCCACGACCAGATCGAGGCCATGACCATGGCCGACCGCATCGTGGTGATGGACCGCGGCAAGATCCAGCAGGTCGGCGCACCGCTGGAACTCTACGACCGTCCCGCCAACAAATTCGTCGCCTCCTTCATCGGCTCGCCGTCGATGAGTTTTGTCTCCGGCGCCCTGAAGACGACGCCCGAGAAAAGCTGGTTCGAATCGGCCGGGGGCGGACGTCTGGCACTTGCCGGCAAGACGGTGCCGGCTGGCAGCACGGTCGAGGCCGGCATACGGCCCGAACACTTCGTCATCGGCGAGGCTGTCGACGCGATGGCGATCAAGGTCGATGTCGTCGAGCCGACCGGCTCGGAAACCCATGTCTATGGCGCCATCGGCGCTAACACGGTGCGCGCCGTGTTCCGCGACCGGATCCAGGTCAAGCCGGGTGAAATGCTGCCGGTCTCGGTCGCGCCTGCAAACATCCATCTGTTCGACACGGCGACAGGCCTGCCGCTATGAGAGCGCCGGCATGACAACGAAAACACCACGATGAAGACGACAACCCAGAAATGAAAACGCCGGCCGACATCATCACGCGCCTGCAGCTGATGTCGCAGGACGGCACCAAATCGGACCGCCGCCTGGCCGGCCTCGTGCTGACCGATCTCGACTTCGCCTCCAAGGCGGCAATCTCGGAAATTGCGGCGCGCGTCGGCGTCAGCGAGCCGACGGTCACCCGTTTCTGCCGCAATCTCGGCTGCGAGGGTCTGCGCGATTTCAAATTCTACCTGGCGCAGGCGATTGCCATTGGCGGCCAGTATCTGTCGCCCGAACCGCTGAACCGCGACGCGCGCGAGCAGCGCATTGCGTCGGCCATCACCGAAGCGGCAATCGCCGCCATCCAGCGCGCCAGCGAAAACCTCGACATGAAGACGCTGGTGGGCGTGGCCGCGCGCATCGTCAGTTCGGGCAATGTGCTGTGCATCGGCTCCGGCGGCATTTCCTCGATGATGGCGACCGAGATGCAGAACCGGCTGTTTCGGCTCGGCGTGCCGGTGCTGGCGCAGATCGACGGGCAATTGCAGCGCATGTATGCCGCGGTCGCCACATCGGAGACGACGCTGATCGCGTTCTCGGTGTCCGGCTATGCGCGCTCGGTGATCGACGCCGTTCAGGTGGCCCAGCAATATGGCGCCACCACCATCGCCGTAACCCCGCCGGAATCAGCGCTGGCCAAGGCCGCCGATACCGTCATCCAGTTCCAGTCGCTGGAAGACGGCAACATCTACAAGCCGACCTCGTCGCGCTACGCGCTGCTTTCGATCGTCGACATGATCGTCACCTCGGTGGCCGAGACGCGCGGACCAAGGGTTCTGGAAAACCTGCGCCGCATCAAGCAGAGCGTGAACACGCTGAAGGTCGACGATCCAAAGTTGCCGTTGGGGGATTGAGGACTAACGGCCGAGCGCTTTGATGCTCGTCACCAGCGCCGCCGTTTCGCCATTCACGCGTAGCGTCTTCAAGCGAGCGGTAGCGCCAGCAACGACCGACACCGCCGATGCGGGAACTCCCAGCGCCTTGGCGACAAGTCTTTGCAATGCTTGATTGGCGGCGCCATTCTCCGGCACGGCGCGCACGCGCGCCTTCAAATGGCTGCACCCGCCGACGGAGGTTTCGACGGCTTCGAGCCTGTCCACAGAAGACTTCGGCGTCAGCCGGATAAACAGGTCGATGCCGTCAGCGCGCAAGCGGAATGGCGCGCTCATGCCATCGTCGGGTTCACAGGACCAGCGGCGCTATCGTGGTGAGAATGAGCTGCCTGAGAAAGAACAGGAGCAGAAGCAGGATGATCGGCGAGATGTCGACGCCGCCGAGGTCGGGCATGAATCGACGGATCGGCCGCAGCGCCGGCTCGGTTAGCCGGTAGAGCATGTTGCCGATGCTGCCGACAAATTGATTGCGCGAGTTGACGACGTTGAACGCATAGAGCCAGGAGAAGATCGCCGAGGCGATGATGACCCACCAGTACAGGTCCAGCGCCATGACGATTGTTTGAATGAGGGCGAGCATGCCGGTCTCCGATTGTTGCCGACATGTAGCCATTGCGCGCGAAACCGGCAAGGGCCGGTCGCCTACAAGCATCGGGCACAAGGGATTTCGGCAAAACCCCGCCTTGACAGGAAACCGCAGCCTTCGATAAATGCGCCATCCGCTGGACGGGGCTGTAGCTCAGCTGGGAGAGCGCGTCGTTCGCAATGACGAGGTCAGGAGTTCGATCCTCCTCAGCTCCACCAGCGGAATTTCCATTTCTTGCTCGTCCCGAAAAATATCTGGACTCTGTGCCTGCTGGAGCAACTTGGGAAAGCGCGTGGCCCTTTCGCTTTGGGAATCGCATCAGAGGCCGAGCCTGGGGGCGAGATAAGGCGCGAGCGCAAGCGAATAGGTGGCCGTCAAATGACCGGTGTCGCGCCAGACGATCATATTGCCGACGACCGCCGGGCATAGTTCCGGTCCGCACAAAGCGTCAGTCATATCGACGACGCGCACGTTTTTCTGACCCTCCGCGGCAAGCGCCAACAGGTTGTTGAGCTCGGCGTCGCTTCTTTTGGTGAAGCATTTTGCGGGCGTGGCGCTCAGGCAATCGCCGGGTTCGAATCGCATCAAGGGCGTGTTGCGGATGACGATGATCTGCGAACCTGCCTCGGTCAGTTCGCTCCAGACATTGCGCAGCCCCTCGATCATCAGGTCATCCGGAACCGATCCGGCGTTGGACTGGCTGGTGATGACGGCGAGCGGCCTGAGCTTTAAAATCTCAGCCAGCACTTTCTCCCTCCACTCGTAGCAAGATGGATACGGCTTGCCGTCCGACTTGGTGGGCGCACGCGCGAATGCGCAGGCGGATTTCGAGAAAGAAACCAGCTTGTATTTGCGGTCCCTGGCGATCTTGTTCAAGGCTGGACCCCATTGGGCAGCGTGGGAATCGCCAACGAGGACGATGGTTTTCGGGCCGGCGGGGTCGCCCAGCACGCATCCCACCGGTTTTGCGCCTTTGAGGTTCTGCTGACATCCCGCCGAGAACAACCTCGACACATCCCGCCTTAGCCTGGCCAGCGGCGGCAGGAGGTCCACATCGTCCGGAACCGCGGCGCCGGTCAGCAAGGCGGCAGGCCCGGGATAGGCCGGCGTGCCGATCAGCGTAATGTCGGTGCGTTGCGTCGTCACGAAATACAGCAGCCCCTCCGATGCCGCCACGCATGCCAGGACAGCGATGGTGCCGTACCCCAGCGGCTTCCACCAGGCACCCCGGGATTGCCGGCAGGGTTGTTCGACATAGCGATAAGACAGGTCCGACAGGACCACGGTCACCGCAATCAGGCCGGCACCACTGGCAAAGGTCAGCGAAAAGCCCTGTCCTAGGAAGAATGTGATCAACGGCCAATGCCAGAGATAGATCGAATAGGACCTATCGCCGATGAACCGAAGCGGCCACAAATCGAGCCCACGAAACCGACGGGCTTGGACTTCGCCAGCCAGGATGATGAGCACGGTGGCCAGGGTTGGCAGCAACGCACTGAGGCCAGGGAACGGTGTCGCCGCTGAAAACAGAAGAGCGGAGGCAAGGATGCCGCCGATGCCGGCAAGCGCCATCACCCGGCTTGCACCCGCGCCCAATCGAAACCGGTGCTCGCCAAGCACCAGCAGACCGCCCAGCGCCAATTCCCACAGGCGTGTATGGCTGACGAAATAAGCCTGTGCCGGATCTGTTTTCGTCAGGATGACCGAGGCGGTCAGCGATGCCAGGAAAACGAGCGACAATGTCGTCGCCAAGCATCGTCGCAAGGAGAGATGCCATCGCCGCGCCAGCCAGATCACGCCGATCATGAGCACCGGCCAGACGATGTAGAACTGCTCTTCTATGGAAAGCGACCAGTAATGCTGCACCGGCGTCGGCAGATTGTCGGCGTCGAGATAGCTGACTGCCTCGTGGGCCAGACGCCAGTTCTCGACATAGAGCGCGCTGGCCAGGATCTGGTTGGCCGTTTCCTCCCAGCGCGCCTTGGAAATGAACAGCAGCGTACCGAGCAGCGTCAGCAATAGCACCAGGATCGCTGCTGGCAGGAGCCGGCGGATTCGTCGCGAATAGAATTCGATCAGCGAGACGCGACCGTCGCGCAGCGCCATCTGCGCCAGCAGGCCGGTGATCAGATAGCCAGAGATGACGAAAAAGACGTCGACGCCGATATATCCGCCGGGAAGAGCATGGGGCCACAGGTGAAAGACGACGACCAGAGCGACGGCCAGTCCGCGCAACCCTTGTATTTCGGGTTGAAACCGGCGGTTCTGATCGATTGTCACCGGGTATCCCCCAACAGTCTCAGCCGGCCTGGATCAACCGGCCAGTCCCCGCCACGATCTTCATAAGGGCAGAGTGCCGTGAAGCAAGAGCCGATCGCAGCAGTTCATTCCCTTTCCGTCTCCAGCCCGCTCACCAGCGTGTCGACGAAACCCAGCAGCTCACTTTCGAGATCGGTGGACGCCAGGCCAATGAAACGGTCTTCGAGCGAGATGGCGACGATCCCATGCACGGCGGAGAACAGCGTGCGCGCGCGGGCCAAAAGCTCCGGCGTTGCCGCCGCCGGGAGCAGCGCCGCCAGCGGCTCGACCAGATGCTGGATCAGCACGGCATGTTCGGCCAGATGCCATCCGGGCACCGCCACGCCTGGCGCCATGCGATGCTCGAACAGCGCCTTCCACGCCATGCGGTTGCCGCGGGCGAAGCCGAGATAGGCCTTGGCCAGTGCCTTCAGCTTGGCCCTTGGCTCGGCGGCGGCGGTCGCCTCCTGTTCCAACGCCGCCCCAAGTCTTGCCAGCGTGATCGAATTGACGTGCAGGATGAGCTCGTCGAGGTCGGCGAAGGCCGTGTAGAGCGCGCCGAGCGCGCAGCCGGCATCGGCCGTGATGTCGCGTGCTCGCAGCCCGGCGAGCCCCAAGGACTGGATGCGCGCTTGCGCGGCCTCGATCAGCCTGCCTTTGAGATCCTCGCGTTTGGCGTCCCGTTTTGCGGTCATTAACCTTCCTTATGCGCAATTCATGAACACCGTTCATTTTCTCCTTGAACGCCGTTCACAATGTGCTACGTTGTGTCGTGAACAACGTTCATAGAGGAGAAACGGAAATGTTGAAACAGTTTTTTGCTCTCGTTCGCGGCCGAAGCTACGAAGCCGCCGAGGCGGTCGTCGACCGCAACGCGCTGATAATCCTGCGCCAGCAGATCCGCGATTGCGCCGACGCTATCGCGGCCGCCCGCCGGGCGGTTGCAATTGCCATCGCCCAGAACGAACAGGAAGTCGCGCAGTTCAAGAAGCTTGTCCTCCGCATCGACGATTTGGAGAAGCGCACGATCGCCGCGATCGAGCAGGGACAGAATGAACTGGCCCGCGAAGCCGCCGAAACCATCGCCATGCTGGAAGCCGAACGCGACGCCTCCGCCGAGGCGCAGAAAAGCTTCGGCACCGAGATCGAGCGTCTCAAGCGGATTATCCGCGTCTCCGAAATGCGCCTGCGCGAATTGCAGCGCGGCCAGCGCATCGTTGCCGCGGTCGACTCGACCCAGCGCCTGCGAGAAAGCGCGCCCGGCTCCAGCCTGTCGGCGCTCAGGGACGCCGAGGAGACGCTGCTGCGCCTGCGCACCAGGCAAAAGCAGATCGACGCCACCGCGGCCGCCATGGCCGAGATGGAACAGTCGGGCGATCCTGCCGCGGTCTCAGAGAAGCTTGCGGCCGCCGGCTGCGGCGCGCCGCTGAGAAGCAGCGCCGACGCCGTGCTCGAACGGCTCACGAAGACCATGACCAAGCCGGCCTGATCGTACCCGGCCTGATTGTTATCCAGTCTGATTGTATCCGGCCTGATTGTATCCAGCCTGAAACAGACCCACGCCCAACCAACCTAACCTTGAAACGAAAGGACCATATCGATGACCCCGAACACCTATTCCCCCAAGGACTCAAGCGCCTGGAAGACCTTCACCATGGCCAGTTTCGCCGTTGCCGCCACAATGATGGCCGGCGGCATCTACTTCATGGAGGCGAGCTTCGCCGCCAAGGGGTTTTATGCGATGGCCGCCATCATGCTCGTGCACACCTCGATCACCATCACCAAGACGCTGCGCGACTCGGAAGAGGCAAGCCGCTTCATCAACCGGCTGGAAGACGCCAAGACCGAGAAGTTGCTGATGGAAGTCAGCCGCAGTAACGAAGTGTAACCGGGTTCCCGCTAAACAAGGCTCAACGCGCAAGACCGCTGATCAATCCAGTCAGGATTTTCACCGGTCTTGCCCAATGGAAGTCGCCGCTATGGAAATCGCCCCGATCAACCGACCGACAGCTCATCTGATGACCTCCAGGCGCTTTGCGCCCTTGTTCTGGACGCAGTTCCTGTCCGCCTTCAACGACAATTTCCTCAAGAACACGCTGGTGTTCCTTATTCTGTTCACGCTGGCGGCGGACCAGGCGGCATCACTGGTCACCTTGGCGGGCGCCGTCTTCATGGCCCCCTTCCTGCTCCTGTCGGCGCTCGGCGGCGAGCTCGCCGACCGCTTCGACAAGGCTCTCATAGCCAAGCGTCTGAAATTCGCCGAGATCGCCGCGGCGGGTGTCTCCGTCGTCGGCATCGCCCTGTCGTCGATTCCCGTGCTGATGACGGCGCTGTTGATGTTCGGCATCATCTCGGCGCTGTTCGGACCGATCAAATACGGCATCCTGCCCGATCACCTCGAACGCAAGGAACTGCCCAAGGCCAACGCCTGGATCGAGTCAGCCACGTTTGCCGCGATTCTCGGCGGCACCATAGCCGGCGGCGTCGTTTCCGCCGATGGCATCGGCGTCGCGGTGTTCGGACCGATCATGATGGCGCTCGCCGTCGGTTGCTGGCTCGTCAGCCGCTACATCCCGTCCACCGGTTCGGCGGCGCCCGACCTTGTCATCGACAAGAACATCTTCCGCTCGACCTGGCGCCAGGTCGCCGAATTGCGCACCGACACACGCATCTGGCGCGCCGGCCTGATGACGTCGTGGTTCTGGCTGATCGGCGCCATCGTGCTCTCGCTCCTGCCGGTGCTGATCAAGGATTCGCTCGGCGGCAACGAAATGGCCGTCACCGTCTACCTCGCCGTGTTCGCCGTCTCGATCGCCATCGGTTCGGCCATCGCCGCCTGGATGTCGCAGGGCCGCATCGTGCTGTTGCCGGCACCGGTCGGCACGGCGCTGCTCGCCCTGTTCGGCCTGCATCTCGCCTGGACCATCTCCGGCATGACGCCGTCGCCCCAGGCGGAAACCCTTGGCGCGTTCTTCGCCGGCCCAAACACGGTCCGCGTCGCCATCGACCTCGCCGGCATGGCCATTGCAGCCGCTTTCCTGGTGGTGCCGACCTTCGCCGCCGTGCAGGCCTGGTCGCCCGAAGCGCGGCGCGCCCGGGTCGTCGCCGCCGTCAGTATCGTCAATGCCGGCTTCATGACTGGCGGCGGCATCATCATGGCCCTGATCCAGACGAAGGTCTCGACCGGCGGCATCCTGTTCGGCCTCGTCGCGGCCAATGCGATTGCCGCCTGGCTGATGCTGAAATATTTGCCGACGAACCCCTTCCGTGACTTCGTCTCCATCCTGTTTCGCGCTTTCCTGCGCCTCGAAGTCGAGGGCATGGAAAACCTCAAGGCGGCCGGCAAGGCGCCGATCCTGGCGCTCAACCATGTCAGCTTCCTCGACGGTCCGCTCGCCTTGACGCTGACCGATGAGGAACCGGTCTTCGCCATCGACTACACCATTGCCCAGGCTTGGTGGATGAAGCCGTTCATGAAACTTGCCCGCGCTTTGCCGCTCAACCCGGCCAAGCCGATGTCGACCCGCACGCTGATCAAGATCGTGCAGGGCGGCGACCCGCTGGTGATCTTCCCGGAGGGACGCATCACCGTGACCGGCGGCCTGATGAAGGTCTATGACGGCGCCGCCATGGTTGCCGACAAGACCGGCTCGATGGTTGTGCCGGTGCGCATCGACGGGCTGGAGAAGACCTACTTCTCGCGACTGAGCTCGCAGCATGTGCGCCGCCGCCTGTTCCCGAAGGTCAAGGTGACCATTCTGGAACCGGTCAAGCTCGAGGTGCCGCAGGAGCTGAAGGGCCGCAAGCGCCGCGCCGCGGCGGGTTCCGCGCTCTACCAGGTGATGTCGGATCTCGTTTTCCGCACCCAGGACATCGACAAGACCGTACTGGAAAAGATCATCGAGACGGCGAACGAACGCGGCATGAATCAGCTCGCAGTTCAGGATCCGGTCACCGGTTCTCTCAGCTACAGCAAGCTGCTCACGGCTGCCGCCGTGCTTGGTGAGAAGTTCCAGAACCTTTATGCCGACCAGCAGACGCTGGGCATCATGCTGCCCAACGCCAACGGCTCTTGCGCGACGCTGCTCGGCGTCATGTCCGCCGGCAAGGTTCCGGCGATGATGAACTTCACCGCAGGTGCTGCCAATATTCTGTCCGCCTGCAAGGCCGCCGAAGTCCGCACCGTGCTGACGTCCCGCGCGTTCGTCGAACAGGCAAAGCTCGGCGCTGTAGTCGAGGAACTCGGTCGCTCGGTCGACATCGTGTGGCTCGACGATCTCAGAAAGACCATCAGTCTCAAGGATAAGCTGCTCGGCTTGCTGCGCAAGTCGACGCCGCGCGCGAAACGCAAGCCCGGCGATGCGGCGGTGATCTTGTTCACCTCGGGTTCGGAAGGCACGCCGAAGGGCGTCGTTCTGACCCACCGCAACATCCTGGCCAACGCCGCCCAGGCGGCGTCGCGTATCGACTTCCATTCGGGCGACAAGGTGTTCAACGTGCTGCCGATCTTCCACTCCTTCGGCATGACCGCGGGCACGGTGCTGCCGTTGATCTCCGGCGTGCCGGTCTATTTCTACCCCTCGCCGCTGCACTACCGCCTCGTGCCGGAACTGATCTACGGCTCGAACGCGACGATCATCTTCGGCACCGACACCTTCCTCTCCGGCTATGCCCGCACCGCGCACCCCTACGACTTCCGCTCGATACGCTATTGTTTTGCCGGCGCGGAGCCGGTCAAGACAGCGACGCGCATGACCTATATGGAGAAGTTCGGCGTCCGCATACTCGAGGGCTATGGCGTCACCGAGACGGCGCCGGTGATCTCCATCAACACGCCGATGTACAATCGCTCTGGAACCGTCGGCAAGATCATGCCCGGCATGGAATACCGCCTCGATCCCGTCCCCGGCGTCGACGAAGGCGGCCGGCTGTTCGTGCGCGGCCCCAATGTCATGGCCGGTTATCTCCGGGCCGAGAAGCCCGGCGTGCTCGAACCGCTGGAGGACGGCTGGCATGATACGGGCGACGTCGTCGCTATCGACGAAGGCGGCTTCATCACCATTCGCGGCCGCGCCAAGCGCTTCGCCAAGATCGGCGGCGAGATGATCTCGCTCGCCGCTGTCGAAGCGCTGGCCGGCGAATTGTGGAAGGGCTCGCTGTCGGCGGTCGCCACGGTGCCCGACGCGCGCAAGGGCGAAAAGCTGATCCTCATCACTGAGGCATCCGGCGCCACACGAGCGGAATTCCTCGCCTACGCCAAGGCCAACGGCGCCATGGACCTGATGGTCCCGGCCGAAGTGCGGGTGGTCTCAAAGGTACCGGTCCTTGGCTCCGGCAAGCTCGACTTCGCCGCCGTGACAAAAATGGTGCGCGACGAAGAGGCCTTGAAGACCAAGGCCGCCTGACCCGGCTACGGCAACGGGCCGACGCAAGAGCCGGCCCGTTCAGTATGATCAACCCTTCGCATGCCGCTGCGAGATCAGCATCGCCATGCGCTGGACTGCCCGCAGCTCCATTTCCACGCCCGGCGACGATGCCAGCGCCGGCATGTTGAGCGCCACCACGGTCAACGGCTCGAGCGTCGCCAGCAGCACATGGGTCGCCTCAAATTTCTCGAACAGCCAGGCCAGCTGCTCGCGTATATCCTGGTCGACTGGCGCCCCCGGCTGCGTATCGGCGAGCGAGCGCACGGGCTCCTGCTCTAGTGCACGGGCCAGCACCTTCAGGTCGAAATCACCGAGGTCGGCTGCCGGCAGGATCAGCGCACCGTCGACAAGAATATGGCTCTGCAGGCCGCGCAGGAAGCGCGCCGAATCGGTGAGGTCGCCCTCGGCCATATGCTTCAGCAACGAGTCGCGGCGCTTCTCCGCGGTGAGGCTGACGCTGTCATTGTAGATGACTGCCAGCAGCGTCGCCGACAGCACGATCACCACGCCCTGCACACTGCCGCGCCAGCCGAGATCGTCGATGCCGCCCAGCGCCAGCCCGGCGAAAACCGAGCTCAGCGTAATCACGGTAAAGGCGCCGATCGTGTCGCGATGGCCGAGGCTCGCGCGTCCAAGGCCGATCGTCAGCCAGCACAGGAACAGGATGGCGATGCCGCCAAGCCGAACCGGCACTTCGAACAGGCCGGGCCGGTAGTCGGTGACCATGAACGGAATGATCAACAGCAGCGACAGCGCCATGCGCTCGACCGTGCGGTTTTCGGCCGCCGACAGGCTGTCGCGATCGCGCGTCATCACCAGCCAGCCGATGGCGAGAAAACCTCCGAACTGGAAGGCAAGTAGTACCGCCATTCGCCATGGTTCAGCGAAACGTGCCGGGATCGGCGCCAGAAGGAAGAACAGCAGGGCACCGCCGGCGGCGAACAATTTGAGAGCGAACGGCGCGTGCCGGCGCAGCAGGCCTTCGGTCAGCAGCAGTGCGGCCAGCGGCAGCAGACCCGCCGCCGTGATGGTGACGAACCGGAAAAAGGCAAGACCCGTGGTCCAGTCGAGGATGCGGCAGGCAAGCAGCACTGCCAGCACCTTGAGGCCGAATAGAAAGCGCCGCGACAGCGGATCGCCCGTGTCGCGCCCGCCTATGATCGATATCACGACAAGCAGGCCAACCAGCGCCGCTAGCGAGGTGATGGTGTCGGCGACGAGCGTGCCGTCGAGGTTCATCATCGGCCGGCTGCCATCAGCTTGCGGATAAACCGAGACGCCACGAATGAAGCCATCAGCGTGTCCATGGTCTCAGCACATTCCATTGGCGGGTGCTATCGGCCCAGTGAACCACCGGCAGCACCAGCCGCTGCAGCGTGGCGGCCGCGCCGGCCACGGCAAGTGCTGCAAGCGAGCGGCGCGGAACCGTGTCGGCGAGAAAGGTGCGCGCCGACTGGAAGCTCATCTGGCCGATCTGCAGCACATCGTCGCCGCGCCCGTAGTCGAGTTCCTTGCGGCAGAACTCGTTAAAGGTCTCCTCGCGGTGCTTGGCCGTCTCGTCGAAGGTTTTCTTCAGATCGTCCGAGCCGCCCGTATAGGCATTGGTGATGACGAAACGCTCTTCGTCGAAACCCGCTTCGGGGCCGACACCGAAGACATGGCGATGGCGCGCCATGATCTGCCGCGCCAGAAGCACATGGGTAAGCGAGCGGCGCGCGCCGGCATGCGGTCCTGGGAACACATTGCTGAACGCCTCCGCGACCATGCCGACGACAGCGGGTACCTGGGTGACATTGGAAATCCAGATCGGCCGCAGCTGGTTGCGCAGGAACATCAGGAAGCAGGTCAGGCCGTAAAGGATCCAGCTCAGCCCGCGGCTGCGCTCGTCCGGATCGATCATGACCAGACCGAGGTGCAAGACTTCATAGGGCTTGCCGGCCAGCGAGATCTCCATCAGCGCCAGCGCGTTGAAGGCGATCGGTCGCCCGTCGCTGCGGCGATAGACGATGGTGATGATGGAATGCTCCAGCCGGGTGCGGTCGCCGGAAAACACGCCATAGGTCAGGCTGCCGAACTTCAGTGTCTTGGACGCTACCAGCCGCAGATCGCTGCTCAGCTGCTCCAGTTCGGCAGCCTTCATCCAGCGCCCGGGCCGCTCCACGACGCGCGTCTCGTAGTCGGCGGATACGCGCATGCGCACATCCATGAACCGACCCGGCAGCAGCTGCAGAACCGCCTTGAGCACTATTTTTCCCCGTGGCAAGAACGCCGACCGTATAGTGGCCGCCGTCCACCTAAAACGCGGTAAACCCGAGACGGCAGTTCTTGGTTGTACTCAACAAAGTAAAAGAACAGCTGCCAGCCAGTGCGGGCTCAGCTTTCCGCAGCAACCAGATGGCCGCCGCCGACATCGTTCAGCGCCAGCTTCAGCGGCGCCTCCCCGATCCTGCGGGTGGCGCTCGGGATTTCCTGGTCGAGGCGCGCGAAGCGCGTTCTGCGCTGCGCCGGATCGGGCACCGGCACGGCGTCGATCAGCCGCCTGGTGTAGGGATGGCGCGGGTTGGAAAACACCTGGTCGCGCGTGCCCATCTCGACGATCTGGCCGAGATACATGACGGCAACGCGGTCGGAAATATTCTCGACCACCGCCATGTCGTGCGAGATGAAGAGATAGGCGACGCCGAATTCGCGCTGCAATTCCTTCAGGAGATCGAGCACGCGCGCCTGCACCGAAACGTCGAGGGCCGAGACACTTTCGTCGGCGATGATCAGTTTTGGTCGGAGCGCCAGCGCCCGTGCAATGCAGACGCGCTGGCGCTGGCCGCCGGAGAATTCATGCGGATAGAGCTCCATCTGGGCGGCCGACAGGCCGACGCGCTCGAACAGCGCCGCCACCCGTTCCCGGCGCTCGTCCTTCGAAGCGATGCCATGGATCACCAGCGGCTCGGCAACGAGGTCGCCGACGCGCATGCGCGGATCGAGCGAGGCGAAGGGATCCTGGAAAATCATCTGGACGTCACGGCGCACCGCCTTGCGCTCGTCGCGGCCAAGACCGGAGAGATTGCGCCCGCCAATGACGATGTCGCCGCTATACGGCGCCAGTCCGGCCAGCGCCTTGGCGGTCGTCGACTTGCCGCAGCCAGATTCGCCGACCAGAGCGAGCGTTTCGTTGGGCGCGATCGAGAAGCTGACGCCCTCGACGGCGTGGACGCGGCGGGTGACCTGGCCAAAGATGCCGCCACGCAGATCGAAGCGGACATGCAGGTCGTTGACCTCGGCGACTTTGGCCGGTTTCAAGACGTCAATCGCATCCCTGGATTTCTGTCGACCGACACCACTGCCGATGCGCGGCACGGCAGCCAGCAGTTCGCGCGTATAGTCGGCCTGCGGGCGGGCAAAAATATCCGATGTCGTGCCTTCTTCGACCATGCGGCCGTCGCGCATGACGATGACCCGGTCGGCCATTTCGGCAACCACGCCCATATCGTGGGTGATCAGGATGACGCTGGTGCCATGCTGGCGCTGCAGGTCGCGCAACAGCTCCAGCACTTCGCCTTGCACGGTGACGTCGAGCGCCGTCGTCGGCTCATCGGCGATCAGCACGTCGGGCTCGAGCGCCAGCGCCATGGCGATCATCACCCGCTGGCGCATGCCGCCGGAGAGTTCGTGCGGAAACTGCTTTAACCGGCTTTCCGCCTCCGAAATGCGCACCGCCTTCAGTGACTCGACGGCGCGCTGGCGGGCCTCGGCCCGCGACAGGCTGGTATGCGCCTCGATGGATTCCGTCAGCTGCCGGCCGATCGACAGCACCGGGTTGAGCGAGGTCATCGGCTCCTGGAAAATCATGGCGATGCGGTCACCGCGAATGCGGCGCATCTGGCGCTCGTCGAGCGTTGCGAGATCGGTGTCACCCCGATTCCCATCACGAAGTCGGATGGAGCCAGACGATATGCGCGCGGCCGGCTGCGGCAAAAGCTGCATGATGGCCAAAGCCGTCATCGATTTGCCGGAACCGGATTCGCCGGCAATGCAGAGCGTCTCGCCGCGCGCCAGCGTCAGCGACAGGTTGGAGACAACCTGGCGTTCGCCGTCCTCGCCGCGCACGCTGACGCAGAGGTTGGCGATGGAGAGGACGGGGGTGTCGGCGAGGGTCATTGTAGGTGGAGCCCTGCGACGGATTGGTTCCGTCGCACCATTCGCACAGACCTTGGCGCTGACCCCCACCCGGACCTCCGGTCCGACCTCCCCACAAGGGGGAGGTAGGGCGGCAGCGCTTTACCCTCCCCCTTGTGGGGAGGGTCGCTGCGAAGCAGCGGGGTGGGGGTGCAGCGCCGACCTGACATCATTCGAACACGCAACGCGGAAAATAGAACGACACCACCCAATTCGGCATGTCGACGATCTCGCTGATGCGAAGATCGCCGCACACCGAAACCAGCATGTAGGCCTCGACCGGGTCGATCTTGTAGCGCCCAGCGAGCAGATCGACCATCTGCGCCACCGCCTCCTTGGCGCCGGTCATCAGGTCCGGCCCGATGCCCGTCGTCACCTCATAGCCTTTGGCATCAAGGTGGCGCGTCACCGGGCCCGGCGTGGTGAAGCGCGGCGTCTTCAGCCTGGCGTCTTTGACAAGGTCGAGCTTGAGCACGACGTCCATCGAGCTCTCGATCGCCGTGCCGCAGACCTCGCCATCGCCTTGTGCGGCGTGCGTATCGCCGACCGAGAACAGCGCGCCGGCCACCTCAACCGGCAGATAGAGCGTCGTGCCGGCAGCGAGATCGCGGATGTCGAGATTGCCGCCGACCCGCCGTGGCGGCACCACCGAGTGAAGCCCCATCTCAGCCGGCGCATTGCCGATGGTGCCGGCGAACGGCTTCAGTGGCACGCGCGCGTTTTTCCCGAACAGCGCCGGTTCGAGCGCGGCTGCATCGTATTTCCAGATGTTCAGCGCCGGTTCCGTGAAGTCATCGGCGAGCAGGCCGAAACCGGGAATGTTCGCCGTCCAACCGAAGCCGGACGGTTTGAACATCTCGATCGTCACCTTGAGCGCGTCACCCGGCTCGGCGCCCTCGACGAAGATCGGCCCGGTCACCGGGTTGACCCCGGCGAAGTCGAGCTTGACGATTTCGGCGACCGTGCTGTCGGCGTTCAGCTGGCCGCCAGCGGCATCGAGGCACTGGAACTCGATGGTCGCGCCGGGCGCCACCCGCTCGGCCGGGACAAAGGAATTGTCCCAGCCGAAATGGTGATGGCGCCCATGGATGGTGTAGTCGCAGCTATTGCACATCTTTTACGTACACATTGTCATAGTTGATCGGGATATGGACCGGGTCGACATAGAGGTTGTCGGCGCCGCCCATTCGGGCGGATTTCATGGTGAAGCGCTGTTCGTTGAAGACCGGCGCCCAGGGCGCGTCTTCCATCACCTTGTCGTAGATGGCGCTCCACATCTTGTCGCGTTCGCCGGCCTTTGCCGGGTCGACCACAGAATCCGCCTCGGCCGCCTTGGCGTCGAGGTCCTTATTGCAGTACCACGACCAGTTCCAGCCGCCCGGCACCGCGCCGGCGCAGCCGAGGATCGGGCCGTAGAAATTCGACGGATCGGGGAAGTCGGCGATCCAGGCCATGCCGCCCGACCAGATCATCGGCGCGCCGGCCTTGTCACCGCCGGCGGCGATGACATTGGCCTGCGCCAGCGACTGGATGCTGGCCTTGATGCCGATGGCCGCCAGGTCCTGCTGGATCGCCTGGGCAATGCGCGGGTTGGGATCGGTGTTCATGGCGAACAGCTGCGTGTCGAAACCATCGGGATGACCGGCCTCGGCCAGCAGCGCCTTGGCCTTGGCTACGTCATAGGGATAACCTTTGTAGTCCTTGTCGTAGCCCGGCATCGACGGCGGCAGCGGCTGGTTGGCCGGCACGGCGCGGCCGTTGATGATCTGGATGATGCGCGCCTTGTTGAGCGCCATGTTGACGGCCTGACGCACCTTAACATTGTCGAACGGCGCCATGGTGGTGTTCATGGTGACGTAGCCGGTGTGCAGCTGACCGCCTTCGACGACACGCGCCTTCTGCTCGGGATCGGCCATCACCTCCTGGAACTTGGCCGGCGGAATGCCGTCGCCGGGAACATCGATCTCGCCCTTCTGCAAGCGCAGCAGCGCCACGATCGGCTCCTGGCCGATCTCGAAGGTGATCTTGTCGAGATGCGGCAGGCCCTTGTGCCAATAGTCCGCATTGCGCTCGAAGACGATGCGCTGTCCCAGCGTCCACTCGGCGAGCTTGAAGGCGCCGGTGCCGACCGGATGCTTGCCGAAATCGGCGCCATATTTCTCGACCTCTTCCTTCGGCACGACATGGGCGAAATTGATGGCCATGACATGCAGGAAGGTGGCGTCGGGCCGGGTCAGTTCGAACTTGACCGTGTAGGGGTCGACGACGGTGACACCGGACAGGCCTTCGGCCTTGCCGGCGGCGACATCGTCATAGCCCTTGATCGAGCCGAAGAAGCCGGCGCCGGGGCTCTGCGTCTTCGGATTGGTGACGCGGTCGAGCGAATATTTCACGTCGTCGGCCGTCATCTCGCGGCCATTGTGGAATTTCACGCCATGGCGCAGCTTGAAGGTGAAGGTCTGGCCGTCGGGCGAAATCTCGTAGCTTTCTGCCAGATCGGGCTTCAAATTGGTGGTGCCCGGCTCGTAATCCATCAGCCCATCGAACAGGCTCTTGATCATCGACCAGTTCTGCCAGTCATAGCCGATCGCCGGATCGAGGGTCGCAACATCGTCCTTGTAGGTGATGGTGATGGCGCCGCCTTGCTTGGCGTTGGGATCGACCGTGTCTTCGGCGCGGACGCTTGTCATGCCGAGCATGAGGGCCAAGGCCGATGCCGCGACTGTGGATGCGAGAAACTTTTTCATTGTTGTGTTCCCTTTCTCTGTTTCATTTTCATCTGAGCTTGATGCGGGGATCGATGAACGGCGCGATGATGTCGGCGAGCAGATTGCCGAGCACGATGGCGAAGGCCGAGACCAGCGTGACGCCCATGATGATCGGAATGTCGACGCGCTGGATCGCCTGCCACGCCAGCTGACCGATACCCGGCCAGCCGAACACGCTTTCGACGACGACGATGCCGCCCATGAAGATGCCGATGTCGATGCCGATCATGGCGATGACCGGCAGGATGGCATTCGGCAGTGCGTGGCGGAATATGATGGCGCTGCGCGCCAGGCCCTTGGCCCGCGCCGTGCGGACATAATCCTGGCGCAGGACGTCAATCATCGACGAGCGCATCATGCGCGCGTACCAGCCGGCGCCGAGTATGCCCATGGTCAGCGACGGCAGCACCAGATGGCGCCATGTGCCGTAGCCGCCGATCGGAAACCAGCTTAGCCGCACGGCAAAGACGTAGAGCAGCAACAAGCCGACGACGAATTGCGGCGCCGAGACGCCGACGAAGGAGGCCACCATCAGGGTCTGGTCGGTGGCGGAGCCGCGCTTGACGGCGGCGATCAGCCCCATCGAGAGCCCGATCAGCAATTCGCAAAGGATGGCGCCGACCATCAAAAGCAGGCTGGCCGGCAGCCGCGAGACGATGAGTTCGGTGACCTCCGAGCGCTGGATGTAGGAGCGGCCGAGATCGCCGCTGAGTAGCTTCGTCAGATAGTGCCAGTACTGGACCACGAAAGGCTGGTCGAGGCCGAGTTGCTGGCGGATGTTTTCCACCGTCTGCGGCGTGGCACTGCGGCCGGCGATCTGCCGCACCGGGTCGGCCGGCAAGAGGTAGAGCAGCGCAAAAGTGATCAGCGAGACGCCAAGCAGGATGAGCAGCGACTGGATCAGCCGGCGGCCGAGATAGGCGATCATGACCGGCCCCCCATTATTCCCGGCCCCTTTGCGTCGGATCGAGGATGTCGCGCAACGCGTCGCCGATCAGATTGAAGGCCAGCGCCAACGCGAGGATTGCGGCGCCGGGGAAGAACACCAGCCAGGGCGCGGCCTGGAAATAGGTCTGGTTCTCGAAAATGATGTTGCCCCACGACGCGGTCGGCGGCTGCACACCGATGCCGAGGAAGGAAAGCGTCGCCTCGAGCAGAACCGTGGTCGAGATGCCGAGCGTGCCCCAGACGATGATGGTCGGCAGCAGATGCGGCAGGATGTGGCGAAATAGGATGCGCGGCGCACTCGCCCCGATGCTGCGCTCGGCATCGATGAACTCGCGCTCGGCCAGCGATGAGGTCTCGGTGTAGATGACACGCGCCGTCTGCACCCAGTTGACCAGCGCGATGACCATGGCGACGATCCACAGACTCGGCTGAAACACTGCCGCCAGGCAGATGGCGAGCAGCAGCGCCGGGAACGCCATCATCAGATCGGTGAAGCGCATCAGCGCACTGCCGATCCAGCCGCGGAAATAGCCTGCGGTGACGCCCACCAAAGTGCCGATCAAAAGCGCCACGCCATTGGCGACGATGCCGATGATCAGCGAGGTGCGGGCGCCGTAGAGGATGCGGGTCAAGAGGTCACGTCCGAGCAGGTCGGTGCCGAGCCAATACTGGGCGCTGGGCGGCAGCGGCGAGCCCTCGATGGTCAGGCCGTCGAACATCTGCTCGTTGGGATCGTAGCCGGTCAGCCGGGGCGCCAGCACGGCGCCGGCGACAACAATGGCGACGATGACCAGCCCGAGCAGCGCCAGGCGGCGTTTGACCAGCCGACGCCAGACGCCGGCGCGCGGTTTTGCCGGCATGCGTACCGGGAGATCAGGCGCGATGGGACTGGTCATCGCCGCCTTCCTCCCCCGTCGCTTCCTCGCTTGTCATTGCCACGATCCGACGCGCGGCATCCTCGACGCTGATCTGCCAGCTCATCGCCAGCGAACGCAGCTGCGCATAGGCGCGCTCGTCGTCGCTGCCTTTCGACAAGGCCGTCACCGCGCGCACGATGGTCTGGCGCTCGGCGACGCGCTGGCGCAGCGACGCTATCTCGCCGGCTAAATGTTTTCGGGCCTCGAAACTCTGTCTCGCGATCAACAGAGCGCTGTAGACGCCGGCATTGCCGACCGGCTTCAGCAGCTGCGCATCGGCCTTGTGCGACAGCGCCCATTCGATACGCCCCGGCGCCTCGGAACCGATCAGCGCCACCAGCGGCATCGGCGCCTCGCCCGGCTTCCACGGGAATTGCTCGTCGAAACCGAGATCGGCATCGAAGAAGACGAAATCGGCGGCGAGAGCTTCCGGCGGCAATTCCGGCCAGCAGTCGATCGTAGCCAGGCCGATGGCCGACAATTGCCTGGTGATGGCCTGCACCGTCGGATGCGGGCGATGCAGGATGAAAGCCCGCGCGCCGCCGAGATTGGGGATGCGCGTCCGGGTCATGACACCACTCTCAGACGCGGACGGCCGAACGTCTTGGCGGGGTCGTAGCGCGACAGATATGGATCCGGCGCGACCTCATCCTCCTGGCTGACGACCTCGAAGAAGCCATCGGCGATCCGGCCGATGATCACCGGCAGCGTCGCGTGCTGGGAGTGGGCGTCGATGGCGATCGGCCCGAGCCGGGTGGAGAAGCGCCGCTCGGCGAAGGCTTTGGAAAATTCCGCCGGGCCGGCATCAGTGTCGCGCGACAGCACGTCGGCCATCACCTGCACCGAGGCATAGGCGGAGGCCTCGAAGGACGAAGCGAAGGCAGCCGGCCGGGGCGCGAAATAGGGCCCGACCGACAGATGCCCTTTCCCTGTATCGCCGATCGCCGGCAACTCGCCTTCGGTGAGGTTGCAGGAGATGACGGGGCAGTTTTCCGGCCTGAATGCCGCATCCTCATCGCCCAGCTCGCGGTAAGCCGCCAGGAAGGCGTAGGATGAGGTGCCGATCAGATTGTTGAGGATGAAGCTCGGCCTCGTCGCCCGGATTTCCGCGATCAGCCGCGACACGTCGGTCTCGCCGATGCGCAGATAGCGCTCGCCCAGCACTTTGCCCCCGGCATCCGCGATCAGGTCGCGCGCCACGCGGTTCATCTCCCAGCCCCAAATGTAGTTCGAGCCGAGCAGGAAGCCGTTGGCGCCGAAACGCGGCACGACATGCGCCATCAGCGGAACCAGATGCTGGTTGGGGCAGGCGTGCATGTAGACGACATGCTCGTTGGCCTCGAACCCTTCATAGGGGCAGGCATACCAGAGCATGCCGCCGGCCTTCTCCAGCACCGGGATGGTTTCCTTGCGGCTCCAGGAGGTGACGCAACCGACGACATGGCGCGCGCTGCTGGTCCTGAAAATATCTTCGCACAAAGTCGCGTAGCGATCGGCATTACTTTGCGGATCGCGCTCGACCGGAACCAGTTCGATGCCATAGCTCCGATCGGCATTGATGTCGGCGATGGCGCGCATGGCGCCCATCCGGCACGCATCGGAGACCAGCTGATAGCTGCCCGAGCGGGAATACAGGATGCCGATCTCGATACGCCGTTTCAAACCGATCCTCAGAAATGACAATGCCCCGCAGCCAGCGCCGGAGGGCGAGGCATGCGAGGCATATTTGCCGCCCGGCGACCAAGGCCGGTATTTTGCGCTAGCGTATTCGGTCCGGCGGGTCAGTCAAGCGGGAAAGTACGTGGTCATGGGATCGGCCTTGTCCGACTGATTCTAGTTCCGCAGCGTGAACATCAAAGGCGCCACGACAGCCGTCCCGGCCTTCTCAGGCGGTGGCGCGGGCACCGTCGCACCCTGCAGAATGCCGAGCGCGGCGCGATCGAGATCGGCGTCCCCCGAAGATCGTGTCAGCCGGACGGAGGTCACCTTGCCCGAAGCGCTGACGACGAAGGTCACATTTGCGGTACCCACGGCGCGCCGCGACCTTGCCGCGCTCGGGTAGCGCTTGTGCCGATTGATCCATCCGATCAGCTGGGAGTTCCATTTGCTTGCACTGACTGATGATCCTCTCGATTGCGAAGCTTTCGGCGCCGACGCCTTCGCCGCTGCCTTTTGATCGACACTGGCGGTCACGACCGCTTTCGCCGGCGCGGCCTTTTCCTTCTTCTCTTTCGGTTTCGGCTTGGGTTTTTCGGCAGCCTTCTTCGCCTTCTCGATCGGCTTGGCCTCCACCGGCTTGGTCTCCGCCGGCTTGGTCTGGGGCAGCGGAATGACCACATCCGGCGCTATGCTCGGGACGATGTCGGGCACCACCTCATCCAGCGGCGGCGATTGATCGGGCTGCTCGGCCGCTGCCGTCTCGATCGGAGCGGTCTTATCGAGTTGAGCCGCTTCCCTCTTCTCGGTGACCGGCTCCGGCTTACCGGGCTCGGGCTCTACGACGGGCTTCAGTTCGGCAACCGCCTCCTCGATCTGGTTCGGCGGCTCGGGCGTCACCACGTCGGCCGCTGAGTCCACCCGCACCGCCGGCGCCACCATCATCGGCGACAGCTCGATAGCCACAGCCGGCGGCGGGCCGCCATCGGCCATGTTGGCCAGGCTGAAGCTCTGGACGGCATAGACGATCGCGACATGCGCGCCGACAATGACAATGGCCGCAGCCGCCCACAAACCGATCTCGCGCGCGCCGGCGCCCGGCGGGTCGGCGGTGGGAACGGCCGCGGCCAGTTGCGTCATGGGGCGGCGCCTGGTTGCGGCGGGGATGCGTCCGCTGGCACCGTCTCCAGCCCGACCAGCGCGATCTTCAGATAACCGGCGCCGCGCAGCAGGTTCATCACCTCCATCAACTCGCCATAGCCGACCGCCTTGTCGGCACGCAGGAAGATGCGGGTCTGCTTATCGCCCTTGGTTCTGCCGTCGAGCACGGAGGCAAAAGCCTGGCGCGGCACGCTGTCATTGCCGATCGCCAGCGTCAGATCGTCCTTCAGCGTCAGGAACAGCGGCGTTTCCGGCCGCGGCGCCGGTGTCGCGGTCGAACCCGGCAGATCTACATTGACGTCGACTGTCGCCAACGGGGCAGCGACCATGAAGATGATCAGCAGCACCAGGATGACGTCGATGAACGGCGTCACGTTGATCTCGTGGCTTTCCTCGAGATCGCCGTCGATAGTCTCGCGAATACTAGCCGCCATGGCCCATCACTCCGCCGCCAGCGCGGGCGCCTGCGGCACCGTGCGGAAATCGAGATCGCGGCTGACCAGCCGTTCGACCCCGGCCGAGGCATCGGCAAGGAGCTGCCGGTAGCCGGCTATCGACCGCGCAAAGACGTTGTAGATGACCACCGCGGGAATGGCCGCGACCAGGCCCATCGCAGTGGCGAGCAGCGCCTCGGCGATGCCGGGCGCGACGACCGCGAGGTTGGTGGTCTGCGCCTGCGAGATGCCGATGAAGGCGTTCATGATGCCCCAGACGGTGCCGAACAAGCCCACGAAGGGCGCCGTCGAGCCGATCGTCGCCAGCACGCCGGTGCCGCGCGACACGCGCCGCGCCGCCGCCGCCTCGATGCGCGACAGGCGCGACGTCACTCGTTCCTTCAGCCCGTCGCCGGTAACATGGCCGAGCGCACCGGCCGAAAGGGCAGTCTCTTCCTCGGCTGCCCGCACCAAAAGCGCACCGGGGCCGCCACTGTTGCCAAGCGAGCGCCCGGCCTGGCGCAGTGTGGCGGCATTGCCGATGGCGCGCGCAGCGCGCCGGGCGCCGAGCTTGCCGAAGAGAATCTCCAGCGATTTGGCCAGCCACACCGTCCAGGTGACGAGCGAGGCGAAGGCCAACCCGATCATCACCGCCTTGACGATGATGTCGGCGGCCATGAACATGCCCCAGGGCGACAGATCGTGCGGCAGCGTCAGCGATATTGCCGAAGCCTCGGCCTGCGCGGATGCACCGGGCTGGGTTGCCGGCTGTGGCGCGGTCGGCGCCGCCTGCCCGGCAGTTGGCGGAGCCGGCGGGACAGGCGCAGCCGGTGCGGGCTGTTCGACTACAGTTGGCGCCGACTGGAGAGCTGCAGCGGGCACCGTCGTCACCCTGGGCTGCGTGTTTGGCCGCTCTTGCGCAGCAGCGCTGCCGGCCGACAGCATGACCGCGGCCAGCGCCGCCAACAAACCATTTCTGGACACGCTTCGTCCTCGCTTCGTCATTGCAAACCGATCGGCTGGCCGGTGACGGGATGCGGGAACACCCCGATCTCGACCCCGAAAACTCCAGCCACGGATTCTGGCTTCTCTCAAATGCGGCACAGCCGCTGGAAAACAATTCAGGCGGCCGAGTGCCCCTGCTTGACTATAAAACATGAGTTTAGGAGTCAACAAACAAGATGGCTTTTTTGGCCAACGATTGTGGGCGCGATGTCTCAACGGCACATCGTCCTGGCATCGGTCTACCTGGTGTCGTCGCACCGAGGGATGGACGGCCGCAGGGTTGCTGGGCCACGATACCGGGCAGCAATTGAGCAGGCTGCGATGATCAAGGCGATACCATTCGATTTCCCCTATGACGGCCGGCTGGTGCCGGCAAACACCGCGCTGCTGGTCATCGACCTGCAGGAGGATTTCCTCTCGCCGACCGGCTATTTCGCCAGGAAGGGTTATGACCCCGCGCCGCTGCGCGCCATCCTGCCTACGGTCAACCGACTGATATCAGCGGCACGTTCGGCCGGCCTCACCATCATTCACACCAGGCAGGGATATCGCGGCGACATGGCCGACATGACGCCGTACGAGAGATGGCGCCGCAAGCGGGCGGGTCTCGAAGGCACCGACGTGCTGCTGCGCTCCGGCCCCGGCTTTCAGATCGTCGCCGAGATCGACGTCGCGCCGCACGACATCATCGTCGACAAGACCTGCAACAGCGCCTTCACCTATACGGATCTGGAGCTTGTGCTGCGCGCACGCGGCATCACCCATCTGATCTTTTCCGGCTGCACGACCGATGTCTGCGTGCACACGACGCTGCGCGAGGCCTGCGACCGCAATTTCCAGTGCCTGACCATCGCCGATGCCTGCGCCAGTGGCGACCAATACGCGCATGACGCGGCGCTGCATATGGTGACGGTGGAGGACGGGGTATTTGGTACGCTGACGGAATCTGACGCGGTGCTGGAGGCGCTGGCAGTGCTGAGTGGTGATTAGACGCTGGCGGGACAGCCCCCCTCTGCCCTGCCGGGCAGAGGGGGGTGTGAAGGAACGCTACGAAATAGCTTTCATTCCACCCGCAAATTCACCCTGCGTGAATATCCGACCCGCCCCGCGAGGCAAACGCGCCGGGCTGCGGCACCTCCGCCTCCCGGCGTGCCAGCGAGTTGCGCAAGAGCGCGATCGTCTCGCGGCCGACGCTGGCGATCTCGCGCGGCCGGTCGACACCGACGATCATGAACTCGCTGATGCCCAGCGCCGCATAGGGCAGCAGCGACAGGGCGATCTGCGCCGGTGGTCCGGAAAGTTCGACCGCCTTGTGGCCGACGGTAGAGGCGCCACCCTCCGAGCGGACCCGGACCGGAAGCGCAAAACGCAGCTTGCCGGCGCGGCCATGCTCGGCGGCGGCGCTGCGCGCCCGTTCCATCAGCTGGCGGATCTCGTCGGGCGAACCAGGCGCCAGCTCGAAGACGTCGGCATGGCGGCCGGCGACCTTCAGCGCCGTGCCGGACTGGCCACCCATGCGGATGGTGATATCGACGCCATGCGGCCCCTTGCGCGGCACATAGCCACCCTTGATGCTGTAGAACGCACCTTCATGGTCGAAGGGCCGGTCGTTCGACCACAGCCGCTTCAGCAGCACCAGATATTCGTCGATGCGCTGCCAGACCACGGTGTGGCCGACCGGACGCGTCTCGGCATCGTCGTCATCCAGCGGCTCGCTCAGCATCCTCAGCGCCAGCCGGCCGCCGCTCCTGGCGTCGAGCGCCGCCAGTTGCCGCGCCGCAACCGCAGGCGCGATCACGCCGGCCCAGTGCGTCAGCACCACTTCCAGCGACGAGGTGCGGTCCAGCGCCTGGGCGGCGATGTCCATATTGGTCAACAGCCCGGCCGGGTCGTCGACGACGATGTTCTGGAAGCCGGAATCCTCGATCAGCGACAGCTTTGTCGCCGTCTCGACGAAATCATAGAAGAACGGAACGGCCGAACCGACGTCGGCGGCATGCGTTTTACCGGGAACATGCGTGAACTCGATCGGCATTGCCATCTCCTCCATCACGTTGGATGTATGTCGCCCAAAAGTGGCCCCGGTTTTTGAGACGACGACATGCGTAAAAACAAGCGGTCAGCGCCAAAGCGCATCCGCATTCGGTTCATCAACTCCGGTCACTCACTGAAAGCGATAGGTCGCCACCCTTCGGCCTGAACGGGTCAGGGAATCAAGCCGAGCACGACTGCCCCGGTGAACACGAACGCAAGGGCAAAGACGAGATAGGCGAAGGCGCCGGCATAGGCCGGGCGGAAAGCCTGGCTATTGGCCAGCCTCTGGCTGGTGCGGTCCGTCTCGGCGTTCTGGATATAGGACATATCGACCTCCGTCTTGCGGATTAATCTATAAAATCAGTAGACTTTGTCGAGTGCTATTTTTTGGCGATATGTAGAACGATTTTCTCAGTATGCCTTATTATTTGGTTTTGGATTGCTGGGGGACCCCTGCTGGCGACAAGCGAGCGACAAGCTTGGCCGACGTCTGCATAGGCGATAGCATCGCCATTCCGGCATAAATGCGGATCATTTCGATCGGGAACGGGGAACAGAACATGGGTACAAGACTAGCCGGCAAGATTGCAATCATCTCGGGCGGCGCGACCGGAATGGGCGGAGCGGCCTCGGAATTGTTCGCCGCCGAAGGCGCCAAGGTGGCGATCATCGACCGCAATGGCGAGGCGGCGGCAGCCACTGCGGCGGCGATACGCGCGCGGGGACATATCGCCGAACACTGGGTGGCCGACGTCTCGGACGAGGCGCAGGTCGAGGCCGCAGTGAAGGCGGCGACTGCCAGGCTCGGCCCGGCCACGGTGTTGTTCAACCATGCCGGCACCATCGTGATAAAGCCGTTCCTGGAGACGACAGTGCAGGAATGGGACTGGCTGCATGCGGTCAATGTCCGCTCGATGTTCCTGATGACGCGCGCCGTGTTGCCGGGCATGATCGCTGCCGGTGGCGGTTCGATCGTCTGCACCTCGTCGATCTCGGCTGTGGCGGCCACACCCATGGAGGTGCTCTACGACACCACCAAGGGCGCCTGCCACATGTTCGCGCGCGCCATCGCAGTCGAATTCCGCGACCGCAACATACGCTGCAACGCCGTCTGTCCCGGCTTCATCCGCACGCCGCACGGCCTGCGCGAGGTCGCCGATCTCGGCAAGCTCGGCGTCGACGTGTCGGACGCCGCATTGGCCGCACAGCAGGGCCGCATCGGTGAGCCGGAGGAAGTGGCCAAGGCAGCGCTGTACCTCGCCAGCGATGAGTCCAGCTTCGTCAATGGCACGCATCTGTTTGTCGATAATGGTTTTACGGCGATGTGAGTATCCCAGGCTTGGCGCCCTTCCTCTCCCCCGTCGATCGGGGGAGAGGTGTCGAGCGCAACTCGACGGAGTGGGGGTCGACCCTTGGCGCAAGGAAGATTCATGCGCACCCGTTGGCAACAGTGGCGAGGTGGTTCCCCGCTCCGTCGCTGCTTCGCAGCGCCACCTCTTCCCCCGGAGGGAGAGGAAGGGCGCCAAGTCCTACTCGCTTACCGCTCTTCTCGTCGAAACGGCTTCAGCAGCGCCGACGGCGCAACCGCGTTGCGTGACATCACGGCCATCGCGACGATGGTGAAAATGAACGGCAGCATCAAGAACGTCTCATAGGGAATATGCCCGAGGCCGCTCGCCTGCATGCGCAATTGTAGCGCATCGACGAAGGCGAACAGCAGCGCCGCGCCCGCAGAGCGCCACGGGTCCCAGCGGCCGAACACGACCAGCGCGATCGCCACCCAGCCACGGCCCGACACGACACCAAAGGTGAAGGCGTTGAACTGTGCCATGGTGAGGAAGGCGCCCGCAAGCCCCATCAGCGCACCGCCGAGGATGACCGCCTGGAAGCGCGTGGCGATGACGCTGACCCCAGCGGAATCAGCGGCGCGCGGGTTCTCGCCGACCATCCGCACCGACAGCCCCCAAGGCGTGCGGTAGAGCACGAAAGCAGCGAGCGGGATGGCAATGATTGCCAAGTAGACCAGCGCAAACTGGTTGAAAACCGCTGACCCCAGAACCGGAATATCCGACAGCAGCGGGATCGGCACCGTCTGAAAACCCTTGATGCTGGGCGGCACCGATTGCTGGCCGAAGGTCAGACGGTAGAGGAAATAGGCAAGGCCGGACGAGAACAAAGTAACGCCGATGCCGCAGACATGCTGGCTGAGGCCGAGCGCCACGGTGAACAGCGCATGCAGCGCACTCATCGCCATGCCGGTCAACACCGCGGCCAGCACGCCGAGCCACAGGCTGCCGCTGAGGCTGGCGGCGGTGAAGCCGGTCATCGCGCAGAGCAGCATGATGCCTTCGATACCGAGATTGAGCACGCCGGCCCGCTCGGAGAACATCTCGCCCAGCGTGGCAAATGCCAGCGGCGTGGCGATGCGGATAATGGCGGCGAGGAAGCCGACCTGAAAGATCTGTTCGAACACCGCGCTCATAAGGCGGCACCGACGCGGCGGATGCGATAGGCCGTGAACAGCAGCGCCACCAGCATGGCGAGCAGCGCCGTGCCCTGGATGACATCGCTGAGGAACGCCGGCACGCCGGTGGCGCGCGACATCGCTTCGGCGCCGGTCATCACGGCGGCCAGGAAGATCGCCGCCGGTACGACGCCGAGCGGATTGAGCCTGGCCAGCATGGCAACGACGATGCCGGAATAGCCATAGCCCGGCGAAATGTCGCTCATCACCTGGAAATGCACGCCGCCGACCTCGCCGACGCCGGCAAGCCCGGCCAGCGCGCCCGACAGCAGCGCCGTCGAGATCAGCACCCGCTCGACATGTATGCCGCCATAGCGGGCGGCTTCCGGGCTTTCGCCGGTGACCCTGATCCGGAAGCCGAGCGTGGTGCGCACGATCAGGAACCAGATCAACGGGGCCGCGATCAACGCGGCGATGACACCCAGATGCAGCCTTGTGCCTTCGAGCAGCACCGGGAAATTCGCCGAATCCTCGATCGGCGGCGAGATCGGATAGCCGCTGAACGAGTCCTTCCACGGCCCCTCGATCAGCGCCATCAGCGCATAGTAGATGACCGAGTTGAGCAGCAGCGAGCTGACGACGTCATCCACCTTGAATTTGACCCTGAGCGTCGCGGGCACCAGCGCTACCGCGGCACCGGCAGCAGCGCCCGCCAGCGCCATCGACAGGATCGCCAGCGCGCCCGGCATTGGGATGGCGCCGACGAAGCAGCTGGCCACGGCGCCGGCCAGCAATTGGCCCTCGGCGCCGATGTTCCAGAATTTGGCCCGGAAGGCGACGGCCACAGCCAGCCCGGTGAAGATCATCGGGGCGGCGCGCACCAGCGTTTCGGTGATGGCATAGCTGTCGCCGAACGAGGCCGACAGCATCACGCCATAGGCCTCAAGCACGCCGGCGCCGGCCAGCGCGATGAGGCCGCTGCACAGGACCAGCGCTGCGCCGATGGCCAGCAGCGGCAAAGCGAGATTGAACCAGGCGGGGGTGGAACTGCGGGCTTCGAGGCGGAACATCAGCTATGCCCCTCCGCCGCCCAGACGGTCGCGCCGCCCTTCATCCGCCTGCCGGCACCTTCTCCCCGAATAGACACGGGGAGAAGGGATCCGGGCCCTATGCAACTCCCCTCTTGCAGCTGTGGCGATTGGCGAAACCATGGGTGAGAGCCCCTCTCCCCGTCTCTATACGGGGAGAGGATGCCGGCAGGCAGGTGAGGGGCAGCGCTGACGGTTAAAGTCAGCCAAAAGCGGGCAGTATTATTTGAGGTTTCTGCGAGGAACCGAGTGAGAAAGTCCATCTAGGCTCTGCCCTCCGCCCCGGTCATCAGCAGCCCAAGCCGCGCGATGGTCGCATCGGCGCTGTCCAGCGTGCCGGCGATGCGGCCCTCATACATCACCGCGATGCGGTCGCAGAGCACCAGCAGCTCTTCGAGATCCTCGCCGATGACGATGATCCCGCAGCCCTTGGCACGCATGTCGAGGAATTTTTCGTGGATGAAGCGGGCGGCACCGATGTCGAGGCCGCGCGTCGGCTGCGAGACGATCAGCACCTTCGGGTCGAAAGCCAGTTCGCGCGCCAGCAGCGCCTTCTGCAGATTGCCGCCCGACAGCGCGCCGGCGCGGGTCATCGGCCCGGGGCACCTGATGTCATAGGCCTTGATCTGTTCTTCGGCGAAGGCGCGGATCGCATCTGGCTTGAGCAGGCCCCGGCTGCTGAAAGCCGCAGTACCAATGCGCGGCAACACCATGGAATCGGCGAGCGGCAGATTGGTGACCAGCCCGGTCGTCATACGGTCTTCCGGGATGCGGCCAAGGCCGAGCGCCTGCACCTCGCGCGGCGAGAACCGCGTAACAGGTTTGCCGGCTATCGTCATCGCGCCGGCGTCGGGCGCGCGCGTGCCGGAAATCACCTCGGCCAGCGCCCGCTGGCCATTGCCGGAGACCCCGGCAATGCCGAGGATTTCGCCCGCGCGAACGGCAAGCGATACATCGCGCAGCGGCGTCCCCGAATGCCGTGAGGTGGAAATACCGTCGAGCGTCAGCACCGCCGCGCCTGGGGTCGAAGGTCCTCTTGCCGGCGGCACGATCTCATGGCCGCACATCAGCTGCGCCATTTCTGCCGATGTCGTGTTCGCCGGATCGTCGACACGGCCGGCGACGCGGCCGTGCCGCAACACGGTGCAGCGATGGGTGAGCGCCCGCACCTCGTTCAATTTATGCGAGATGAAGATGATGCCGAGCCCCTGCGCCGCCATCGAGCGCAGCGCCGAAAACAGCCCGTCGACCTCGCCCGGCGCCAACACCGCGGTTGGCTCATCAAGGATCAACAGCCTGGCGCCGCGAAACAGCGCCTTGACGATTTCAAGCCGCTGCTGCTCGCCGACCGACAGCGCGGAGACAGGCAGGTTGGGGTCCAGCGTCAGCCCATGCTGACGGCTGATGTCGGACAACCGGGCAAGTCCGCCGGCGCGGTCGATGCGGCCGGATTTGCCGGGAATGCCAATCAGAAGGTTTTCCAGGACCGTCAGCCTTGGCGCCAAATGAAAATGCTGGTGCACCATGCCGATGCCGGCGGCCAGCGCATCGGCCGAACTGGTGATCCGCACGGTCTTGCCCTGGATAAGAATTTCGCCGGCATCCGGCGCATAGGCGCCGAACAGCACATTCATCAGCGTCGTCTTGCCGGCGCCGTTTTCGCCCAGCAGGCCGAGGATCTCACCTGGAGCGACGCTTAGATCGACAGCCTCATTCGCCTTGACGGCGCCGAAGCTCTTGGTGATGGCGCGCATTTCGATGAGAGGGGCGGACAAAGGTGCTCCTGCGGAGATACCCCTCCACCTCGAGGGGAGGGTGCCGAGCGAAGCGAGGCGGGTGGGGTCACCTCAACTGCCTCAACCTATGACTTAGCAGGATGGAGCACTTCGCGGAGGACCCCACCCGGCCCTGCGGGCCACCCTCCCCTCAAGGGGGGGGGGTACGCCGAGCTAATCCGAAACCGGCGTGTTCTCATCCACATCCACGCGGAAGTTGCCCTCCAGGATCTCGGCCTTCTTCTTCTCGACCAGATCCTTCACATCCGCCGGCAGCGTCTTGTCGAATTTATGGTAGGGCGCCAGGAACGACCCGCCCTTGGCCATGCGCGAGAAATCGCCATAGTCCTGCGCGGTGAAGACACCGGCCTTGACCAGCTTGATCGCCTGCTCGACCGTCGGATACATGTCCCAGACCGGCCCGGTTATGACCGTGTCGGGGCCGAGGCTCGACTGGTCGGACATATTGGAGATGGCGAGGATCTTCTTGTCCACCGCTGCCTCGATGACGCCGAAGCGCTCCGCATAGATGACATCGACGCCGGCATCGATCTGGGCGACGGCCGCTTCCTTGGCCTTGGGCGGATCGAAGAACGAGCCGATGAAGGCGACCTTCTTCTTGATGTTGGGATTGACCTCCTTGGCGCCGGCAAAGAAGGCGTTGACCAGCCGGTTCACTTCCGGAATGCCCATCGCCGCCACCGCGCCGATCGTGCCCGACTTCGACATCTTGCCGGCGATCATGCCGGAGAGATAGGCCGGCTCGTGGATCCAGTTGTCGAAGACGCCGAAATTGGGCTCGGCCGGGCCGGCGCCCGAGCCGAACAGCCATGCCGTCTTCGGGAACTGCTTTGCCGTGCGGCGCGATTCACGCTCGGCGGCGAAGGCGTCGCCCAGCACCAGCTGGTACCCGCCTTGCGCATATTCGCGCATGACGCGGCTGAAATCGGCGGTCTGCACCTTTTCCGACCATTTGTATTCGATGCCGAGTTCCTTCTCGGCCTTCTGCAGGGCGACGTGGATCTGGTTGTCCCACGGCTCCTCGATCGGCGTGGCGAAGAGGCCGCCACCTTCAGCTTCTTGTCCTTGGCGAGGGCTGCACCCGGCAGCATGGCTGCGGCCAGGCCAAGTGCGCCGAGTTCCAGCACGTCGCGCCGCGACAGGCCGGTCGATTGCGATTTGTTTTTCCGGTTTTCCATCTAGTGCCCCTCTGTTTGACAGCCGTGTCGAGCCGGCTGTTCCGAAATCAGACGCGGAACTATGGAACGGGTGCGGACTTTTGTCCACATGGTCAAATTTGGCGGCGTCGCTGGCAGGAGCCGGCGCTAGCGTACCGCCTTCTCGCCACCGGCTACGGTGATGACGCCGACAATGATCAGCCCGGTCAGCAACAGCCGAACGCCGGCACTGACGCCGAACGTGTTGAGCATGGTCAGAAGCAGCACCAGGAACAGCGCCGCGCCCCAGACACCGGGAACATTGGCCTTGCCGCCGGCGACCGAGGTGCCGCCGATGACGACGACGGCGATCGAGGCCAGCAGGTACTCGTTGCCGATATCGACATTGGCGCCGCGGAAATAGCCGGCGAGCAGCGCCCCGTCCATGCCGCCGAGCGCGCCCGACAGCGTGTAAGTGAGGAAGCGGGTGCGGCCGACATTGACGCCGGCAAGCCACGCGGCGCGGATGTTCTGGCCGATCGCCAGCACCGAGCGGCCATAGATCATGCGCTGCAAGGCGATGGCCGCACCGATGGTGAACAATACGGTAAGGATCGCCAGCACTGGAATGCCCAGGATTTGCCAGTTGGCAAAATCGGCAAAGCCGGGCGGCGGCTTGATCTGCAGGCCACGCCCATAGCTGATGTCGATCGACTGGATGATGAAGCTGGCCGACAGAGTGGCGATGATCGGCGGGATCCTCAGCGCCCAGATCAGGAGATAGTTGACGGCACCGATGGCAGCGCCGCAGGCGAGCGCGGCGAGCAGCCCGACCACGATCATGGAATCGCTGCCGCCCATGACCTTCATGGCGACGGCACTGGCGAGCCCGATATTGGCCGGCAGCGACAGGTCGACATTGCCTGGCCCGAGCGTGATGACGAACATTTGGCCGACTCCGACGATGACGGTGAACACCGCCAGCGACAGTGCCGCCGTGACCATGCCACCGCCGCCATAGCCGCCGGTGAAAGCGATGGTCGCCAGCCAGACGAACATCGCGCCGATGAACGACCAGATCCAGGGTTTGGCGGCCAGCGGTTTCACAAATGTCATCGCTATCTCTCCCTGCGACTGATCAGGACGCGGGCTGCCAGCACGATGATCAGGATGGCGCCGTTGGCGGCGACCTGCCAATCCGGCGGAATGTGCATGAAGGTGAGCAGAGGCGATGCCGCCAGCGCCAGTGTCAGCGCGCCGAGCACGGCGCCAATCGGCGATACCCGGCCGCCGACGAACTCGCCACCGCCGAGGATGACGCCGGCGATCGCCAGCAGCGTGTAGCCATTGCCGATATTAGCGTCGGCCGAGGTGGTGATGCCGATCAGCGCCATGCCGGACAGAACGCCGAATAGGCCGGTCAGCGCAAACAGCACGATCTTGGTTCGAAGCAGCGACCAGCCAGCGCGCCTGAGCGCCGCCGGATTGCCGCCGGATCCCCGCAGGATGACGCCATAGGAGGTGCGCATCAGCCCAAAATGCACCACCGCTGCGATCGCCAGCGCGGCGATGATAGGGAACGGAATGAAGGGCGGCTTGAAGGCCATCAGCGACAAGAGCCAGTCCGGCGCCTTGCCACCGGGCTTGGGCAGCACCAGAATGGCAAGCCCCTGCCAGACGAAGCTCATGCCCAGCGTCACCACGATCGACGGCAGATTGCGCAGATGGATCAGTGCGCCGAGCAGCGCATAAACGCCTATGGAGCCGAGCAGGATGATCACGCCGAGCAGCGGCGCGTCCTTCAGCCAGGTCGCGGTGACGCAGCCGACAAAGCCGACAAAGGTGCCGATCGACAGATCGAGCTCATTGCCGGCGATGACGAACATCTGGGCGATCGTCGCCAGCGCGATCGGAATAGCGAGGTTCAACATCAGGCTGAAGCCGAAATAGCTGATGGCGCGTGGGTTGAGCCAGGCGATGGCGATAACCACCAGCGCCAGCGACAGCGCCGGCAACAGGCTGCGCAGCAGGCGCGCGCGGGCCGCGCTGCTGCGCGGCGAGGACGTAGGGCCGGGAGCGACTGCCGTCATCTCAGGCCGCGTCGCCGAATGAGGACTGGATGATCTTTTCCTCGGTCAGCTCGTCGCGCGTGAGATTGGCGACGATGCGGCCGTTCTTGAAGACATGGATGTGGTCGCAATTGTCGAGCTCTTCGGTCTCGGTGGTGTACCAGAGGAAGGTCCGGCCCTTGGCCGCCTCCTCGCGCACGAGATCGTAGACCTCGAGCTTGGTGCCGATGTCCACGCCGCGCATCGGATCGTCCATCAGCACGATCTGCGCATCGGAACCCAGTGCGCGGGCAAACAGCGCCTTCTGCTGGTTGCCGCCGGACAGCGAGAAGATGTTGTTGGTCATGTCAGGCGTGCGGATGCCGATCTTCTGCTTCCAGAACTCGGCAAGCTCGGCCTCGCGCTGCGGCGAGATCAGCAACCCTTTGCGCAGCCGCGCCAGCGAGCGGATGCCGATGTTTTCGGCAATAGACCATTGCGGGAAAATGCCGTCCGATTGGCGGTCTCCGGCCACCAGCGCCACCGGGGCGGTCACCTCGATATCAAGCCTTCTACGCGTCGCGGCGGCAAAGATCGCCAGCAACAGGTCGGTCTGGCCATGGCCGGCAAGCCCGGCAAGCCCGATGATCTCGCCGGCGCGAGCGACAAGCTCCTTGCCGTCCTGCTGCCGCTCGGGCCGCGCCCGCACCCTGAGCGGGCCCGCCGCCGGCCTGGCGGCGATCTCCGCCGCGATCTTCTCGCGCGCTTCCGCGCCGCCCATGGTGGCCACCAGCCGGTCGCGGTCGAACGCTTTTGCAACGTCCGTGGCGACCACCTTGCCGTCGCGCATGACCACGATGCGGTCGGCATTCTGCAGCACCTCGCCCAGCACATGCGAGATCAGGATGCAGCTGCCCCCGGTGGCTACGAAACGGCGCACGAAGGCAAGCAGCTGGCCCGCAGTATGCGCGTCCAGCGAAGAGGTCGGCTCGTCGAGAATGACCAAGTCGAGCGGATCGCGCGTCACCGTGAAGGCGCGCGCCACCTCGACCATCTGCCGCCGGCCGATGGAGAGATCGCCGGCAATGTCGTCTGCCGAGATGCCGTGATCCGGAAAGATTTCGTCCAGCTTGGCGGCAATGAGAGCAGCCGCCTTGCGTCGCCAGCCGAAGCCGGTGAGCGCCGGATGGTTGATGCGCGTATTCTCCGCGATACTGAGGTTAGGGCAGAGCGACAGTTCCTGGAACACGCAGCGTATGCCGAGTTTCAGCGCGCGCGCCACCGAGTAGTCGGTTTCGGCATTGCCACGCACCGCGATCTCACCGCCATCGGGCTGCAGCGTACCGGCCACCATATGCATCAGCGTCGATTTGCCGGCTCCGTTGTGGCCGACCAGCCCGACGCATTCGCCTGATACAACATGGAAGTCGACGCCGTTAAGCGCCCGAACGGCGCCGAAATGTTTTTCGGCGCCGTTAAGCCTGATGATGTCCAAATGGGCGGCGCCGAAATGTTTTTCGGCGCCGCCCAGTCTGATGATGTCCGTATTGGCCTCAGGCATGCTCAACGATATCCGGTCGGTCATGCCGCTGGCAATGAATGCAATGCATCACTTGATATTGGCTTTGATCGCCGCGATTGCGTCTTGCTGGCTGTATTCGTGGGTGGCGACGCCGCCCTCCTTGATTTTCGGCAGCTCGGTCTCGAAATTGTCCTGGGTAAAGGCGAGATACGGCACCAAAAGGTCATGCGGAATGTCGGTGCGGCCGTCGAGCACCTGCTGCGCCACCCAGAAGGCCAGCGACGACACGCCGGGCGCGATCGAGGCCGACCAGGTCTGGTAGCCATCCTTGTCCTTCTGCTCCTTCCACCATTTCAGCTCGTCCTGGCGGTTGCCCATGATGATGGTCGGACGCGGCTTGCCTGCGGCGGCAAAGGCTTGTGCCGCGCCATAACCGTCACCGCCCTGGTCGACGATGCCGACGATGTCGGGCAACGAAGGCAGGATCGTCGCGACCGCCTTCTGCGCCGTCGTCTGGTCCCAGTCGCCGGTCACCGAACCGACGATCTTGAACTCGGGATGGGCGGCGACGCCTTCGAGGATGCCGGCATGGATGGCATCGTCGATCGAGGTGCCGGCAAGGCCGCGGATTTCCAGCAAATTGCCGCCCTTGGGCTGGAACTTGGCCATCTGCTCGACTTCCTGCTTGCCCATGTCCTTGAAGTCGACGACGACGCGGTAGGCGCAAGGTTCGGTGACCGTCCCGTCGAAGGAGACGACGACGATGCCGGCATCGCAGGCCTGCTTGATGGCGCCGTTCAGCGCATCCGGCGATGCGGCATTGATGACGATGGCGTCATAACCCTGCAGGATCAGGTTCTGCACCTGGGCAGCCTGCGTCGGCACTTCCTTGTCGGCGGTGGTGAAGATGTCGGCGGCGCCGACGATCTTGTCCTCCACCGCCTTCTTGGTGACGATGCCGTAGCTGTCGAGCATCGCCTGGCGCCACGAATTGCCGGCGTAATTGTTGGAGAAGGCGATCTTCTTGCCGCTGGTGTCGGCAAGCGCCGTGCCCGAGGCGAGCATCGCCGCCAGAGCGCTCAGGACGAGCAGTTTCTTCATGTCATAATCCTCCCATGGATTGTCGGCCCCGCCGACTGTTGCTGATGGTTTTGGCGTTGGCTGCCTGTTTTTTATCTATTGTCAGACAAATGCAGATGAGCTCGCTTGTCAACTGCGATCGGTTACGCTTTGGCGATCAACTTCAGGTGCGATGATTGAAAAGCCTTCGCCTGCTGGTCTAGGGAAGGGCCCAGGAGACCATGCATGGCAGCGACGCCGCCGACCCTTCCCCCCAGTGCACCCAAAAGAATGGGCGCGCCCGGAATTCCGGCGCGCTGGACGTCAAGCGCCAAGAGCGGCGTAGGTGCCGCGCTTTCGACGGCGAGCCGCGTCTGGTTCACGCTCAGCCATGGCATCGTCAATGAAGTCTACTATCCCGGCCTCGACAGCGCCTGCACGCGCGACATGGGACTGCTGGTCACCGGTCCCGGCGGCTGGTTTTCCGAGGAGAAGCGTGACGCCACACATGCCATCGAGCCGTTCGAGGACGGCGTGCCCGCCTACCGGCTGATCAACGCGACGGCGCGTTACCAGATCGAAAAGCGCATCCTGGCGGATCCGGCGCGCCCGGCCTTGCTGCAGGAAACCAGCTTCACGGCACTCGAGGGCGTGGCCACGGACTACCGCGTCTACGCCCTGCTGGCGCCGCATCTGGTCAATGCCGGCATGGGCAACACCGCCTGGACCGACGAGCACAAGGGGAGGCCGATGCTGTTCGCGTCCGGGCGCGGCACCTGCCTGGCGCTTGCATCCTCGCTGCCCTGGGGTGATTGCTCGGCCGGCTATGCAGGCTTTTCCGACGGCTGGCAGCAACTCAGCCGCGCCGGCCGGCTCAATCCGGCCTGCCAAAGGGCGGAGGACGGCAATGTCGCGCTGACCGGCGAGATCGGCTTTTCCTTACGCAACAGCAAAGCCTTGCTTGCGCTTGGGTTTGGGGCAACGCCGGATGAAGCGGCCGAAAACGCCGCCGCCAGCCTGAAACGCGGGTTTGAGCCGGCGGCAAAGGTCTATGTCGCGACATGGCGGAAATGGCAGGCAGGCCTGACGGCGCTCGACCACCATGATGCATCCGGCCTCAACACCTACCGCGTCAGCACAGCGGTGCTGGCGACACACCTGTCGCTGGCGAGGCCCGGTGCGGCCGTCGCCAGCCTGTCGATCCCCTGGGGGTTCAGCAAGGGCGACGACGACCTTGGCGGATATCATCTGGTCTGGCCGCGCGACCTCGTCGAAACTGCGGGCGGCTTCCTCGCCGCCGGCGATCCGGCGCAGGCGCTTGAGATCCTCGCCTATCTCCGTTCCATCCAGCAGCCGGACGGCCACTGGCCACAAAATGTGTGGCTCGACGGCTCGCTCTATTGGCCGGGCATCCAGATGGACGAATGCGCCTTCCCGCTGCTGCTTGCCGATGCGCTGCACCGCGCCGGCCACCTGCCGCGCGCAAAGCTCGCCGCCTTCATGCCGATGGTCGAGAAAGCAGCGTCCTATATCGTGCGCAATGGCCCCGTCACCGGGCAGGACCGCTGGGAAGAGGACGCGGGCTACAGCCCATTCACGCTCGCCGTCGAAATATCGGCACTGCTTGGCGCCGCCGATCTGTTCGACGTCAACGGCAAACCCGAGCCGGCTAACTATTTGCGCGAGGTCGCAGATTGCTGGAACGACCAGATCGAGCGCTGGACCTATGTCAGCGGCACACCGGAGTGCCACGAGGCTGGCGTCGACGGGTACTACATCCGCATCGCGCCGGCCGACGCTTCAGGCGCCGCATCGCCGAAGGACGGCTTCGTACCGATCAAGAACCGTCCGCCGGGCGATACCGACAAGCCGGCCGAAGCGATTGTCAGCCCGGACGCGCTGGCGCTGGTCCGCTTCGGCCTCAGGGCCGCGGACGATCCGCGCATCGTCGGCACGGTCAAGATCATCGACGCGCAACTGCGCTGCGACCTGCCGCAAGGGCCTCTATGGTACCGCTACACCAGCGACGGTTATGGCGAACACGCCGACGGCGCCCCCTTCGACGGCAACGGCCAGGGCCGACCCTGGCCGTTGCTGGCCGGCGAACGCGCTCACTACGAGCTGGCCGCCGGCCGCAAGGACAAGGCGGCAAGCCTGCTCGACACATTCGAGGCTTCGGCTGGGGTGGGCGGTCTGCTGCCGGAACAGGTCTGGGACGGCGCCGACATACCGGAGCGCGAATTGTGGCTGGGCAAGCCGTCGGGCAGCGCCATGCCGCTGGTCTGGGCGCATTCGGAACACATCAAGCTGTTGCGCTCGCTCCGCGACGGCGCCGTCTTCGACATGCCGCCGCAAGGCGTCAAGCGCTATGTCAGGGACAAGACCGGCTCGCCGCTGAGGATATGGCGCTTCAACAACAGGCTGCGCACCATGGAAGCCGGCAAGACGCTGCGGGTTGAACTGCTGCAGCCGGCACTGATCCGCTGGAGCGGCGACCAGTGGCAGACCAGCCATGAAATCAACACGTCCGTGAATGTCTTTGGCGTCCATCTGGCGGATCTGCCGGTGGCCGATATTCCGCGAGGTAATACGATCGTCTTCACTTTTTTCTGGCCCGACGGCGACCGTTGGGAGAATGTCGACTTCACCGTCGGCATTGAGAACTAACTCGCCCACAATTTTCTTTCCTCAAGCGACTAGGACAAGACCATGCAGATCGGAATGATGGGACTGGGCAGGATGGGCGCCAACATGGTGCGCCGCCTGATGCGCGACGGCCATGAATGCGTCGTCTACGACATCAACCCGGCAAGCGTTGCCGCCCTGGTTGCCGATGGCGCCATCGGCGCCGCCTCCATGGAAGAGTTCGTCGGCAAGCTGTCCAAGCCGCGTAGCGCCTGGCTGATGCTGCCGGCGGCGATCACCGGCAGGATCGCCGACCAGATGGCAGCATTGATGGAGCCCGGCGATATCATCATCGACGGCGGCAATTCCTATTATCACGACGCTGTCGACCAGGCGGCCGAGCTCGCGGCCAAGGGCCTGCACTATGTCGATGTCGGCACCAGCGGCGGCGTCTGGGGCTTGGAGCGCGGCTATTGCCTGATGATCGGTGGCCCCGACACGGCGGTCAAACACCTCGACCCGATCTTCGCCACGCTGGCGCCCGGCGCCGATGCCGGCGCCACGCCCGACAAGGCGGGCGGGACCGCACCCTTTGGCTACCTGCATTGCGGACCGAGCGGCGCCGGCCATTTCGTCAAGATGATCCACAACGGCATCGAATATGGCGTCATGGCCGCCTACGCCGAAGGCATCAACATCCTGAAATCGGCCAATGCCGGCAAAAGACAGCGCACGGCGGACGCCGAGACCAGCCCTTTGGAAAACCCGCAATACTATCAGTTCGACATCGACCTGCCGCAAGTGGCCGAGGTCTGGCGCCATGGCAGTGTGATCGGCTCGTGGCTGCTCGACCTCACCGCCGGCGCACTGAAGAGCGACCCGGCATTGGCCCAGTTCGGCGGCCGCGTCTCCGATTCCGGCGAAGGCCGCTGGACGCTGAAGGCGGCGATCGACACCGGCGTGCCGGCGCCGGTTCTGTCCTCGGCTTTGTTCGACCGCTTCTCCTCGCAGGGCGAATCCGAATTCGCCGACAAGCTGCTGTCGGCCATGCGCTATGCCTTTGGCGGCCATGTCGAAAAGCCGAAGGCCGGCAAGTGAAGGCCGCAGGGGAGACGCGCAAGATGAGCCCGGAACGGTCCGACACGCTGGTGCTCTTCGGAGCAACCGGCGACCTTGCCCACAAGAAGATATTTCCGGCCCTCTACCAGATGGTAGCCAAGGGGACGCTGACCGAGCCGGTGATCGGGGTCGCCTTCGATGCCTGGGACATCAACCAATTGCAGGCGCGGGCCCGCGACGGCATCGTCAACGCTGTCGGCAAGATCGACGAAAAGATCTTCGCCAAATTCGCCAATCTGCTGCGCTATGTCAGCGGCGACTACCGCGACGGCGCGACCTTCGAGAAGCTGAAGACGGCGCTCGGCTCGGCGCAGCGGCCGCTGCACTATATGGCGGTGCCGCCGACCATGTTCGAGACCGTTGTCCAGGGGCTGGAGCAATCTGGTACCGCGCATGGCGCGCGGCTGATGGTGGAAAAGCCGTTCGGCCACGATCTCCAATCGGCGCGCTGGCTGAACCGCGTGCTGCATCTGGTGTTCGAAGAGCAGTCGATCTTCCGCATCGACCACTATCTCGGCAAGGAGGCGATCCAGAACCTGCTCTATTTCCGCTTTGCCAATTCTTTTCTCGAGCCGATCTGGAACCGCAACTTCGTCGAAAGCGTACAGATCACCATGGCCGAGGACTTCGGCGTTGAAGGCCGTGGCAAATTCTATGACGATGTCGGCGCTATCCGCGACGTGATCGAGAACCATCTGCTCAACATCCTTTTGCTGCTCGCCATGGAACCGCCGGTCGGCCGCTCGGCCGACGATCTGATCGACGAGAAGGTGCAGGTGCTGCGCGCCATCCGCACGCTGACCAAGGACGACGTCGTGCGCGGCCAGTTCACCGGCTACCTCGCTGAACCCGGCGTGAAGCCGAACTCGCCGGTCGAAACCTTTGCCGCGGTGCGCTTCATGGTCGACACCTGGCGCTGGCAGGACGTGCCCTTCTTCATCCGCACCGGCAAGAACATGCCGGTGCATGTGACCGAAGTGATCGTGCGGCTGAAGCGGCCGCCGCTCGACGTCTTCGATCCGATCAAGCCCAGCGACGCCAATTACGTGCGCTTCCGCATCGACCCGCAGGTGGCGATCTCGATCGGCGCGCAGCGCAAGGCGCCCGGCGACGACATGGTCGGCGAGCAGGTCGAGCTCACCGCGCTGGACGATTCGAAGGGCGACATGCCGCCCTATGAGCGGCTGATCGGCGATGCCATGAACGGCAATGGCCAATTGTTCACCCGCCAGGATGCCAGCGAGCTTGCCTGGCGCATCGTCGGCCCGGTGCTGGGCGACACCACGCCGCCGCATATGTATGAGCCGAAGACCTGGGGGCCTGCCGACGCCATGGCCAGCTTCGGGCCGCCCAACGGCTGGATCAATCCGAGTTGAGCAATTCCAGGAAAAGTGCGAGCGGTCTTTCCGTCCGGAATTGCGTAAAACAAAGAGTTGGAGCATTCCCCGTTTCCCTGAAACGGGGAATGCTCCAAGTGAGCGGAGGAAACGACATGGCCAAGGCAGCCAAGGCAGCCAGGCCCGCGAAGGCCAAGGCCGAACCGATCGTACTGACGATCGATGTCGGCGGCTCGCATGTGAAAATCCTCACCAGCGCAGGCGGCGAGATGCGCCGGGCCGATTCCGGACCGGACCTGACACCGCAGCAGATGGTCGCCACGGTGAAGACGCTGGCCGAAGGGCTGGCCTATGACGTGATCTCGATGGGCTATCCCGGCCCGGTCAGGCACAACAGGCCTTCGCTCGATCCCGCCAATCTCGGCAAGGGCTGGGACGGCTACGATTTTGCCGCCGCCTTCGGCAAGCCGGTCAAGGTCGTCAACGACGCGCTGCTGCAGGCGATCGGCAGCTACGATGGCGGGCGCATGCTGTTCCTCGGCCTCGGCACCGGCCTGGGCGCGGCGATGATCCTCAACAATGTCGGCCAGCCGATGGAACTGGCGCATCTGCCGTACCGCAAGGGCGGCAGTTTCGAAGATTATGTCGGCGAGCGCGGCCTGGAGAAATACGGCAAGAAGAAATGGCGCAAATACGTTTTCGACGTCGTCGGGCGGCTGCGTGCGGCGCTGCAGCCGGATTATGTCGTGATCGGCGGCGGCAATGTCGACAGACTGGATGAATTGCCCGCCACATCCAGGCGCGGCGACAATACGCGCGCTTTCGAGGGCGGTTTTCGACTATGGCGCGACAAGGCGCTCATCGTCTGATAGTATTAAAATTCAGTATAGTTGTTCAAAATGACGTGTGGCGCGATGCGAAGTCATTGCGTTACGCAGATTTGGCGATTAGATCGGTGGCACCGGATGGAATCATCTGGCGCAACCGCACATATGCGGCAAGACAAATGACTAGAGCGGATTTCCGGCTCCGCTGGGACCACTCTGGGAGTTTCCGCCACCCCCATAGCGACGGAGAGATAAATTGGCCGACGACAGCAACGACTCTGACAAGGACATCGACCTGCTCGAGCTTACCGCCCATATCGTGTCCGCTTACGTCGAGAAGAACCGCTTGCCCGTTGCCGGCCTGAGCGATCTCATCGCCAGCGTTGCGGCGTCGATCGGCGGGCTCAGCCAGCCGCCGGCCCCAGTGGCGGCGCCGCAGATCCCGGCCGTCAATCCCAAGCGGTCGGTGACGCCGGATTACATCATCTGCCTCGAGGACGGCAAAAAATTCAAATCGCTGAAGCGCCATCTCGGCGTCCATTTCAACCTGACGCCGGAAGCCTATCGTACCAAATGGGGCCTGCCGGCCGACTATCCGATGGTTGCCCCCAACTACGCGGCGTCGCGCTCCGAGCTGGCCAAGTCGATCGGCCTCGGCCGCAAGGCTGCAGTGGCCGCGCCGACGAAAGCCAAGGGTCGGAAGGCCAAAGTTCCGGCCTGAGTGGGATCAGCGCCTCGGCCCTGAGCCAATCGTTTGGACGACTGGAACAGAAGCCTGCCGGCGAATGAGCCTTGGCAGGCTTCGTGCTTTTATGGCTTGTACCTCTGAGTGTCAGGACTTTGGGGAGCAGCCATGAACTACGCCAGAATGGTGATCGAGAAAGAGGCGCCGGAGGAATACGGCTACGATCGCATTCGGTTCAATCTCTCCGAAAGCTCGATCGCCGATCAGAAACTCTCCGACGTCGGCCTGTCGCTGCCGGATCTCACGCTGTTCTACGGCGAGCATCGCGGCGACAAGGAGTTGCGGGCGCTGATCGCGGCGCAGGATTCCGGCATTTCGCCTGACGATGTTCTGGTGACCGCCGGTGCGGCGGGCGCGCTCTTCATCATTTCGACCTCGCTTCTGTCGGAGCGCGACCACCTTGTCGTCGTCCGGCCGAACTACGCCACCAACATCGAGACCCCCAAGGCGATCGGCTGCGCCATCTCCTATGTCGATCTCGATTTCGACGCAGGCTTTGCCATCGATTTCGGCCGCGTCGCCGCCAGCATGCAACCGAACACCAAGCTGATCAGCGTCACCTGCCCGCACAACCCGACCGGCACGATGATGGGCCGGGCCGATCTCGACGCGCTGATTGCGCTGGCCGAAGCGAGCGGCTGCCATCTGCTGGTCGACGAGACCTATCGCGACCTCTCCTATGGACAGCGCCTGCCGGCGGCGGCTTCTCTCAGCCCCAAAGCGATCAGCGTCTCGTCGCTGTCGAAAGCCTTCGGCATTCCCGGCATCCGCATTGGCTGGCTGATCACCAGCGATGCCGAACTGCAGGAGCGCTTCCTCGCCGCCAAGGAGCAGATCGGCATTTGCGGCAGCGTCATCGACGAAGGCATTGCGCGCGGCATGCTGGAGCGCCGCGACGCTTTCCTGGCCGCTCTGCTGCCCGAGATGGCGAAACGCCGCGACATCGTGCAAGCCTGGATCGACCGCGAGCCGCTGGTCGACTGGGTGCGGCCACAAGGCGGCGTCGTCGGATTTCCAAGGCTCAATGTCAGTCCAGACTTCGACCTCGACCGTTTCTACGTCAATCTCTTGGAAAACCACGGCACCTATGTCGGTCCCGGCCACTGGTTCGATATGCCCAAGCGCTTCTTCCGCGTCGGTTTCGGCTGGCCGAAAGAGGCGGAATTACAGGGCGGCCTCGACGCCATCACAGCCGCGCTGAGGCAGTAACGTCCGCGTGCAATCGGGCGAGCGGCTGGAAAACCGCTTGATCCAGGCCCGATTTTCACGCATACGCGCCCGGAACTTTGATAAGTTTCATTGGCCGGAACAGCGCCCATTTCCGGGAAGTGCCCCGCCGGCCAATGCAAGCAACGGGGCCTGTATCCATGACATCCCATTCCCATACACCGCCTGACCGGCGTTACGCCGCCTTCCGCCATCGCTCCTTCCTGAGCTATTGGGCGGCGCGTTTCCTGACCACCTTCGCCACCATGATCGTGTCCGTCGCCGTCGGCTGGCAGATCTATGATCTGACGCGCGATCCCTTCGATCTCGGCATTGTCGGCATCGTCCAGTTCCTGCCGTCGCTGCTGCTGGTGCTGGTCACCGGCGTTGTCGCCGACCGTTTCGGCCGCCGCCTGATCATGGCGCTGGCGACGGTAGTCGAGGCAGGTTGTGCGCTTGTCCTGTTGTACTTCACGCTGCGCGGTCTCGTCAGCCCGCTGCCGATCTTCATCGTGCTGGCGATGTTCGGCCTGGCGCGCGCTTTTTACGGACCGGCCTCGTCGTCGCTGTTCGCCAATCTTGTGCCGCCGGAAGATTTCGGCAATGCGATCGCCTGGAACTCGTCCGCCTGGCAAACGGCGACCATTGTCGGCCCGGTCGCCGGCGGCCTGCTCTATGGCGTCTCGGCCGAAGCCGCTTACGCCGTTGCCTCCGTGCTGATGCTGGTGGCCGGTCTGCTGATCTTCACCATTCCGAAACCGGCCCAGCAGAGCGCCACCGACAAGCCGACGATGGAGACGCTGTTTGCCGGCTTCCGATACATCTGGAGCGAGAAGATCGTCCTGGGCGCCATCTCGCTCGACCTCTTCGCCGTGCTTCTGTCCGGTGCCTCGGCGCTGCTGCCGGTCTATGCCCGCGATATTCTGGAACTCGGCCCGTGGGGCCTCGGCCTGCTGCGCTCGGCGCCCGGCATCGGCGCCATCTGTGTCGCGGTCTGGCTTGCCGGGCATCCGCTGCGCGACAGTGCCGGCAAGATCATGCTCGGCTTCGTCGCCGGGTTCGGCGCCTTCACCGTGCTGTTCGGCGTCTCGACCATCACCTGGCTGTCGATCCTGGCCCTTGCCGGCCTCGGCGCCACCGACATGTTCAGCGTCTATATCAGGGAGACGCTGATCCAGCTGTGGACACCCGACGAGGTGCGCGGCCGCGTCAACGCCGTCAACCAGGTCTTCGTCGGCGCCTCCAACGAAGTCGGCGAGTTCCGCGCCGGCACCATGGCGGCGCTGATCGGCACCGTGCCGGCGGTGGTGATCGGCGGCGTCGGTGCGATTGCCGTCGCCGGACTGTGGGCGGTGCTGTTTCCGCAACTGCGAAGGGTGCGGCATCTCAACAGCCGCAACTGATCGAGTAAGCCGCAGGATCCGGCGCTCGGTCCAAATCAGCTTGCGCCGATGACGGCTGAGATGGGCCGGAAGCGGATGGGCCGGTTCTGGGCGAACTAGCCAGAAGGCGGGGCAGCCACAGGGTGGACATTTCAGTCCATATGGAAAATGATTATGTTGCCATGCACAATACTGCAGTGCTCTGGTCTCGACGAGAAACCTTAAATATAGAAGAGAACCACCCGACCTCCGGGTCCAGCTAGCGGGGACGCAAATGGACACTTCAGGGAATCGGCAATCGCATCGCGACGCAAGCGGGCGACCCAGCCGATCGGCCGGCTGGCTGGCCCGCTCCGCCGTCCCAGTGGCATTCCTGCTCGGCATGGCTTTCAGCAGCAACGCGTTTGCGCAGGACCAGCAACTGCCGGTGGTGACGGCGGCCAAGCCGGTGGTGCGTGAAATCGTCGAAGACGATGAGTTCGTCGGGCGCTTCGAAGCCGTCGACGAGGTCGCCATCCGTTCGCGCGTCAGCGGCTATCTGGACAAGATCAGCTTCCAGGACGGCGCACTGGTCAACAAGGGCGACCTGCTCTTCACCATCGACCAGCGTCCGTACCAGGCGGCCTACGATGCCGCCAAGTCGCAAGTAGACGTCGCCAAGTCCCTGCTCGAATTCTCCAAGATGCAGCTGGATCGCGCCGATGAACTCGCCAAGACCGGCAATATCTCGGCCGCGACGGTCGACGACCGCCGGCGGGAATACCTTTCGGCGCAGGCGCAGATGCAAGGCGCGACGGCTGCGCTGACGACGGCCAACCTGAACCTGGAGTTCACCGAGATCAAGGCGCCCTTGTCCGGCCGCATCGACCGCCGGCTGGTGTCGGTCGGCAACCTCGTGCAGCCGGATTCCACCTTGCTGACGACTATCGTCACGCGCGATCCGATCGACTTCTATTTCGACGTCGATGAGCGCCTGTATTTCAGCTACGCCCGCGACGCGAAGGAGCGCGGCGGCAGCATGCAGGAAGGCGCCGGCGGGCTCGAGGTGGTGGTTCGCGTCGCCGACCGCGCGGAGGCGGTATTCAAGGGCAAGCTCGATTTTGCCGAGAACCGGATCGACAACGCGACCGGCACCATGCGGGTGCGTGCAAGGTTTGCCAACGCCGACGGCGTTCTCCAGCCAGGCATGTTCGGGCGCATCAACGTGCCGGGGTCGCTGCCGCATAGCGGCGTCCTGGTGCCCGACGAGGCGGTCGGCGCCGATCAGGATCGCCGCATCGTGTATCTGGTGGATGAGGCCGGGATGGTGTCGGCGAAGCCCGTGCGCACCGGCCCGCTTCTCGACGGCTACCGGGTGATCCGCGCGGGCCTGACCGGCGACGAGACGATCATCGTCAACGGGCTGATGCACGCCAGGCCCGGCACCAAGGTGAAAGTCGAGATGGTGACGTTGCCGCCCAAGGTCGAGACCGCCGGGTTGCAGCAATGAGGTTCGCCCATTTCTTCGTCGACCGTCCGATCTTCGCATCGGTGGTTTCGATCGTCCTCCTGATCCTCGGCGGGATTGCTTATACCCAGCTGCCGATCGCGCAATATCCCGAGATCGCGCCGCCGACCATCGTCGTTCGCGCCCAGTACCCGGGCGCCGACGCCGAGACGGTCGCAGCGACGGTGGCAACGCCGATCGAGCAGGAGATCAACGGCGTCGAGGGCATGCTTTACATGTCGTCCTATTCGTCCGGCGACGGAGCGATGGCGCTGACCATCACCTTCAAGCTAGGCACCGATCTCGACCAGGCGCAGGTGCTGGTGCAGAACCGCGTCTCGGTCGCCGAGCCGCGCCTGCCCGAAGAAGTCCGCCGCCTCGGCATCACCACCATCAAGAGCTCGCCCGACCTGATGATGGTCGTGCACATGCTGTCGCCCGACAATACCTACGACCAGCTCTACGTCTCGAACTACGCCCGCTCGCGGGTGCGCGACATATTGCTCAGGTTGGACGGCGTTGGCGACCTTATCATCTTTGGCGAACGCGAATATTCGCTGCGCATCTGGCTCGATCCGGAAAAACTGTCCGCCCTGGGGATGACCTCGGGCGATGTGGTGCAGGCGCTGCGCGACCAGAACGTCCAGGTGTCGGGCGGCTCCATCGGCGCGCCGCCGACCAAGACCGGCACGGCGTTCCAGTACACGGTCACCACGCAAGGCCGCTTCAACGACGCACGCGACTTCCGATACGTGATCGTCAAATCGGCCGAAGACGGCCGCCTGATCCAGCTGCAGGACGTGGCGCGCATCGAGCTCGGCGCCAAGGATTACGTCACCAACTCCTATCTCAACGGCAAACCGGCGGTGGCGCTCGCCATCTTCCAGCGGCCAGGCACCAATGCGCTCGCCGCAGCCGCGGAGATCCAGGACAAGATGAAGGAGCTTTCCCAGGACTTCCCGAAGGGATTGAGCTACGACATCGTCTACAATCCTACCGAGTTCGTCGCCGAGTCGATCCAGGAGGTCTACAAGACGATCCTCGAGGCGATGGTTCTGGTCATCATCGTCATCATCGTCTTCCTGCAATCGTGGCGCATGGCGATCGTGCCGATCGTGGCGATCCCCGTGTCGCTGATCGGCACGCTGGCGGTGCTTTACGCCGCCGGCTTCTCCCTCAACATGCTGACGCTGTTCGGCCTCGTGCTGGCCATCGGCATCGTCGTCGACGATGCGATCGTCGTGGTCGAGAACGTCGAGCGAAATATCGCCAGCGGGCTGGCGCCCAATCCGGCGTCGCATCTGACCATGGACGAAGTCGGCACGGCGGTCATCGCGATCTCGCTGGTGCTGATAGCGGTGTTCGTGCCGACAGCCTTCATTCCCGGCATTTCCGGGCAGTTCTACCTGCAGTTTGCGATCACCATCGCGGTGTCGACGGCGATCTCGGCATTCAATTCGCTGACGCTCTCGCCGGCCTTGGCCGCGCTGCTGTTCAAGCCGCACCACACTGCTGCGGCGCCGCCGCGCTTTTTCCTGGCGCGGTTCGGACGGGCGCTCGCCGACGGCTTCAATCGCGGCTTCGACAAGGTCGCCCATTGGTATTCGAGCATCGTGCGCGTGTTGGTCGGCTCGCGGATAGCGATCGCCGCCACGCTGGCCGTTTTCGCGGCCCTCATCTACGCCACGGTCTATATGGTTCAGACGGTGCCGCGCGGTTTCATTCCGTCGCTCGACCAGGGCTATGCGATCGTCGTCGTCCAGTTGCCGGACGGCGCCTCGCTATCGCGGACCGATGCGGTCATCCAGCAGGCGTCGCAGATCATCCAGAAAACGCCGGGCGTCGACTACGCGGTCGCCTTCGCCGGCTTCTCCGGCGCCACCTTTACCAATGCCAGCAACGCGGGCGTGATCTTCGCCAGGTTCAAGCCGTTTGACGAGCGACTGGAAGCCGGCCAGTCGGCGACCCAGGTCATCGGCAATCTGTTCGGCAGCCTGCAAAGCATCAAGGAAGCCTTCATTATCGCACTGCCGCCGCCGCCGATCCGCGGCGTCGGCAATGCCGGCGGATTCAAGCTGCAGATCCAGGAGCGCAACAGCGCCGACATGCGGCAGATCCTGGCGCTTGCCTATGAAATTGCCGGCAAGGCCAACAAGACGGCGGGGCTGACCGGCGTGTTCACCACTTTCTCCGCGTCCAGCCCGCAATTCTTCCTGGCGATCGATCGCGACAAGGCGCGCATCCTGAACGTGCCGATCCCCAACATCTTCGAGACGCTGTCTATCAATCTGGGTACCGCCTACGTCAACGACTTCAACGCTTTCGGGCGCGTCTACCAGGTGCGCGCGCAGGCCGACCAGGCGTTCCGCCTCGATCGCGCCGACATCTTGAAGCTGAAGGTGCGCTCGGCGACCGGCGCGCTGGTTCCGCTGGGCACGTTGATCGAGATCCGCGACGTCACCGGCCCGGCGCTGGTCCAGCGATACAACATGTACGTCTCGGTGCCGCTGCAGGGCAACGCCGCGCCCGGCGTTTCCACCGGCGATGCGCTTGCCAAGATGGAAGCGATCACGGCACAGACGTTGCCGGCCGGTACCTCCTACGAATGGACCGAACTCGCCTATCAGGAGCGTAACACCGGCAATGCCGCTGTCTATATCTTCGGACTGTCGGTGCTGTTCGTGTTCCTGGCGCTGGCGGCGCAATATGAAAGCTGGGTGCTGCCGTTCGCCATCGTGCTGGTGGTGCCGCTCGGCGTGCTCGCGGCGTTGCTCGGCGTGTCGTTCCGAGGGCTGGACAACAACATCCTCGTGCAGATCGGCCTCATCGTGCTGATCGGGCTTGCCGCCAAGAACGCGATCCTGATCGTCGAGTTCGCGCGGCAGGCCCAGGAACGCGGCCTGTCGGCGGCCGAGGCTGCCGTCGAAGCCTGCCGGCTCAGGCTGCGGCCGATCCTGATGACCGCCTTCTCGTTCATCCTCGGCGTCGTGCCGCTGATGATCGCGACAGGCCCGGGCGCGGAAATGCGCCAGTCGCTCGGCACCGCGGTGTTCTCCGGCATGCTCGGCGTCACCTTCGTCGGCCTGTTCCTGACGCCGGTGTTCTACGTCACGCTAAGGTCGCTGTTTTCACGGCGCAAGCCGCATGCCGAGGCCGAGCCTTCGGCACCGGCAGAGGTGCCGTCGGAGACGGCCGCCGAGTAGTGTTACACGGGCAGTTCGTGGCGCTGCCGACTATTTCGTTTTGGTGTTGAATTCACGGTTTGCGGCATAGTCGATAGTGAAGGTGCCCGCAGGAGCGCGAACGCCCTGCTTCACGTTGGATATGGTGACTGTCGAGGTAAGGCCCCTCTCGTCAGTCAGGGTCCATCTGCGTAGATCGAGCGATTCCCTGTCAAACACCATAGTGATATTCGAATTGCCGAAGGCCGACTTGTCGGCCAGCCTGATGATCACCTGGGCGCCATCGTCCTTGATACTTTTGAGGCGATTGCCGGAAAAGTTGACCTGATTGTCGAGGAGCAGCTTGAGCGGCGTCTTCGAGAGAGCATAAAGCCGCGATGTCTTGAGCTTCTTGTTATAGACCACCAAGGATTTTCCATCTGCAATTACGCTGACCCCTGATTGGCCTGCATAGTTGAACCGGATCTTGCCCGGCCGCTGGAGGAAAAATTTCCCTTTGGTCCTTTCCGCTCTTGGGCCCGACTGGACAAAGTCCCCGGACATGGACTTTACCGATGAGAAGTGATCGGCAATTGTCTTCGCTTCTAAAGGTGCGGCCAAGGCCGCAGTCGAAAGTTCGGCGTTTATCGCGACAGCGCTGACAACGGCTAACCAGAAAGCCAGCAGTCTTTTGCTGTCATATGCCATTCAAGTTATCCTACCCCGAGCAGGCGCGTGATCGAAAGAGATCACGCGCCTTTGAGATCAGTAGCCGTCCGGGCACTGAGCAACGTAAACTCGACCGTTCCGACCGCGATATCTGCACTGGCCGGCTTCGCTGGCGTGCCCGATGACCGCCCCGGCCAGCGCTCCGACCGCACCGCCAACAACCGCCCCTTTTACCGGGTCGCCGGCCACTGCTGCGCCTACAGCTGCGCCACCCAAACCACCGACGGCGGCGCCTTGTTCGGTGCGGGAGCATGCCGCGAGCGGAATGAGTAGGCTTAAAATGAGCAGCGTCTTCTTCATTGGTTCTCTCCTGGGGCCGTTATTAGCCGAAGCTTAAATGCGCCACGGAGTTTTTCGATCCATCGGAGTGTTTGGGGCGCAATCCAAATCTGCGGGAACGGGCTAAGGTCCCGGATCCATCGTACACGCCTCCCACAGGTAAGTCGTCTTTGGGCAAGCTCGGCCGTTCAGAGTAGTTGGATTTGCTCTATCCCTCAGTAGGCTTGCCGAAGATCAGGCTCAAAAACTCGCTCAGCCAGCGCTTGAGGTGCATATCCCAGATCAGCCGGCCGCCGAGATGGTCGCGGCCGGGCTGCGCGCCGGGCAATTCGAAACGGTGTGCGCCGCGCACCACCCAGCGCTGCATCATCAACTGGGTCAGTTCGCCATGGAACTGGATGCCCCAGGCATTGTCGCCATAGCGAAAAGCCTGGTTGGGGTAGGTTTCCGCCGTGGCCAGCAGCGTCGCATCCCTGGGCAGCGAAAAGCCTTCGCGGTGAAACTGGTAAACCATGTCGGGCCAGGGCAGCAGCTTTTTGCCGGCTTCGGTCGGCTTCAGCGGATACCAGCCGATCTCGACCAGCCCCTCGCCATGCCCCTCGACCTTGCCGCCGAGATGATTGGCCAGCATCTGCGCGCCAAGGCAGATGCCGAGGAAGGGCCGGTTCTCCTTTAGCGGAACATTGAGCCAGTTGGTCTCGCGGCGGACGAACTCATCTTCGTCATTGGCGCTCATCGGCCCGCCGAACACCACGGCGCCGGCGTGTCCCTCCAGCGTCTCCGGCAGGCTGTCGCCGAGAGGCGGCCGGCGGATGTCGAGGTCGAAACCTTCCTCGAGCAGCATGTGGCCAACCCGGCCGGGGCTCGAAGTCTCCTGATGCAGCACGATCAGGATTTTTGGTTTCGAGCTCGGTCTGGGCGGCATGGAAAGGCGGAATCCTATTCGTCGCTCGACGTTCCGCTGGCGCCGGGCGCGGCGGCCGCCGCCTTGCGGCGCGCCTCGACGCGATCCTGGCGCTCGACGCCGATTAGCTCGGCGACGCGCCAGACGGTGTTGTCCTCCAGTTCATGCAGTTCGCCGTCGGCATAGACGATTTCCCACATCAGGCCGATGAAAGCCTTGCGCGCCTCGGCGTCGAGATGGCGCTTCAAGACGCTGGTGAAGGCATAGAGGTCGATCGCCTCATTGTCGGCGCGCTCGCCGGCGGCAGCCAGTGCATCGAGCTCGTCGCCGCTGATCGAATAGCTCTGCGCCAGCACCTGCTTGAACCGCTCCCACTCGACATCCTGGCGCACGCCGTCGGCATTCATCACATGATAGAGCAAAGCCGACGCCGCAACGCGCGGATCGTCCGCATTGGCGCGAGCCCCAGCCCCGGAGGGCAGGTCTTTCAGAAAGGCCAGGACGCGTTCGAACATGGTGCTCACTTCACTTTATTGGAGCATGATCTTTTCCAAAACCGCTATCCACTTTTTGGGATCATGCTTCAGGGATCAAAACAGGCGGAAGCGGCGCGGTGACTTCTCCGCTTCGTCGTCGGGGTCGACGCCAGGGTCGTCGGGCAGCCGAGCCAGTTCCTCGGCAGGTTCGACGGGTTCGGCATCGGGCGGTATTGCGGCGAAAGCGGCGGAAGTGACCGATGTGACCTGCTCATCGCCCACAGCGGGCTTCGACTCGGTCGGCGCCTCGCTGCTCCTGGCAACGGCGGGATGATCGATCACTTCGGCTTCCTTTGTCGGCTTGGCGGGTGCCGCAAGCACCGGCACATCGGCTTCGTCTTCATGGCTGTCGATGAGCTGGCCCAGCCGCTCCATCGGTGCGCGCCAGGCGAAAGCGTCGAGCTTGCCGCTGACCGGCGATACCGGCGCCCAGCGTTCGGAGACGACGCCGTCGGCGACCCATGCCGGATCGCGCGGCGCCCTGACCGCCTTGGACAGCAATTGCCTGATCTTGCCCTGGTCGCCGGTCTCTGCCTCCTCGATATCGGCCAGCAGCAGGTAAGCGCCTTCCCGGCGATCCATGCGGATCGCGGCTTCCGCCTCGCGGCGGGCGGTGGAAAAATCCTGCGCATCGAGCGCGGCGCGCGCCACCGTCATCGACGATTCGGCATTGTTGCGCTTCAGCTCCTGCAGCTTCTTCGCCCGGTTGAGACGATCGACCACGGCATCTCCCGGCCTTGCATGGGTGTAGAGCTCGGCGATCTCGGGATGCGGCTCCGCCTTCCAGGCTGCCTCAAGGATCTTCGAGCCTTTGCGCACATCGTTCTGTTTGAACAGAAGATTGGCGGCTGCAACCGCGGCCGGTGCGAAATCGGGCGCGAGCTTGTTTGCCTCGAGTGCCGCTGTCTTGGCTGCATTGGGGTCGCTATCTGTCAGCGCCTGCGCCTTGGCGGTCAACAGCACAGCGCGGCGGCGATTGGCGGCGTCGCGTTCGATCTGCCTGGTCGACTTCTGCGCCTCCACCAGCTTCAGCGCGCCGTCCCAGTCGCCGCGCCCGGTCAGATCCTCCAGCGTCGATTCGGCGGCCCAAGCCAGTTGCGGCGCGACGGAAGCGGCGCGCCCGGCATAGTGACGCGCGGCGTTGCGGTCGCCGAGCCGTTCGGCTTCGAGATAGAGCCCGCGCAGGCCAAGCAGCCGCATTTCGGGGTCGTCGAGCATGGCTTCGAATTTTTCGCGCGCGCCCCCATGGTCGCCTTCGAGCAGCGAGGCTTGCGCTTCGAGCAACTGGATCAGCGGCTCCTGGTCGGAGCGGATCAGCTTGGCGGCTTCCTTGGTCTTCTTGCGGGCCAGCGCGCCATCGCCGGCGCCGGCTGCGATCATGCCGGTCGACAGCGCCTGGTAGCCGCGGTCGCGGCGGCGGACGCGGAAATAGCGCGAGATCGTGTACGGGCTGTTCCACAGCGACTTGATCAGCCACCAGACGATCATCACCGCGGCGACGACGGCAACGATCGCCACCGCCGCCACCATCAGGCTGACCTGGTATTGGTAACCGTTGAAGGTGACGACCATCTCGCCGGGACGATCGGCCAGCCAGGCAAAGCCGAGGCCGAGCGCGAAGACGGCGGCGAGAAAGATGAGAATTCGGATCATCGTGTCGTCCTCATGCCTTCATCGCACCTGCAATCAGCGCGTCGACCTGCGTCTCGACGTCGATGCGCGCCTTCAGTTTGCCGGCAAAGTCGGCGCCGGCAGCCTTGACCGCATCCGGCAGCGTTGCGTATTCGCTGAGCGCCTTGGCGTAGTCGCCCTGGTTGACCGCCACTTCGATGCGCGCCACGGTTTCCGGCGCGCCGGCGCCTTCGACGGCGCCGATCGGCCGGACCTTGACCAGCGATTCGGCGCTCGACAAAAGGTTCTGGAAGAAGCCGGCATTTTCATCGACCGGCGTCGCCGCCGCGACCATCGCATTGGCCGCGGCGTCGGCCTCGCCGGCGATCTCGGTGCGGGTCGGGACGCCCTTTTCAGCGTAGGGGCGCAGCGCTGCAATCTGCGGTGCATCGGGCGAGATCGCCGCGAAGGTCTCCAACTCGGCGGCGAACGGCGCGCCGCGGTCAAGCGCCGCCTTCAAGGCCGAAGCGGCGATGGCCATCGCGATCTTTGGCTGCGAGGCCTGCGCATCGACCTTGCCGGCGAGCTGCATCACCGACTGCTCCAGCGCGGCGATCTTGCCTTCCTGCGCCTTGGCTGCCTCGCCGGCCGATTTCACCAGTGCGTCGAGGCCCGCCAGTCTTTCATTGAGCGGCGCGAGATCGACGGGCGCTGCACCACCGGCCTGGCCAAGGGCGGCGACCGCGGTCTCGATCTGCTTGACCTTGTCGCCAAGCGCGGCAAGCCCGGCATTGTCGCCGGCGCCGCCCTTTTCGACCGCCGATTTCAGCGATGCGACATCGGCCTTGACCTGATCCAGCGCCGAAGACAGCCCGTCGACCTTGGCCGTTGCGGCGCCATTGCCGCTGGCTTCCCTGAGGTCGGCGATTTCGCGCTTCAGCGAAGCGATCTCGCCATTGACGCCGTCGAGCGAGACCGTGCCCGCCCCTGAGCCCGGAGCGCCAAGCACGCCGGCAAACTGCAGCCCGCCGGCGGCAGCCAGCGCGATGACACCGCCGATGATGCCGGCGGCAATGCCGCTCGTGCGCTTCGGTTGCGCGGCCATGGGCTGGTTCCCGGCTGTCCTTGGGGTTTCCTTGGGTGCACCCGGCTTGGGCGAGGCATCCTCGAAACTGTAGTCGGAGGTTCTGGCGCGCGGTGGCGCATCCGAAGCGGTGGGGTAAGGCTGCTCCGCCTGGGTGGACGCCTTGGCATCGGCGCTTTCGGGGGCGGCCTGCGCCGCGGCGTCGGAGTGCTCCCACGGCTCGAGATCGGCTTGATCGGCATGAACGGGCTCGTCAGGCGTCTCCGGCTGCGCATTGGCCATGGCAGCCGCATCCTCGGCCGCAACCGATTCTGCCGGGGCCCCGACGTCATCCGAGTTGGCGACATCCGTCTTGGCGGCATCCGCATCGGCAATGCGCGAGACAGCGCCGGGTTCGAGTTCGATGGTCACCGGCTCGCGGCGGCTTTTCGAATGTCGCATCTTCGGCGTCTTGACCATGCCTGGGCTCCGCAATCCTGCTTCGTCTGGGCGCCCGACGGCGCGTGATGGTTTGAAAAATGGTCTAGCACATCATCATCAGGTGAAAAGGGGCGGCGTGATGACACGGGGCTCAGTCGCCGCGGTGCAACAGCTCAAGCAGCGCCTCCTCCTGCGGTTCCCGCGCCATGCGTATTTTTTTGCCGGCGGCATTGTCAAATGCCGCTGCCACGCGCTCGGAGAGCGCAAAAGCCTGCATGTTTTCAAAGAGATCGCGCAGTTCCGCCCGGCTGGCCAAGGCCTGCAACGCTGCCGCCGCCTTGGCTGAATAGAGCAGCACCGCGTCGACCGCCTGATCGGACAGGCGTGTACGGATTTCAGCATCGGAATAATCGAGCGAAATCGTGTCGTAGGTTTCGACGGTGCGGACCTCGACGCCGGCCTTTCGCAGCCGCGCCTCGAATGCCGGAAACCGCACGCGCCCTGTGAGATAGACGACCGCCTTGCCGGAAAGGCCGGCAGCAATCGCCTCGGCCAGCCGCTCGGCGTCGCCCGCCCCTTCGCTGACCGACAAGAACCCTGTCGAACGTGCCGCTTCAGCCGTCCTGCGTCCGACGGCATGGCAAGGCAAGGCGGCGAGCGCACGAATGAGTTCTTTCGGCGCATGCCGCACGGCATTGGCGCTGGTCACAGCGACGGCCACGGCATTGTCGCTCGCAGCATCGGCGCCAACCGGCAGTGTCACCGTTTCGGTCAGCGGCAGAAGGAGCGGCTCAAATCCCAATTCCTGCAGCCGCCGCATGGTTCGCGACGCCCCAGGTTGCGGCCGCGTCACCAGGACACGCATATCAGACCCAGCCGTCGAAGAAGGTTTCGCCCGCTTTGACCCGCACCATCCTGGCCGCGTCCGTGCCGATGTCAGCGGCATCCAGCGCCAAGCCTTCGGCCTTGACCTCATGCGATTGCGTGCCATCGGGCGAAATGATCAGCCCGGCGAAAACCAGCCTGCCGCCCGATATCGTCGCATAGCCGGCGATCGGCGTGCGGCAGGAGCCATCGAGCGCCGCCAGGAAGGCGCGCTCACAGGCCAGCGCCTGGCCTGTCGGCACATCATGGATGGCCACCAGCATCTTTTCGACCACGCTGTCGCCGATGCGGGTTTCGATGCCGATTGCGCCTTGTCCCGGCGCCGGCGGAAAAGCATCGAGCGGCATCAGATCGGTGACGACATGGCCGAGCCCGAGCCGCTTCAGCCCGGCATAAGCGAGGATCGTGCCTTCGGCGACGCCTTCCTCCAGCTTGCGCAGCCTGGTCTGCACATTGCCGCGGAACATGACCACGTCTAGGTCCGGCCGCATGCGCCGGATCAGCGCCTGGCGCCTGAGCGAAGACGACCCGACCTTGGCGCCTTGCGGCAAATCAACAATGCGCTTCACCGCCTTGCCGATGAAGGCGTCCCGCGCATCCTCGCGCGGCAGGAAGGCGGACAGCTCCAGCCCGACCGGCAGCACTGTCGGCATGTCCTTGGAGGAATGCACGGCGATATCGATCGTGCCGGCCAGCAGCGCGTCTTCGATTTCCTTGGTGAACAGCCCCTTGCCGCCGGCTTCCGACAGCGGCCGGTCCTGGATGCGGTCGCCGCTGGTCGAAATGACGACGACCTCGAAGGCTTCTGCCGGCATGCCATGCGCTTCCATCAGCCGCGCCTGCGTCTCATGCGCCTGGGCGAGCGCCAGCGGGCTGCCGCGTGTTCCTATTTTCAAAGTTTGCATGGCGCGCGGTCCGTGATAACCCCCGGCTGGCTTTGCGTTTCCGGCGCTCTCCCTAGCGAGGCCCGCCTCTACTAACTAGGAAAGTCCGGCGACACAATCTCTGGAGACAGCGACGAATTGATCCGCGTTCTGGGCATTGAGACGAGTTGCGACGAGACCGCCGCCAGCGTGGTGACGCTGGACGGCGATTCCGTGCCGGTGATTGCGTCCAACATCGTGCTCAGCCAGATCGAGGAGCACGCCGCCTTCGGCGGCGTCGTGCCGGAGATCGCCGCGCGTGCCCATGTCGAGGCGCTGGACGGCATTGTCGAGGCCGCTCTTGCGGATTCGGGCGTAGCCCTGGCCGACATCGACGCCATTGCCGCCACTGCCGGCCCCGGCCTAGTCGGCGGGCTGATCGTCGGCCTGATGACAGCCAAGGCGATTGCAGCGGCCGCCGGCAAGCCGCTGATCGCCATCAACCATCTCGAAGGCCACGCACTGACCGCAAGGCTGACCGACGGGCTCGATTTTCCCTATCTGCTGCTGCTGGTCTCCGGTGGCCACACCCAGATCGTCGCCGTGCGCGACGTCGGCGACTACCAACGCTGGGCGACGACCATCGACGACGCGCTCGGCGAAGCTTTCGACAAGACGGCCAAAATGCTCGGCCTGCCCTATCCCGGCGGCCCGAATGTCGAAAAGGCGGCAATCTCGGGCGATGCGACGCGATTTGCCTTTCCACGGCCGATGAAAGGATCTGCGCAGCCCGATTTCTCCTTCTCCGGCCTCAAGACCGCGGTGCGCCAGGCGGCGACCGCCATCCAGCCGCTAAGCGAGCAGGATGTCGCCGACATCTGCGCCTCGTTCCAGGCGGCGGTAGCCGACTCACTTGGCGACCGCGTGGCCCGCGCGCTGGCCCGCTTCCGCGACGAATTTCCGGACAAGGCCGAGCCGGCGCTGGTCGTTGCCGGTGGAGTCGCCGCCAACAGAGCGATCAAGGCGACGCTGCAGAAGCAGTGCGCCGAGGCCGGCTTCGCCTTTGTCGCGCCGCCGCTCAAACTGTGCACCGACAACGCGGCGATGATCGCCTGGGCCGGCATCGAGCGGTTGCGGGCAGGCCTGTCGCAAGAGAACGGCTTCGATTTCGTGCCGCGTTCGCGCTGGCCGCTGGACAGCATTTCGGCCCCGATGGTCGGCTCCGGCCGGCGCGGAGCAAAAGCATGAGCGCCGGCAACACAAGCGGCAGGGACAGAACCGGCTGGCGCGTCGCCGTGCTCGGCGGCGGCGCCTGGGGCACGGCGCTAGCGCTGGCGATGCTGCGCGCCGGTCACGATGTCCGGCTCTACGCCCGCGACGAAGAGACGGTTTCCGCGATCCGCCGCGGCGAGAACCCGCGTTATCTCCCCGGCATCGCCATTGAAACAGGCATTGCGGCGACGAGCGATATCAGCACGGCCCTGACCGATGCCGATTGCGCGCTGGCCGTGGCGCCGGCGCAGGCGCTGCGCGCCATGCTGACGACGGCAAAGCCCCATATGCCGAAAGGCATCCCGCTGGTTCTCTGCGCCAAAGGCATCGAGCGCGACACCGGCGCGCTGCTGTCGGCGATCGTTGGTGAGATCCTGCCCGAAACTCCGGTTTCGGCCTTGTCCGGTCCGAGCTTTGCCGCCGATGTGGCCAGGGGTCTGCCGACCGCTGTCGTAGTTGCTTCCCCCGACGACGCCTTGGCGGCCGAGCTTGCCGCGCGCTTTTCGGCGCAGAATCTGCGCTGCTATTCCAGCGACGATTTGATCGGCGTCGAGATTGGTGGCGCTTTGAAGAATGTCTTCGCCATTGCCGCTGGCGCCGTCACCGGCGCTGGGCTCGGCGCCAGCGCGCAGGCCGCCATGGTGACGCGCGGCTTCGTCGAACTGCGCCGCATCGGGGCATCCTTCGGCGCCAAGCCGGAGACGCTGATGGGGCTTTCCGGCCTCGGCGACCTTTTGCTCACCTGCTCTTCGGCCCAGTCGCGCAATTTCGCCTATGGGCTGGCGCTGGGGCAAGGTAAGCCCTTGGCCGGACTGCCGCTCGCCGAAGGCGTGCCGACGGCGGCGATCGCCGCCCGCATCGCCACCGAGCGCCACATCGACGCGCCGATCATCGCTGCGGTGTCGGCGATACTGGACGGCACGATCACCATTCGGCAGGCTGTCACGGCATTGATGACCCGGCCGCTGAAGACCGAAACCGGTATTTAATTGTAAACTCCCGTGAACAGCTCGGTATTGTCCCCGCCAGGCACGATGCGGTTTTCATAGTGACCTTCCGGCAGCAGCAGTGCCTCGGCTGGACCGTTGCGCAGGACAACGTCGCTGGTACCTGCCTCCAAGGATAGGGGCGAAGAATGCGAGGTGCCGTTTATCTCGACCTCGCCGTCTGCAAGCTCCCCGCTGGTCGTGTACAGGCTGTATCGTCCGGCGACAGGCACCTTGAAAACGACCGGACGACCGGAATAGAGGCGACGACCAGCCATTCTGATGTTGGGAGCGATCTGGACGTAGCTGTCGCGGATGAGAGGCGCGATCACGGTATCGATCAAATCCATGCGATATGACCAGAGGACCATCTTGGGCGGGGAATCCGAGAGAACTTTGTAGGCTTCCGATTGCCTGCCTTCCTGCAATGTTTTCAAGACATAATGCTGGTCGAGCCAGAGTGTGGAGGGCTCCTGTCGATTGGGCAGCATGGCGATGCCGTCGAAATACTTCTCATCCGGTGCGAGCAAAGATTCCGCGCGCGAGACCAGTTCAAGCTGGGTCTGATTGTTGAGGCGTAGGTAAACGACATTGCTCGCGTAGCTCATGGCGATGGCTGTGATCAGCACCGCGAGGACAGGAACCCGGTAGCGCGCGTGGGTTGCGGTGCTGTCGAGAAGCTCCAACGACCAGAGCGCAACGAAGGGCAACGCCATGATGAAGACATAAGGCCAGGGCTGGTCGTGCGTGAATACCAGCACCGTGATGACGAGTGAAAAGATCAGCGCAATTCGCCTTCGACCATCGAGTTTCATGATCCGCATCAGTGACAGGGCCATACCGGAGAAACAGATCCCGTAAAGAAGGGCGTTCCGCGCCAGTGTCTGTAACACGAACTGCCTCAGTCCCCCGTAGTCACCGCCTCCACGCGTCGCAATCTCGACCGGGCCAAGTATAAGGTTTTTGGCCGCGAGAACAGGGGCGCCTCCACCGAAGATCAAGCAATAGACCATTATCGGAACGGCCCATCCAAGCACGAGCCACCCTCCGCGAACCGCCCCTGTTGCGTAGCGTCTCATCAAGGCTGCGTCAGCAACAAGGCCGATGCCGAGCGCAACGTTGAAGTAGACCGATTTCTGAGTGATGACGAAGGCAAGGCCACTTAGCATGCCGGCGGCAACAAGCTGCCTTGCCCTCAACCCAGGTGCGCGCAGGACAACCAGCAACGCCGCCACGGCGAAGAACACTGCCGGCGGTTCGGCGATGGTACGAAAGATGCGCTCCATGAAATTCGAAAAGCACAGGAGAACGAGGACGATCGTCAAAGCGCGCACGCGATCCTCGCCCAGAGCGCGAGCGCATGCGTAGATCAAAGAGATCGTCCCGCAGGCCAGCAACGCAGTCTGCATGCGGCCAGCAAGCAGAACCGACGTGGCATTCCAGCCGATCAGATGAGCAATCTCATAAAAAGCCGCATAGCCGACCGCCTTGGGATGCCAGATCGTATCGAACAGGCCGTTGGAGAAATATTTCGCCCATCCGAGTTGGACGAATTCATCCATGACGAAGCGGATGTTCCAAGCCAGAACGAACAGCAAGATGATCTTGAGTGCGATCAGGATATGCAGAAAAGTTGTTGTTGGGCGCTGCCCGAGAGCGAACAGCTTGTTTGGTCCCGGCTCCTGCGTATTCAAGACAACCCCCTCGATCGTGCCCAGGCAGACCAACGCCAGGCGTGCTGCCTCGCTGGGCGCAACGCCCTTCATCATCAGACAACAACTTCGAGGCCGGCAGCTCCGCTTGGCGAAGCATGGTTCCACCGCGGTTAATTTTCCGAGACTGTGCGGAACTGAAGCCGTCGCGCTTCGGATTCTTGCAGCGCTCCGCTCCAGCCTGTCTATACGTAGCGGACTTTAGCCGCTGTTAGCCTTTTGCTTGCTAAGAAGCGTTACGTTCAGACACGGCAACCTGCCTCTGCGACAATGCGGAGGCTTGAAAGGACATCGCGTGCTACAACCCAAGATGGCATCGGGCCTCGTCTGCCCAGTCTGCTATTCCAGGCTTGGCACAAGCCCGGTTGCCCTGACCTGCGAATCTTGCCCTGCCCCCTATCCCGTGCACAAAGGGATTCCGTTCTTTGTCGAGTCGCCGGTGAGGGAGGGCTTCGACGCGAGCTTCCATGAAGAGGCGTATGCCGGTACCAGTACGCGCGCCCGTCTCTACAATTCGCTCAAGCAGGTCATCACCAGCGAATATTCACCGCACGACACGCTAAATTCGTTTCTTGCCTCGATACCTCAGGACTCGATGATCGTTGAGTTCGGCTCCGGCGCACGGCGCGTCCGCCCCGATGTTCTCAACATTGACCTGTTCCCCACCCCGAACGTCGATCTGGTCGCGAATATCGAGCACACGCCGCTTGCGAGCGATTCCGTCGACGTCGTCATTCTGGACAGCGTGATCGAGCATGTTCCCAATCCGGTAGCGGTCGTCGATGAAGTGTTCCGTGTCCTGAAGCCGGGTGGGAAGCTGCTCTGCATCAACCCTTTCCTGTTCCCCTATCACGGCTATCCCGCCCACTACTGCAACTTCACAAAGGACGGGATCGAGCAGCTTCTCCAGCGGTTCGCAAGGGTAGAGGTCCAGACGCATCAAGGGCCGACAAGCGCGATCGTCAACATCCTTTCGGAATATATCGGCGTCGTTATCGGTCGAGAGAACCGAACCCGCTACATGATAGCGAAAGCCGCAATCCTGACGCTGACATTCCCGTTGAAGTTTATCGATAAATTTCTGGTCGATCGCCCGGAGAGTCACCGGATCGCCAGCATGCTCAGCACCATCGCGACCAAATAGCGTGTCGTTGATCCGCGCTTACCGCCTCGTGACACGCCGGGATCCACCCATCTGCTACCAGCTGAGCAGTTCACAATAATTCGGCCGGTCCGGTGATGCCGATACTCTCTTTGCCGTCGGGAAATGCCGCTTTGCCATGGCCGCGAAGTCCGAACGCGAAAACAAGACGACATGCTTGTCTCCGGTAATGTGCCGGTCCGCAAGAAGCGACAAGGTGGCGCGTATTCCACCAGGCTCGATGTCCTTGAGGATGATCTTCCGGCAGGCCCAGCGTTCGCAACTGTTGGCCAGCGATTTGAAGAACGCCTCGCGCCGATCCACCGGTACATGATGAATGACGTCGGAAATCGTGACGACATCGTAAGACCCTTGCACGCTGGAAAGGTCCGTCGCGGGCAGAAGTTCGACCTTCGCCCGATTTGCGTTGCTTAGAAACGCACCGATCGAAGGGGCGAGATCGCACATCGTAATCCTCAGGTCGGGGCGCTGATCGAGCAGCCGGTCGACGAGCGCTCCATCGCCGCCGCCGATATCCAAAACCTTCGCGCCGTTCGGCAATTCGCGATCGAGAAAATCCGCGATTGCATTGAGATTGACGAAAACGCGACGGTAGACGTCTCCGACCGGCTTGAAATGGCGGCCAAGAGCCCTGCGCATGATCTGACCTGGCGGTAGCATTCTTATTCCTCGTTTCCGGAAAATTGTCGTGTGGTTGAGCGAGATGCTGTCGGCGCGGTGGCGGACCGTAGACTGAACCGTGACAAGATAGCCAAATGCGCAACCACAACGTTCCAGATGAGTAACGCCACGGTGGCGATCGGAGACGCGATCGCAACACCAAGGCCAAGCCAGGAACAGAGAAGCACCATCATGGCTACCGAGATCGGGTAGGCCGCAGCCACGCCTGCCGCAAAACGCGCAAATGCCTTGAAGCGCAGCGGTTTGCCGAAGGTGAACCAGCTGTGCAGAGCGTAGCCGGTCGGCGTCACCGCCAGGAATGAAATCATGATGCCCAGCAGGTAGTGCCTGCCCAGCTGATCGACCGTAATCATGATGACATTGTGCGCAATTGCGCATATCGCTCCCACCACAATGTACCGCCGTCCCCGTTCCAGAAGCGGTCTTTCGCTCTGGTCCACTGGGATGTCGGCGATCCTGACAGAGCTGGACATCGCCTCAGAAAGCTCCTGTCAGTTTCGCGCGAAGCCGGCACATGACACGCTCACGCAGCCGCGAATCGCGCAAATAGCGCCTCAATCCCGTCGGCCCGAGCGACAGCATGATACGAGCGGCTCGAAGCAAGGCCTTCAAGTCGCCGGCTGACGCAGCCGCCAGCGACACATTAACGCTGATCGATGCCCGAGCAGCAGATTCGATCCGGCGCCGGCTGCGCGCCGAAAGCCGGTCCAAATGGCGCTCCAGGACAGTCTGCATTTGCGAACGGAATTCGTTCGCATCGCGCGATCCGGTTACGGTCAGCGAATCGCCATGAACCCGGAAGGCCGTGGTTATCTCCTGGTGATAAATGACGGGTCCGGAAACGGCGAGCTTCGCCCATATATCCCAATCAGCCGTATACCAGAGCCTCTCATCCATACCCCCGCATGCCAGCCACGCATTCCGACGAAATATCGGAGCAGGCACGGACACGAAATTCTGTACGAGAAGCCGTTCCAGCAAGAAGTCGGATTCGAGCACCTTGTCGCTCGGCAAGGGACAGTTCCAGCATCCCATTCCCCGGCCGTAGCGGTCGACGATCGCAGTCGGGGCCAAGTGAAGCGCTGCTTCGGGCAGGTCCTCGAGCCAGCGTCGCGTGGCCTCGATGCGCCCGGGCAACCAAAGGTCGTCTTGGTGGAGTATGCAGACATAGTCGGCGGCGGCCAGCTCAACGCCCAGATTGGTCTTCGACTGCCAGGGCGCTAGATCCTTTCGCCGCAGCAGCCGGAAGGCCGGCCGGTGGAGAAATCGCTCGACAATGGCGGAAGTAGCGTTTGTCGGGCTGCTGTCGATAATGATTATCTCCAGGCCATCGCTCGGCTCTGCAGCAAGCGAGTCAAGTGTCGCTCCAATCCATGCCGCCCCGTCATGGACCGGCATGACAACCGACAGAAAAGGCTTTGCGGCCGCGCGGCTTGCCGCTTGAATTTCCGCTCGCAAGGCTGCTGGAGGGCTAGAGCTCACGTCTGCTACTCAACGTATCAAGCAGCAATTTGAGCACGAAGCCGGACAGCACCATCGACATGCCGGCCACGCAGATGGTGGTGACTACAAAGGTCAGGTGCACCGATTGCTCCATGGGGCCGCCAATAAGAATCCAATGTAGCGCGAGTGACACATCGGCCGCGAAGCCGGTTGCCGCGAGTACGCCACCGGAAAAAACCAGCCATTCCAAAGGCCGGCCGCGCGTCAGCCATGGCACAATTCGACCGCTGTAGACCGGGTGGTAGATGGCGATTGCCACCTTTGCCAGCATACCGAACAGGATCGCTGAAAGGCCAATCAACGTCGCCATGGCCGAAAGCGCGACGAAGTGAATTCCAAAGTACCATCCGCCGATGCGAACAGGCCCAGCCGCGAGAACGGCAAGGCCGGCAATGCCAGCGATCAACAAGGTCAGCCCAGGCACGAGATACATGGTATCGGGCGCATGGGCTATGATCAGCCGCAGATGTCGCCAACCGTCCCGGAAGGAACGCAGATGCGGCGCGCGGTTGCGCTTGTCGGGGTAGAGCTTGATCGGCACTTCACGAATGGCGAGCCCAGCGCGATGCGCATTGATGATCATTTCCGAAGCGAATTCCATCCCTGGCGAGCGCGCGCCGATTTTTAGAAATGCCTCGCGCGTGAAACCGCGCATGCCGCAATGGAAGTCGCGGACCGGAGAGTTGTGCAAACAGCGAGCGATGGTGGAAAGGACAGGATTGCCGAGGTAGCGATGCAACGATGGCATGGCGCCCGGCTGGATCCCGCCGGCGAACCGGTCGCCCATCACAAGTTCCGCACCCTGTTCCAACGCATCGACGAAATCGCCGAGCTGGCTCCAATCGTAGGAATCATCGGCATCCGCCATGATGAGATATTTGCCTTCGGCCGCTTCGACCGCGGCACTGATTGCCGCGCCATAGCCCTTTACCGGCTGATGAACGACCCGCGCTCCCAGCTTTTGCGCAATCTCCACCGACTTGTCCGCGGATCCATTGTCGCCAACGACGACTTCCCCCTTGATGCCGCGCATCGAGAAGGCATTGAAGGCTTTGCGAATGCAAATGCCGAGCGTCAGTTCCTCGTTCAGGCAAGGAATGATTGCAGAGACGAGAACACGCTCGGTCCCCATGCCGGCCGTGAAAGCAAGCGCGACGTCGTCGATCCGAACCGTCGTGTTGCGCGCGATGCTCTCCATTGCGACCTCTATTCAGGCGTTCTGAGCAGACCAGCCCATTTCACAATTGGCTTGCTGGAGTGTTGCGTATCGAAAATTGATTATTTTTGAATTTACGAAATACTCGGTAGTGTATTTATAGGCGGCGGCAAGCAAAGCTGGTGCGCTGTTGTGGTGCGCGACGCAGCCTGTCGCCTTCGTCCACTCTTTCGGCGACGCGGGTTGCGTTTGTGATTTTCATCAACCCAGGACTGTCAACTATTTCAACGCCTTGGCTTGAGCCATAGCGGAGATTCAATGCGTCGAGAGATCGTCATTTGGCATTGACCCGAAGCCAGCATAAAAGCAAAACCGCGATTTCGGCAGTTCAAGCGAGCTGTTGTCGCAATCCCGAAACGGAGTTTTAAAAATGCTGTTTGCGTTGATTTGCAAGGACAAGCGGGGCAGCCTGCAGGTGCGGGTCGATACGCGACCGGTCCACGTCGCCTTTCTCGAAGGCCTGAACGCCGACAACAAACTGGCCTTTGCCGGCCCGTTCCTCGACGCCGAAGGCAAGCCCAATGGCAGCCTCGTCGTCGTCGAAGCGCCCGATCTCGCCGGTGCGCAGGCGCTGTCGGCTGCCGACCCCTATGCCAAGGCCGGGCTGTTCGAAAGTGTCGAAATCCGCCAGTGGAACTGGACCTTCAACAAGCCGGCGGCTAGTTAGTTCCGACGGCGCCTAGAGCGATCCCAGGAAAAGTGTGTAACGGGTTTCCGTCCGGAATTGCGCAAAAAATAGTAGTTGGAGCAAAGACATGAACTACTGGCTGTTCAAATCCGAACCTTCGGTCTTCTCCTTCGAGGCGCTGAAGGCCAAGGGCAATGCCGGCACGCAGTGGGACGGCGTGCGCAACTATGCAGCGCGCAACAACATGAAGGCGATGCAGATCGGCGATCTCGGCTTCTTCTATCACTCCAATGAAGGGCTGAACGTCGTCGGCATTGCCGAAGTCTGCGGGCTTGCCCATCCCGACAGCACCACCGACGATCCGCGCTGGGAATGCGTCGACATCCGAGCCTTCAAGGATGTGCCGAACCCGCCGACGCTGGAACAGGTCAAGGCCAATCCGAAACTCGCCGAGATGGCGCTGGTGCGGCTTGGACGGCTTTCCGTACAGCCGGTGACGCCGGCCGAATGGAAGGAAGTCTGCCGCATGGGCGGCCTGACGCCGGCTCCGTGACGGCCCTCACGCCGAACAGCGCGAAAAAGTTCATTCTCGACAACACGGCGCTTATGTCGCCGCCGCATGTGCCGGAGATTGTGCTCAATCTTGCCGACGAAGCGCATGACCTCTGGCAGCGCACGGAGAACGAGCTGATCGAAATCGGCCTGCCGCCGCCGTTTTGGGCCTTTGCCTGGGCCGGCGGTCAGGGCCTTGCCCGTTACGTGCTGGACAATCCGTCGGATGTGCGGGGCAAACGCGTGCTCGACTTCGCCTCCGGCTCCGGCCTTGTCGCCGTCGCCGCCGCCAAGGCGGGTGCGGCGCACGTGATCGCCGCCGACATCGACCCGTTCTGCGAAACGGCGATCCGCCTCAACGCAGAGGCCAATGGCGTTGCCATCGACTTTTGCGGCACGGACTGCATCGGCACCGACGCCGGCTGGGACGTGGTACTGGCGGGCGACGTCTTCTACGACAAATCCTTCGCCGACACGCTGATGCCGTGGTTTTCGACACTGAAGGCGCGCGGCGCTGACATCCTCGTCGGCGATCCTGGCCGCTCCTACATGCCGAAGGCGGGACTGGAGCCGCTCGCCGTCTACGAAGTGGCGGTGACGCGGGCGCTGGAGGACGCCCTGGTCAAGCGCACCACGGTGTGGCGCTTCGCTTGACGGCATTGCCGAACAGGCGTTCCATCGCGCATTGATTTGAAGAACACGCATGTCGTTATCCCAGAACCGTCAGGCTTTGGGCTGCATGCTTGAGGGGAGGACTTTATGGATTTTTCAGTGGTGAACTGGCTGGCGGTGGCTGTCGCGGCCGTCGCGGCGTGGCTGTTTGGCGCCGTCTGGTACACGGCCCTCAGCAAGCCTTGGATGAGGGCGGCCAGGATCGATCCGTCAACGTCAAAGAAATCAATATTGCCCTTCATCATCTCCTTCATCGCCGAGCTGATCATGGCGCTGGTCTTGGCCTTGGTCGTCGGCGCGATGACGGGCGGCGAGCCGGTCCTTGTCGCAGGGCTGGTCCTCGGCTTCGTCCTCTGGCTGGGTTTCGTCGCCACGACGCTGACGGCCAACCATCGCTATGAGAATTTCGGCTGGGACCTGACCCTGATCGACGGCGGCCACTGGCTCGGCGTGCTGTTGATCATCGGCGCGGTGATCGGCTGGTTCGGGACGCCGGTCGCCGGCTGAGGCCTGCAGAAGTCGTCAGGTCTGCGTCCTGGCGACTTCGTCGAGGATCCATTCGCGGAAAGCGATAATGCGCGGATCGTTGGCAGTGCTCTCGGGATAGACCAGGAAGTAGCCGAACTCCGGCCCCACGCGCAGACCGAGTTCAAAGGGCTGCACCAGCCTTCCCTGGGAAAGGTCGTTTGCCACCATGGCGAACTCGGCGAGCGCCACGGCATTGCCGTCGAGCGCCGCCTGCACGGCATCGGTAGAGGTTCCAAACACGATAGTCCGGCTGTCGTCGAAATCGTTGATGCCGGCCGCGGCCATCCACATGCGCCAGTTCGGCCATGTCACGCCTTGGCGCGACCATTCGATATGGGCAAGCGTGTGGTTGAAGAGGTCGCGCGGTTCGCGCAGCGGCGGGCCGGAGGTCAGCAGGCTCGGGCTGCACACCGGAATGAGGATGTTGTCGAACAGGCGATGGGCGCGAAGCCCCGGATACTTGCCGACCCCGAACCGGATGCCGACATCGACGTCGTCGAGTTCGAAATCGCGCACTTCGTAGCCGATGTCGAACCTCAGTTCGATATTGGGCTGAAGTTTGCGAAAATCGTCGACGCGCCGCATCAGCCATTTTGACGCGAACTGCGCGTCGAGCGTTACCTTCAGCAATGCCGTGCCGCGCGTCAGCTTGCGCGCCCGCGACACCGCCCGGTTGAGCAGGTCGAGCGCATCGATCGAGGCCTCGAACAGCACCGTACCTGCCTCGGTCAACCGGATGGTACGACTGGTTCGCGTGAACAGCACCAGCCCGAGCTGATCCTCGATTTCCTTGATCTGGTGGCTGACCGCCGCCGGCGTCAGCCCGAGCTCGTCGGCAGCGCGGGTGAAATTGAGGTGGCGGGCGGCGGCTTCCAGAGTCCTCAGCGCGCGCGTTCCGGGCAACAGACGGGACATCACCGTATCCTCAAATAAAACTTGACGATCCGAAAAGAACTACTCGTTTCTCGCATGGATTTCAATGCGGCATGATGCATGCATCGAAACACCATCAAGCCGGATTTGATATCCGGCGGAACACGGAGCGCATCATGTCCATCTTCGTTTTGAACTCGCCAGCAGCTCGCTCGAACTGGTTGCATGCCGTAACGGACTGGCTTCGCCAGGCGAAAGTCGCCATCAACCTGCCGCGCCAGGACGTGGAGGATCTGTCGGATCGCCAGTTGCGCGACGTCGGCGCGCAGCGCAAGGACGTGACGCGGGCCGTGGACCGGGAACTCGGCCGGCTTGGATTGCTGGACACTGGGTGGCAGAAGCCGAGAAGGCGTTAGGCAATGGTGAGTAGTGAGTAGTGAGTAGTGAGTAGTGAGTAGTGAGTAGTGAAGGCCTATTCCCTATTCCCTATTCCCTATTCCCTATTCCCTATTCCCTATTCCCTATTCCCTATTCCCTATTCCCTATTCCCTACTCCCTACTCCCTACTCCCTACTCCCTACCTCACCACCCTCACCACCGTCCGGTCCGACACCAGCGGCAACAGCCGCGCCATTGTCCGCGCTGTCACCGCCACGCAGCCTTGCGTCGGTGTGAAGCCTGGGCGCGCCAGATGGAAGAAGATGGCGCTGCCACGGCCGCGCCGGCGCGGCGCCATGTTCCAGTCGAGCACAAGGCAGGCGTCATAGAGGCGGTCGTCGCGCCGCATTCGCTCATGGCTGGCGCCATAAGGGATTTTCACCGGCCGGTTGTAGTTGCGGTCGTCCGGCACCTCGCACCAGCCGAGATCGGCGCCGATCGGCGCCATCGCCAGCCGGGTTTTGCGGCCGGCCGCGAAATGATCGCCCCGAAAATATCCTGACAAAATCCGCATCTCGCCAAGCGGCGTCGCACCGTCGCCTTCGCGCTTATTGGCCGAGATGCCGCCGCGTCCGAGCGCACAGGCAAACACCTTGCTGCCGGCCTGCAATATCCCCTGGCTGGGGTTGCCCGGCCTCGCCCGAACCACCAGCACACGCAGCCCTTTCGGCAAAATTGCGCCGGCTGCATTGCGATCGCGTTTTTTCTTGTATGATCGTGTCACGGAACAAATCACTGTGATCGGACTGTTGCGCCGGTCAGCTTCCGCATAAATGGGGGGCGGTCAACTGAAAATTCTTTTCAAAACAATGGATTGATCCATGACATCACGTACCATTCTGATCGTTGACGACGATGACGACCTGCGCGGAACCCTCGTCGAGCAACTGGCCCTTTACGAAGAATTCGACGTCTTGCAGGAAGCGACCGCCGCCAAAGGCGTCGCCGCGGCGCGCGGCGGGCTCATCGACCTGCTCATCATGGATGTCGGGCTGCCGGACATGGATGGCCGCGAGGCGGTGAAGATCCTGCGCAAGGGCGGCTACAAGGCGCCGATCATCATGCTGACCGGCCACGATACCGATTCCGACACGATTCTGGGCCTCGAGGCGGGCGCCAACGACTATGTCACCAAGCCGTTCCGCTTCGCCGTGCTGCTCGCCCGCATACGCGCACAACTGCGCCAGCACGAGCAGAGCGAGGACGCCACCTTTTCGGTCGGGCCCTACACGTTCAAGCCCAGCCAGAAGCTTCTGATCGACCAGCGCGGCGGCAAGGTGCGGCTGACCGAGAAGGAAGCCTCGATCATCAAATATCTCTATCGAGCCGACCAGAAGGTGGTCACGCGCGACGTCCTGCTCGAGGAAGTGTGGGGCTACAATTCCGGCGTCACCACGCACACGCTGGAAACTCACGTCTACCGGCTGCGCCAGAAGATCGAGCGCGATCCTTCCAATGCTGAAATTCTTGTGACAGAAAGCGGCGGCTACAAGCTGGTTCCTTAAACTTTTCATTGTTCAATAAGCGGTCGGGGCGGGACTGTTTCGGGGAGGATCCGGCTGGGGGAGCCTGGATCGGCCCGCTGCGCAGATTGAAGTGTTAGAGCGTCCTTTGCGCGTTCAATTGGACACGCGGCGCTCTAAGGGAGGGATTGGACTGACCGTTCGGGGACGCAGCTAGAGATGGCGCTGGATGACGACATCCGCATCCTGTCCGCCGTGAAGCTCTTTGAGGGTTTCACGCAGGAACAGCTGCGCCTGCTCGCCTTCGGCGCCGAAGCCACCCATCTGCAGGCCGACCGCAAGCTGTACCGCGAGGATGACGAAGCCGACTCGGCCTATATCGTGGTCAGTGGCCGCATCGTGCTCTACCGGGAGCAGGATGGCGACCGCATCCCGATCGGCACCGCCGGCCCCGGCACGATCCTCAGCGAACTGGCGCTGATCGCCGACTCAAGACGGCTGACCAGCGCCTCGGCCGAGACCGATTCGGAAGTGATAAGGTTGAGCCGCAAGATGTTTCGCCGCATCCTGGAGGAATATCCCGAAGTGGCGGTGAAACTGCACCAGCGCATCCTCGATGATTTCCAGGCCATGATCGCCCGCATCGAGAAGCTGGCGCCAAGGTTTGGCGGGTAGGTCCCCGCGACCGCGCTCACGCTTGGGTGTGTCGAGATTCAGGTCAGGCCGAGTCGAAAATGGCTGATACCGAGAACCGGAGCGGAGCGTACTCAAAGTACGCGAGCACCGGAAGCGCAGGTATCGGCCATTTGCAGGCCGGCCTCACCTGAATATCGGCCCGCCTAATCCAGGTCGAACCGCGCAATCACCGGCACATGGTCCGAGGGCCGCTCCCAGCCACGCGCCTCTCGCAGGATCTCATAGCCGGCAAAGCTCGGCACCAGGTTCGGTGACGACCAGACATGGTCGAGCCGGCGGCCGCGGTTCGAGGCTTCCCAGTCCCGCGCGCGATAGCTCCACCAGGTGTAGAGCTTCTGCTCTGGCGGCACGTCGAGCCGCATCAGGTCGACCCAGTCGCCGGCGATCCGCATCGCGTCGAAATTTTGCGTCTCGACCGGCGTGTGGCTGACGACGTTGAGCAATTGCTTGTGCGACCAGACATCGTGCTCCTGCGGAGCGATGTTGAGGTCGCCGACCAGGATCGAGGCTGACACCTCGTCATGCGCGGCGCGGATGGCGTTCATCTCGGCAACGAAATCGAGCTTGTGGCGGAACTTGCGGTTGATCTCCGGATCGGGCTCGTCGCCGCCGGCCGGCACGTAGAAATTGTGGACCAGGATTGCCTTGCCGCCGGCCTGCACCTTGACCGACAGATGCCGGCTGTCATCGATCTCGCAGAAGCGCCGTTTCTCGACAATCTCGATCGGCCGCCGCGCCACCGTCGCAACGCCGTGATAGCCCTTCTGGCCATGGAATGCGATGTGCTCGTAGCCGGCCTTGCGGAACGCCTTTTCCGGAAACAGCTCGTCGGGAACCTTCGTCTCCTGCAGGCAAAGCACATCGGGCGCCTGCTCCGTCAGCAGCCGCTCGACGATCGGCATGCGCAGGCGCACGGAGTTGATGTTCCAGGTGGCGATGGAGAAGGGCATGCGGCGGTCCGAACAAGGTCGCCGATCTACTGCCAGCCGAGCGCCACAAACACAAGCCAGCCTTTGCGGGCGGCGGCCCTGATTCAGGTCAGGCCGAGTCGAAAATGGTGGTCTCCGAGAACCGGAGCGGAGCGTACTTAAATCACGTGAGCACCGGAAGCGCAGGAGATCGCCATTGGCAGGCCGGCCTCACCGCATCTAGCGCTGGTTGGTGTTCAGCTCGCGGTTCGCCGCATAGTCGATGGCAAAGGTGTCCGCAGGGAAGCTGACGCCTTCCTTGGTGTTGTAGATCATCACCGTGGTGTCCTTGCCCTGCGCGTCGGTGATGGTCCACTGGCGCAGATCATAGGATTTCGGATCGAACATCATGGTGATCTTCGAATTGCCGAACACCGACTTGTCGGCAAGCTGGATGGTGGTGAGGTCGCTCTCTTCCTTGATCGATTTCACGCGGCCCCCCGAGAGGTCGATCTTGGTGTCGAGCAACAGCTTCAGCGGCGTCTTCGACAACGGATAGAGATCGGACGTTTTCAGCCGCTTGTTGAGGATGACCACCGACTTGCCGTCGGAAATCACCCGGAAATTCGATTTGCCGTCATAGTTGAAGCGAATCTTGCCTGGCCGCTCAAGGAAGAACTTGCCGCCGGTCTGCTGGTTGTTGGGGCCGAACTGGACGAACTCGCCGCTCATCGATTTGACCGAGGAGAAATGGTCGGCGATCTTTTGCGCCGTCGGCGGCACTGCCGCCTGCGCCGAGGCCAAGAGCTGGAACCCCGGCACGACGTTGATGGCCGCGGCGCCGGCAAGCATCAGGCCAAGGCCGAGCAACTGGCGACGGTTTGGAGCGAAATCGCTGATCGCGGAAAGATCGTTTTTCATGCCGGTCACTCTCGTGTGGTGTGTGTCTCGTTGCAGTCCGTGGACCCCCAGTTAGACTTAAGTTTGGCGGACCGGACAGCGCTCAGTCGCTGTAACGCGCCAAAAGGTTCAAGGTTGCCGCCGGGCCGTATCGGCTGATCAGAACTTGTCGTCCTCGGTCGGCACCAGGATTTCGCGTTTGCCGGCATGGTTGGCCGGGCCGACAATGCCTTCCTTCTCCATCTTCTCGATGATCGAGGCGGCGCGGTTGTAGCCGATGCCGAGCCGGCGCTGGATATAGCTGGTCGACGCCTTGCCGTCGCGCAGCACGACCGAGACCGCCTGGTCGTAGGGATCGTCGGAATCCTCGAAATTGCTGTTGCCGCCACCGCCAGCGCCGCCCTTGCCCGACGGCTCGTCATCGTCCTCGCCGTCATCCTCGGTGATGGCGTCGAGATATTCGGGCACGCCCTGCAGCTTCAGATGGGCGACGATCTTCTCGACCTCGTCGTCGGCGACGAACGGGCCGTGCACGCGCTGGATGCGGCCGCCGCCGGCCATGTACAGCATGTCGCCCATGCCGAGCAGCTGCTCGGCGCCCTGCTCGCCCAGAATGGTGCGGCTGTCGATCTTCGACGTCACCTGAAAGGAGATACGGGTCGGGAAATTGGCCTTGATGGTGCCGGTGATGACGTCGACCGACGGACGCTGCGTCGCCATGATGACATGGATGCCGGCCGCGCGCGCCATCTGTGCCAGGCGCTGCACCGCGCCTTCGATGTCCTTGCCGGCGACCATCATCAAATCGGCCATCTCGTCAATGATGACGACGATGTAGGGCATCGGCTCGAGATCGAGGTTCTCGGTCTCGTAGATCGCCTCGCCGGTCTGGCGGTCGAAGCCGGTCTGCACGGTGCGCGAGATTTTTTCGCCCTTCTTTTCAGCCAACTGCACGCGCGCGTTGAAGCCGTCGATGTTGCGCACGCCGACCTTGGACATCTTGCGGTACCGGTCCTCCATCTCGCGCACCGTCCATTTCAACGCCACCACGGCCTTCTTCGGGTCGGTGACCACCGGCGTCAGAAGGTGCGGGATGCCGTCATAGACGGAAAGTTCGAGCATCTTCGGGTCGATCATGATCAGCCGGCAGTCCTGCGGCGTCAGCTTGTAGAGCAGCGACAGGATCATGGTGTTGATGGCGACGGACTTGCCGGAGCCGGTGGTGCCTGCGACCAGCACATGCGGCATCTTGGCGATGTCGACGATCACCGCCTCGCCATTGATGGTCTTGCCCAGCGCCAGCGCCAGCTTGGACTTGGTCGTCTCGAAATCGCGGCTGGCCAGGATCTCCCGGAGATAGACGGTCTCGCGCTTGGCATTCGGCAATTCGATGCCGATGGCGTTGCGGCCGGGCACCACGGCGACGCGGCAGGCAATGGCGCTCATCGAGCGGGCGATGTCGTCGGACAGGCCGATGACGCGCGACGATTTGATGCCGGGCGCCGGCTCCAACTCATAGAGCGTGACCACCGGGCCGGGCCGTACCGCGATAATCTCGCCCTTGACGCCGAAATCCTCCAGAACGCCTTCGAGCAGGCGCGCATTCTGCTCCAGCGCGTCCTTGGACAGGCTGGCGTCGCGCACCACGTTCTTCGGCTCCGACAGGAAATGCAGCGACGGCATTTCGAATGTTTCCGAGCCGATCAGCGAGGTCTGCGCCTCGCGCTGAACGCGCGCGCCGGGAGCGGGACGCGGCGCAGGTGCGGCGACGCGGGTCGCCGCATCTGACCGGAAGTTTTGCACCTTGGCGTTCGGCGCGGCACGGCGCGGGACCGGCTCGTCGTCGAGTTCGACCTCCTCGTCGCCATTGTCGAAACCGGCATCGAGGACGTCGTCATCGTCCGGATCGACGGAAACGCTGCGGTCATTGACCATGGCGGCGAAGAATTCCGGCTCGACGCGGGCGCGGCCATCCGGGCTCATCCGCGCTTCGGCGAATTCCGCTGATTCGACCCGTTCGGCGGCGCGGCGCCATGCGGTGGAGCGCTGCTCTATCTCCGGCTCGAACTCGTCGCGCTCCTGCTGGCGGCGCACAGCCCGGCGATGCATCCAGGCGCGGAAAGACAGCCACCAATGGGTAATGGCGCCGAGCGCCAGTATCCCTTCGTCGCCCTCGTCGTCGTCTTCGTCGAAGAGCAGGTCGTCCTCTCGGGGATCGGGCTCCGCGGTGCGCTCCATGACGGCAAAGCCGTTCTTGCGCGCAATCAGCGCCGAGCCATAGGCAAACAGCCACAGCGCCGGCGCAATGAGCACCATGGCAATGACGCTGGCAACGATGCCGGTCGGGTAGCCGCCAATGACCAGGCCCGGAATATTGAGCACCATGTCGCCGAACACGCCGCCGAGGCCGGTCGGCAACGGCCAGGTCTTGGGCGGCACCACGCAGCCGGCCATCGCCGCCGCGAGCAGCGCGAAGCCGAACCAGGCAAGGCCGCGCTTCGGCAGCCTGTCGACGCCGCGCGCCGAAAACAGGAGAAAGCCCCAGATCACCGCCGGCACCAGGGCGGCGACCGCGGCAAGGCCGAAGAACTGCATGGCGAGGTCGGAGAATACCGCGCCCGCATAGCCCATGGCGTTGGTGACGATGTTGTCGGTGGCGTGCGAGAAGCTGGGATCGGCGACGTTCCAGGTCGCCAGCGCCGCGACGCCAAAGGCGACCAGCGCAAACAGGCCGGCGCCGACCAGCCGCCCGACCTGGCGCCGCGCGAATGCCTGGATGCCGTGCCCCGTATCGGTCAGCGCGAGCGGTGCTGAAGCCCCTGAACGCATGCTTCGTTCCCCGTCTGTCATGGACTGGCCGGGCGCATGACGCACTCCGGCAGATTCGGATGTCAGACTATCGGGGGGAAGGTTAAGGCCGCATTAACTATACGCACCCAGAGCCACGATCTTGCTCACTCCACTGTAGGCAGTCTCAACAGTTCGGAACCAATCCGGTCGACGTCTCCCCGCCAGCGGCCATCATAGAACGTGATTGCGCAGGGACCGAGGCCTGCCAGCACGGTTGCCAAAAAGAGAGGCCCGGAATGACCCGGGCCTCAAAGCGTGAACTCCTTTCGGGAGCGTCACGACGGGATGGGAGAATGCGGGCGGCCGAGGCCGCCCCGCAAGGCTTACGAGTGGTAGGCCGCTTCGCCATGCGAAGTCAGGTCGAGGCCTTCGCGCTCGGCGTCGGCTGTCGGACGCAGACCGATGATCAAGTCGACGACCTTGTAGAGGATTGCGCTGCCGATGCCCGACCACAGCAGGGTTACCAGGACGCCTTTGCCCTGCGCCAGGAGCTGCGTGGCCGTGCCGGCATAGCCGGCGGCGAAGTCGGCCGTCGAATAGTCGACGATGCCGGCGCCGCCGAGGGCGGGATTGACCAGAATGCCAGTGCCTAGCGCACCGATGATGCCACCGACGCAGTGGACGCCGAAGACATCGAGGCTGTCATCATAGTCGAACGTGTTCTTCACCACCGAGACGAAGAAGTAGCAGACGAAGGTGGCGACGATGCCAAGCACGATAGCGCCCATCGGGCCGGCAAAACCTGCAGCCGGCGTAATCGCGACGAGGCCGGTGACCGCGCCCGAAACAGCGCCGAGCATGGAGGCTTTGCCGCGCAGCAGCGATTCAAGCACGATCCAGGCCACTGCCGCCGCCGCCGTGGCGACGAAGGTGTTGATCATCGCCAGCACCGCATAGGCGTTTGCTTCGAGGTTCGAACCGGCGTTGAAGCCGAACCAGCCGACCCACAGCAATGAAGCGCCGACCATGGTCAGCGTCATCGAGTGCGGCGCCATGATGTCCTTCTTGTAGCCGATGCGCTTGCCGATCATCAGCGCGCCGACGAGACCGGCAATGCCCGCATTGATGTGAACGACCGTGCCGCCGGCGAAGTCGATGGCGCCGAAGCTGAAGATCAGGCCGGACGGGTCGGCATAGGCGCTCGGGCCGCCCCAGAACCAGACCATGTGCGCGATCGGGAAGTAGATTAACGTCACCCATAGGATAACGAAAAGGATCAAGGCGGAGAATTTGACGCGTTCGGCGAATGCGCCGACGATCAGGGCGGGCGTGATGCAGGCGAAGGTCATCTGGAAGACGACGAACACCAGTTCAGGAATGGCGACGCCCTTGCTGAAGGTTTCCGAAAGTGTCGATACGTTGACGCCGGAGAGAAACATCTTCGAAAGGCCGCCGACGAAGGCGTTGCCCGGGGTGAAGGCGAGGCTGTAGCCGTAGAAGACCCAGATGATCATGACCACGCTGGTGATGGTGAAGACCTGCATCAGCACCGACAGCATGTTCTTGGTACGAACCAGGCCGCCGTAGAAAAGCGCAAGGCCGGGAATGGTCATCAACAGCACCAGCACGGTGGAAATCATCATCCACGTGGTGTCGCCCTTGTCGACGGTAAAAGCCGGCGCTGCTGGCGCTGCCGCCGCGACGGCGGGAGCCGCCTCCTGCGCGAAGGCAGCAACCGTGCCCAATGCTCCGAGCGCTAAGGAGCCCAGCAGCGCGGAACGCGCCACTGACTTCAAGGTGGAAGGTATATTCATTGAACTCTCCATTGGAATACGTGTTCGCCGCTCAAAGTGCGTCGGTGTCTGTTTCGCCGGTACGGATGCGCACCGCCTGATCGATGCCGAAGACGAAGATCTTGCCGTCGCCGATCTGGCCGGTCTTGGCCGCCGCCGTGATGGCTTCGACGGCCTTGTCGACCAGGTCTGTGCTGACCGCGACTTCGATCTTGATTTTCGGCAGGAAACTGACCGCGTATTCCGCCCCGCGATAGATTTCCGTGTGTCCCTTCTGACGCCCGTAGCCTTTGACTTCGGTGACGGTCAGGCCCTGGATGCCGACGGCGGTGAGCGCTTCGCGCACCTCGTCGAGCTTGAACGGCTTGATGATTGCCATCACGATTTTCATAAGGTTTCACCCTTTGCTGTTGCGGTCCCCCGCGTTTGCACACCTTCACCGATCCCAAAAAGCCCGGAGAGTGCCCAACAGGATTCAAGCTCCGTGCCAGTTGCCGAAGCAGGGTGTTAACTCATTGTAAACAAACGGATCGCTCGAGTCCCGGCGCCACGGTGCGCACTGTCAACGGACAGTCACTGATTAAAAAGTAGGCAATTTTTCGAAAATGCCTATTCCGCAGGCGGCCGCTTCAGCCGGATCAGGCCTTCCTGGGCAACCGAGGCGATCAGCGTGCCGTCGCGGGCAAACAGCGAGCCGCGGGTGAAGCCGCGCGACCCCTGCGTCGACGGGCTGTCCTGCGTGTACAGGATCCAGTCATCGAGCGGATGGCGGCGATGGAACCACATCGCATGGTCGAGGCTCGCCGCCTGGATGTCGCGGTCGAAAATGGCGCGGCCGTGTGCAAAGGTCGAGGTGTCGAGCAGCGTCATGTCGGAGAGGTAGGCAAGCACCGCCGCCTGGATGCCGCGGTCGGCCGGCACCGGGCCGGTGGTGCGGATCCAGATGTTCTGCTGCGGCTCCAGCTTTTCGCGGCTGGTGTAATGCTTCAGCATCACCGGCTTCATCTCGATCGGCCGGTCACGCTCCCAGTAGCGCTTGATGCCGTCCGGCACCGCCTCGCCGAACTTGCCCAGCAATTCGCGCTGCGACAACAGGCTGTCGGGCGGCGGCACGTCGCGCGGCATCGGCAGCTGATGCTCAAGGCCAACCTCGTCCTGCTGGAACGAGGCTTCCAGCGAAAAGATCGCCTGGCCGTGCTGGATCGCCACCACGCGCCGAGTGGCGAAGGAGCCGCCATCGCGGATGCGGTCGACCTCGTAGACGATCGGCACCTTGGTGTCGCCGGGCCGCATGAAATAGCCGTGCAGCGAATGCACGTGGCGCTCGGGCTCGACGGTGCGCTGCGCGGCGACCAGCGCCTGGGCGATGGTCTGGCCGCCGAAAACGCGCTGCCAGTCGAGCTTGGGGCTGCGACCACGGTACAGATTGTGTTCCAGCTGCTCGAGGTCGAGAATGCTGAGAAGCTCGTCCATGGCCGCCGTCATGCTTCGTGACCTCGCCGTAAGATGCTATGGCGGTTTCCGACAGGAATGGCGGGCAGTCAAGGCCGGAATGCCCCAGTGGGCGGGGATGGTCGAGACTTCGGAGGGAATTGACATGGCGAACCGCAACCCGGACGCAAAAACCCCGCTCGACGTGCTGGTCGCTGGCGCCGGCTATGTCGGCCTCGCCGCCGCCGTGTCGCTGAAACAGGCGCGGCCGAACCTGGCTGTCGCCGTCGTCGATGCCGCGCCCCCCGGCGTCTGGCAGAAAGACGGCCGCGCCTCGGCGATCGCCGCCGCCGCCTGCCGCATGCTCGACCAGCTCGGCGTCTGGCAGGAAATCGTCGGGCAATCGCAGGCGATCACCGAGATGATCGTCACCGATTCGCGCACCGCCGATCCGGTGCGTCCGGTGTTTCTCACCTTCGATGGCGAGGTCGCGCCGGGCGAACCGTTCGCCCACATGGTCGCCAACAAGGACCTGAACAGCGCCTTGCGCCGCCGCGCGCAAAAGCTCGGCATCGACATCATCGAAGGTGTCGCGGTCGCATCGTTCGACGGCAATGGCGCCGGCATCACCGTGCATCTGGCCGACGGCGCGGCGATTGAGGCGCGGCTGCTGGTCGCCGCCGACGGCGTCAATTCCAAATTGCGCGACATGGCCGGCATCAAGACGGTGAAATGGGAATATGGCCAGTCCGGCATCGTCTGCACGGTGGCGCATGAGCGCCCGCACAATGGCCGCGCCGAAGAGCATTTTCTGCCGGCCGGCCCGTTTGCAACGCTGCCGCTCAAGCCCACCGAGGACGGCACCAACCGTTCGTCGCTGGTCTGGGTCGAACGTTCCGAGGATGCCGAAAAGCTGGTCTCGGGCGACGACCTCGTCTTCGAGCAGGAGCTTGAATTGCGCTTCGGCCTGAAGCTCGGCGAAATCCGCGTCACCGACAAGCCGCGCGCCTGGCCGCTCGGCCTGACCATCGCGCGCGCCTTTGTCGCCCCGCGCGTAGCACTTGCCGGCGACGCCGCGCACGGCATCCACCCGATCGCCGGCCAGGGCCTCAATCTCGGCTTCAAGGATGTGGCGGCCCTTGCTGAAGTGGTGGTCGAGGCCGATCGCTTGGGACAGGATATCGGCGCGCTCGACGTGCTCGAGCGCTACCAGCAATGGCGCCGCTTCGACACGGTGCAGATGGGCGTCACCACAGATGTGCTGAACCGGCTGTTTTCCAACGACATCGGCCCGCTGCGCCAGCTCCGCGACATAGGCCTCGGCCTTGTCGAACGGATGCCCAGGCTGAAGGAGTTCTTCATCCGCCAGGCGTCGGGGTTGTCCAACGGCACACCGCGACTATTGAAGGGGGAGGCGATCTAGCAGCCAGACAAGGTAGTAGAAGACCACAATGGCGACCAGCGTGCCGACCACCAGCCTGCCGGCGTGGGATTTGCGCAATCTGTCACCAAACAGCATGCCGATCAGATCGGCCAATTCCGCAGCCACGTACGCAATTGCTTCCATCTGTGCCTTGACGGTTTGGGGGTACCGTCCCATTGATGTGGGGACGACCGCCTTCCGTTCAAGATCAATGTTGACCGAGGTCAGTTGACCTCAAACCCCAGCTTCTGCCGCAGTCGCAGCATGCGTTGGTCGGCGACCTTGAAACTCTGCTCGCCGCTCTTGGCAACACGATCCAGCATCTGCAGCAGGTCTTCGCGCTCATGCGGATCGAGGCGCTCGCGCAGGAAGGGCGCCAGCTTGTCGATGACGATCGTCGTGTCGTCGATCTGCGCCGCGGCCCATTTGGCGTAGACGACGGCTTCATCGGTCTTCTTCTGGTTGTCCGCAATCTGCGAGATCACCTCGCGGATAACCGTTTCGCGCTTCGGCAGGATCGGACCATGCTCCGCCGCGATTGCCATGATCAGCGTTGCTGCCGCCACCACCGGATCGTCGATCGCCGTCAGCGGCGACAGCGCCGCCTGCTTGCGCAGCTTCTTGCGCCTTATGTTGCCCTGGACGCGGCCGACGACGTCGGCGACCTCGCGCGCGGCTTCGTTCATGGCCTTCATGCGATACCACCAGAACGCCCCGGCTCCCAGCACGCCGAGAATAGCAATCAGGAAAGGCATGTCGAATTCCCCCGAAAATTGCGGCGACGATAGGAGAACTCCGGCGTTGCTTCAACACGCAAGAATTGTATCTGATGAGAAAACAGAGCTGGCCCCCTAATCATCCAGACGCCGAGATCGGACGTCCTGGGTTCAGGTCGCTCGTCACGGGCATCTGATGGTGCAACCGCTTGGCGATAACGCCGACTTCGCATCCACCCCACCCACCTGCAAGATATTTCACATACTGATATTTCGTTCGCCATCATTGACATGCCATAAATCCCGCCGTATTCAATCTCGCCAGAGATTTCATCTTATGAAATTTCTTGCAAAGCTGATGCGACGAGGCTTTCATCGTCGGGGAACCCGGAGGAGAGAATGAACAGGATTGGGCTGGTGGGCGCGCTGAGCGCCGCTGTGATGACGTTGACCCTGGCGATGCCAGCGTCGGCAGAGAGCAAGTTTCAGTGCAAGCCGGATGAGACCTACGTGATGAACGTCATGGTCTCCGCGCATCCCTATTGGGTGCCGGTCTATCAGGGCTTCAAGCAGGCGGCTGCGGCGATGGGCTGCAAGACAGTGTTTTCGGGCACGCCGGACTATGACATCGCCAAGCAGATCGCTTCCTTCGAACAGGATCTGATCAAGAAGCCGGCCGGCGTGCTGCTGCACCCGATGCAGGCCGATCCGTTCATCGAGCCGATCAACCGCGCCATCGAGAACGGCACCACCGTCGTCACCTTCGCCGCCGACTCGCCAAAATCCAAGCGCGTCTCCTACATCACCTCGGACAATCTGGCGGAAGCCAAGTTTGCCGCCGAGGAGATCGTCAAGCAGGTCGGCGACGACGCCGAATATGGCGTGCTTGAGAACCCCGGCCAGAGCAACCACGATCTGCGCGTCACCGCCTTCATCGACTATCTCGCCAAGAACTATCCGAAGATGAAGCTGGTCGGACGCCAGGCCTCCAATCAGGACGCCAATGTCGCCAACAAGGCGGTGGCCTCGATGCTGCAAGCCAACCCGAACCTCAAGGCGCTGTGGATTCCGGAAGCCGGTTCGGCCGAAGGCGCGGTCGCGGCCGTTCTCGAAGCCAAGGCCAAGGTGCTGATCATGCACGCCGACATCACCCCGGCGACGCTGGAGCAGATCAAGGCCGGCAACATCCACATGGCGCTGAGCCCGAACCAGGGCATGCAGGGTTATCTCGGCTTCGTAGCCACCTTCATGGCGGCGCATCCGGAGCTGATCGACCCGTTCAACGACTACAAGACGTCGGGCCACAACCCGATGAGCATCCCCTTCGCCGATAACGGCTTTGCCGTCATCACCAAGGAGAATGCCGACTCGTTCGACCTGAACAAGTACATGCAGGGCCGCGATCCCAGCTAATCGCGTCCATCAGGCAATCGCGCCATCCGGCGCGGTTGCCTTATCCCTCCCTGAGCAGGTGAGCACACAAGTGGAAAAACCGGCCCTCCTCAAAATATCCGGCCTCAGCAAATCGTTCGGCCCTGTCCGTGCGTTGCGCGATGTTGGTTTCGAGCTGCGCGCCGGCGAAATCCACGCCATTGCCGGCGAGAACGGCGCCGGCAAGTCGACGCTGATGAAGGTGATCGACGGCATACTGCCGCCCGACGGCGGCGACATCCAGATCGACGGCCGCTCCGTTTCGATCCGCTCGCCGCTGGTGGCGCAAAAGCTCGGCATCGGCTTCGTGCACCAGGAGATCGCGCTGTGCCCCGATGTCTCGGTGGCGGAAAACATCTTCATGTCGATCACCAACGCCAGCAAGGCTTTGCTGATGAATTACCGTGACCTCGAGAAGCGCGCTGCCGCGATCCTGGCGCGGCTTGGCAACATCGATCCGACCGCGATGGTGCGCAGCCTGTCGATCTCCCAGCAGCAGCTGGTCGAGATCGCCAAGGCGCTGACGCTCGATTGCCGCATCCTCATCTTCGACGAGCCGACCGCCGCGCTGACCGAGCGCGAGGCCAAGAAACTGTTCGAGATCATCCACCAGCTTGCCGGCGAAGGCATCGGCATCATCTACATCTCGCATCGCATGGCCGAAATCTTCGAAAACTGCGACCGCGTCACGGTGCTGCGCGACGGCCGGTACATCACCACGCTCGACATATCGGCGACGACGCCAGAACAGGTGGTGGCGTCCATGGTCGGCCGCGTCATCGACAGCCTCTATCCCGAGAAGCTGCGCGGCGACGAGCGGTCCGAGGAAATTCTGCTCGAGGTCAGCAACCTCTGCGAGACAACCACCTTCCGCGACATTAGCTTCCAGTTGCGCAAGGGCGAAATCCTCGGCATTGGCGGCCTGATCGGCGCCGGTCGCAGCGAGATCGTTCGGGGTATCTGCCGGCTGGAGGGTCAGGTGACCGGCAATGTCAGCCTGCATGGCAAGCCGCTGTCGCTGACCCATTATGGCGACAGCATCGCCGCCGGCATCGTCTACCTCTCCGAGGACCGCAAGGGTGACGGGCTGTTCCTCGACATGTCGATCGCCGCCAACATCTCGGCGCTGGCGGTGGATCGGATCTCGACGCGCTTCGGCCTCATCAACGACCGCCGCGAGAAGCAGCGGGCGGAAACCATCGGCAGGCAGCTGTCGCTGAAATGCGGCCATGTCGGCCAGCCGGTTTCGACGCTCTCGGGTGGCAACCAGCAGAAGGTGGCGATCGCCAAGATGCTATCGGTCGACCCGAAGGTGATCTTCCTCGACGAGCCGACGCGCGGCGTCGATGTCGGCGCCAAGGCCGAAATCCACCGGATCCTGCGCAAGCTGGCGCGCGACGGCGTCGGCATCGTGGTCATCTCGTCGGAACTGCCGGAACTGATCGGTGTCTGCGACCGGGTGCTGATCGTACGCGAGGGACGCATCACCGGCGAGGTCACCGGCGCGGAAATGACCGAAGAAAACATCATGGTCCTGGCATCGCTTGCCGATGACGGCCGGCAACGGAGCGCCGCATGAGCATCGTGGGGGAAAGCATGGACAGCGTGACGCCGCCGGCCCGCATCGGGTTCGGTGAAAGGCTTGGCGGCCTGATCAGGATGCGCGAGACCGGTCTGATCCTCATCATCGCCGTGCTCTTTGCGGTCATGTCGTTCGCATCGCCGTACTTCCTGACCTGGGACAATATGCGGGCGATGGCGATGGCCTTCGCGGTCGAAGGCATCGTCGTCGTCGGCATGACGATCCTTCTGATCTCAGGCGGCATCGACCTTTCGGTCGGTTCGGTCACCGCACTCGCCATGGTCATTGCCGGCCTGCTCTTCCTCGGCGGCGTCGACCCCTGGCTGGCATCATTGATTGCAATAGCGGCCTGTGCAGGCATCGGCGCCTTTATGGGCTTCTTCGTCACCAAGGTGGGATTGCACCACTTCATCGTCTCTCTGGCCGTGATGGTGATTGCGCGCGGGCTCTGCCTGCTCGGCACCGGCGGCCGCCCGCTCGGGCTCTATACCCTGCCGCCCGAGTTCAAATTCATCGGCCAGGGCGCCATTGGCGGCATTCCGGTCGTCATCATCATCTTCATCGTCTTCGTCATCCTGTCCGACTTCATGCTGCGCCGCACGACGATGTTTCGCAAAGTTTTCTACACCGGCAGCAATGAGAAGGCCGCCGCCTATTCCGGCATTCGCACCAAGAAGGTCGTGTTCCTGACGACAACTTTGTGCTCGACGCTGTGCGGCTTTGCCGGCGTGATCTACATGGCCCGCTTCGGCTCGGCCCAGCCGACCTTCGGCGCCGGCATGGAGCTGAACGTCATCGCCGCCGCGGTGATCGGCGGCGCCAGCCTCACTGGTGGCTCCGGCACCATTCTCGGCGCCATCCTTGGCACCATCCTGCTCTCCGTCGTTTCAAGCTCGCTCGCTCTGCTCGACGTGTCCGTCTATTGGCAGGACATCATCCGCGGGTCCATTCTGCTGACGGCGGTCACCGCCGACTACCACTTCAACAAGCGGCGGGGCTGAGATGGCGGACGGCAGGGAAGATTTCGAGGCGATCCGGCAGATCCACACCGTTCTGGTGCTGCACTTCGTCGACGGCATGAAGCAGAACGACATTGCGGCGGCGCTCAACCTTTCGGCGTCGAAAGTCAATCGGCTGATCGCGCAAGGGCGCAAGCTCGGCATGCTGAGGATCGCGGTCGAGAGCCCGTTCCAGCGCCTTGTCGACATCGAAAAGCAGCTGATCGAGGTCGCGCAACTGGCAGCCGCGATCGTGACGCCGACCGTGGCCGGCAGTCCCGACAGCACGCTGCAGCAGGTGGGGCGCGCGGCGGCCAACCAGTTGCTCGAGACCTTGCGCGACGGCGACGTCATCGCCATTACCGGCGGCAAGGCGATCAGCGCGCTGGTCGAAAACCTGCAGCCCGAGCGCGCCTTCGACGTCACCGTCGTGCCGCTGACCGGCGGCGTCCAGGGCAAGCACTATACCGACGTCAACCATCTGGCGACGCGGCTGGCCGAACGCCTCGGCGGCACCAGCATGCTCTTGCATGCGCCACTCTTTGCCGAAAGCCGCGAGCAGCGCGATCTCCTGCTGGACATGGCCTCGGTGCGCGAGATCTTCGACCTGGCGCGCAAGGCGGCGATCGCGCTGGTCGGCGTCGGGTCGATTCAGACGCCGGGATCGAGCTACTACGACCTCCACCCAGGCCTCGATCCCGACCGCGAAAAACTCGCCGCCAGCGGCGCGGTCGGCGAGTTCCTTGCGCATCTGATCCGCGACGACGGCACGCTGGCCGACTACCCGCCCAATGACCGCCTGGTGGCGCTGGCGCCTTCGGAACTTGGCCGCTGCCGGTCGGTGATGGGGGTGGCCAGCGGCGCCGAAAAGATCTGGCCGATCCGTGCCGCGCTTCGCGGCAACTATCTCAAATCACTGGTCGTCGACGAAGAGACGGCCAATGCAGTCCTGAGCAATGCGGGGAGCATACGCAATGTCGCCTGAAATGTTGACGCGCACCATTGGCGCGTCGGGAATATCCGCCTCCGCGATTGGCCTTGGCACCTGGGCCATTGGCGGCTGGATGTGGGGCGGCACCGACGAGGCGCAATCCATCGACACCATCCGCGCCTCGATCGATGAAGGCGTTTCGCTGATCGACACCGCGCCGGCCTACGGCAAGGGGCTGTCCGAGGAAATCGTCGGCAAGGCGATCAAGGGCCGCCGCGACAAGGTCGTGCTCGCCACCAAGCTTGGGCTGATCTGGCACGCGAAAAAGGGCAATCGCTTCTTCGACTATGACGGCGCGCCGGTACATCGCTATCTCGGCGCTGACTCTGTCGTCTACGAAGTCGAGCAGAGCCTGCGTCGCCTCGGCACCGACCATGTCGACCACTACATCACCCACTGGCAGGATCCGACGACGCCGGTCGCTGAAACGATGGAAGCGCTCGACCGGCTGAAAACCCAGGGCAAGATCCGCTCCATCGGCGCCAGCAATGTCAGCGTCGCCGATGTGAAGGCCTATCTCGCGGCCGGCCAGCTCGATGCGGTCCAGCAGGAATACAGCATGGTTGCGCGTGACATGGAACAGGATCTCTTGCCCTTCTGCGCCGGGAACAACGTGTCGGTGCTCAGCTATTCGTCGCTGGCGCTCGGTCTGCTCTCGGGCAAGATCGGTCCCGACCGCGTCTTTACCGGCGACGACCAGCGCAAGGACAATCCGCGCTTCTCGCAGCCCAACCGCCGCAAGGTGGCAGCGCTGATGGAAGCGATCAAGCCGAGTGCCGAGGCGCACGGCGCCAGCGAGGCGCAGGTGGTCATCGCCTGGACGCTGCAGCAGCCCGGCATCACCTTCTCACTCTGCGGCGCGCGCAGCCCGCAGCAAGCCAGGGAAAACGCGAAGGCCGGCCGCATCAAATTGTCGGGACAGGAGATCAACCAGATCAGTGAGGCCGCCAGCCGCCATCTGACCAATCTCGACGCCTGACCGCCACCAGTAACCCGAACCAAGTTGAGCTGCCGTCCACCGGACGGCAGAACGGCCCAACCTTGCCCGGCAAAGCCATGCCTGATCAGAGAACCGTCATCCTCGACACGATCCGCCGCAACGGCGCGTTCGATGTCGTCGTCATGGGCGGCGGCATAAACGGCATCGGCGTTTTCCGCGAACTGGCGCTGCAGGGTCTGAGGGTGCTCTTAGTCGAACGCAATGATTTCTGTTCGGGCTGCAGTGCCGCCCCTTCGCGCATGATCCATGGCGGCCTGCGCTATCTCGAGAATGGCGAGTTCGGCCTGGTGCAGGAATCGCTGCGCGAACGCGACGCGCTGCTGGCCAATGCGCCGCATATGGTGCGGCCGCTGCCGACGACAATTCCGATCCGCTCCGTCTTCTCCGGGCTGATGAACGGCGCGGCAGGCTTTCTCGGGCTTTCGGAAACGCCTTCCAGCCGCGGCGCGCTGGCGATCAAGGCGGGCTTGGCGCTCTACGACTGGACGACGCGCAAGCGCCGGGTGCTGCCGCGCCACAATTTCCGCGACGCCAAGGCGACCTTCGCGCAATGGCCGGCGCTCGACCCCAAACTGCGCTTTTCCGCCACCTATTACGACGCCTGGATCAGCTACCCCGAACGGCTCGGCATCGAATTGCTGCTCGATACCGCACGCCTGCTGCCCGACAGCCTCGCGCTGAACCGCGCCGAGATTGCGCGGGCGGGATCGGCCTTCGAGCTCACCGAGACGGTGGGTGGTGAAGGTTTCATCGTGACCGCCAAGGCGATCGTAAACGCGACTGGCGCCTGGCTCGATTCGGCGATCGCCCGGCTCGACTCCTCCGAAAAGCCCGCGGCGCCCCTGGTCGAGGGCACCAAGGGCTCGCACCTCATCCTCGACAATGAGCCGCTGTACCAGGCGCTCAGTGGCCACATGATTTTCTTCGAGAATGCCGACGGCCGCGTCTGCATCATGTTTCCCTATCTCGGCAAGGTGCTGGTCGGCTCGACGGACATCCGCGTCAGCGAGGCCGGGCGCGTGCGCTGCGAACCGGCCGAGACCGACTACATATTGGCGGCGGCGCGGTTGGTATTCCCGTCCATTCCGGTCCGTGCCGCCGACGTCGTCTTCACCTATAGCGGCATCCGGCCGCTGCCGAAGAGCGACCATGCCTTCACCGGCAGGATATCGCGCGGCCATTCCGTGCATCGCATAGCCGGCGACATCCCGCAGTTCTGCATGATCGGCGGCAAGTGGACGACCTTCCGCGCCTTCGCCGAACAGGCGGCCGACGACGTGCTGGCCGAACTTGGCCGCGAGCGCGTTTGCAGTACGCTGGCCCTGCCGATCGGCGGCGGCCTCGGGTTCCCCGAGAATCCGGCATCGCTGGCAACCGAGCTGGCGGGTGAGTTCGCGATCAGTGCCAACCGCGCCGCCTATCTCATCGATCGCTACGGCAGCGGCGCGCGCGACATCATCCTGTTCTGCCTCGGTCGTCCCGACGACACCAGGCTCGACGACAGGACCGAAACCACGACGGCCGAGATCGTCTATCTCGCCCGGCATGAGTTCGTGACCTGCCTCTCGGATGTTGTCTTGCGCCGCACGTCGCTTGCCATTGCCGGCGACATCTCGACGGTATCAATCGAGCGCATCGCGGATGCACTGGCCGCCGAACGCGGCTGGAGCGATCCGCACCGCGACGAGGAGATAAAAAGTCTCATCGCCGAACTCGACACCTATCACGGCGTCTCGCAAGAGATGCTCGACCAACGCACGATCCCAGGAGCAGAACATGAAAGTCAGCACCAAGGCCCGGATGAACCGGATGTTCACCAACGGCAATTGCCTCGACGTGGCGCTCGATCACGGCGTCTGCAATGAACCGGGGTTTCTCATCGGCCTGGAGGACATGCCACGTGTCATCGACACGCTGATCGCGGCAGGGCCCGATGCGCTGCAGCTCGCCTATGGCCAGGCCGATCTGCTGCAATCGCGACCGGACAAGGGCAAGCCGGCGCTGGTCATGCGCATCGACATGGGCAACCCTTACAATGCACAGCGCCACCGGGTGATGTGGTCGATGCTGCAGAACCATGACGAGCCGATCATCGGCGCGCTGGAAATGGATGCCGCCTGCGTCGTCGTCAATCTGTTCATGCTGCCCGACGAGCCGGAACTGTTTCGCCAATGCGTCGAAAACATCAGCAAGGTCCGCGCCGCCTGCCATCGCTACGGCATGCCGTTGATGATCGAGCCGCTGGTCATGCTGCCCAACGATATCAGAGGCGGCTATCAGGTCGACGGCGATGCGGAAAAGATCGTGACGCTGGTGCGGCTCGCCGCCGAAATGGGCGCCGACATCATCAAGGCCGACCCCACCGAGCACGCGGAAGATTTCCACCGCGTCGTCGAGGCGGCACGCGTGCCGGTGCTGGTGCGTGGCGGCGGCAAGGATGATCTCAAGACGGTGCTGGCAAAATCGTCAGCCCTGCTCGGACAAGGCGCCAAGGGGCTGGTCTATGGCCGCAACATCTATCAGCATGCCAATCCGAAGGCGGTAGTGAGTGCGTTGATGGCGATGATCCACAACGACGCCGGCGGCGAAGAGGCTTGGGACATCTACAACAATGGCTGATCAAGCCGCCTATCTGCTCGGCCTCGACGCCGGCAACACCATCATCAAGGCGGTGCTGTTCGATCATACGGGACGGCAGATCGCCATGCATGCGGTCGCCGGCCGTTCGCACACGCCGCAGCCGGGCTATGTCGAGCGCGACCTCGGCGGCATGTGGGCCGCTGCGCGCGACGCCATACGCGCCTGCATTGCGCAGGCCGGCATCGATGCCCGCGAGATCGCCGCCGTCGGCTGCGCCGGCCATGGCAACGGTCTTTATCTGGTCGACCGTGCCGGCGAACCGCTGATCGGCATCCAGTCGCTCGACACGCGCGCCGCCGGCATGGCGTCGACGCTGGCCTCGCGCAACGCCGCAGCGCTGCACGCGATCTGCCTGCAAAAGCCGTGGCCGGCGCAGACGCCGACCTTGCTGGCCTGGGTCAAGCAGCATGCGCCCGACCTTTATGCCGCGGCCGGCACAGCGATGCTGTGCAAGGATTTCATCACTTTCCGCTTGACGGGCGAGCGCGTCAGCGATGTCTCCGACATGTCCGGCTGCGGCCTCGTGCGCATGCCCGAAGGCGTCTATGATTCCGAGCTTCTCGCGCTCTATGGCATCGAGGATGCGCAGGCCAAGCTGCCTCGGTTGCTCGACAGCGCCGACATCGCCGGCGCGGTCACCGCGCAAGCGGCTGAAGAGACCGGACTGGCGGAAGGCATGCCGGTCATCGCAGGCTATTTCGACGTCGTCGCCAGCGCCATGGGGGCGGGCGTCGTGCGCCCCGGCGAAGCCTCTGTTATCGCCGGCACCTGGTCGGTCAATCAGGTCTTCTCCACCGCGCCGGTCGTCGACCCAGATGTTTTCATGGTGGCGCGCTTCGGTCCCGGCCGCTTCGTCAACATCGAATCCAGCGCGACATCGGCCGCCAATCTCGAATGGTATGTACGCGAATTCGTCGAGCGCGGTGCCCATTATGACGATCCGTTCGGCCACTGCAACGCGGCTGTCGGCGCGGTGACGCCAACCTGGGACGATCCGATGTTCCACCCGTTTCTCTACGGGTCGGGACAAGGGGCGGAGTTCCGCGCCGGCTTCTACGGCCTCGCCGGTTGGCATAGGGAAGGCCATATGCTGCGCGCGCTGTTCGAGGGCGTGATGTTCGAGCACCGGCGCCACATCAATGTCCTGAAGGACGCCGGTGTCAGCTTCGACAAAGCGGTGCTGTCCGGCGGCGGTTCGCGCAGCGAGCACTGGCCGCAAATCTTCGCCGACGGGCTTGGCGTGCCGATCACCGTCCCTGAAGCACGCGAGACCGGCGCACTTGGTGCGGCGATCGGCGCCGGGGTCGCGGCCGGCCTGTTCGCCGACTATGAGGCCGGCGTCGACGCCATGACCCGGTCAAGCGCCGCCTATCGTCCGAACCCGGCCATGCAGGACCATTACAACAGGCGTTATCGCGCCTATTGCGGCCTTGCCGATACGCTGCGATCGTTCTGGGCCGAACAGGCGGCAGAACCGAGTAGAACACCGCCGAGTAAACCACCGCAATGACCCAACGGCTCGATGGCGACTACGACTACATCATCGTCGGCGCAGGCACCGCTGGCTGCGTGCTGGCCAATCGCCTGAGCGAAAACCCGGCGACGCGTGTGCTGCTGCTCGAGGCCGGCGGCAGCGACAATTATCACTGGGTGCATATCCCGGTCGGCTATCTCTATTGCATCGGCAATCCGCGCACCGACTGGATGATGAAGACTGCCCCCGAAGCCGGCCTGAACGGCCGCTCGCTGGTCTATCCCCGCGGCAAGGTGCTGGGCGGCTGCACCTCGGTCAACGGCATGATCTACATGCGCGGCCAGGCGGCGGACTACGATGGCTGGCGGCAGATGGGCAATGTCGGCTGGGGCTGGGACGATGTGCTGCCCTACTTCCTCAAATCCGAGGACCATCACGGCGGCAAGACCAAGCTGCACGGTTCCGGCGGCGAATGGAAAGTGGCGCGGCAACGCCTGTCCTGGCCGATCCTGAACACGGTGCAGGAGGCGGCCAAGGAATTCGGCATCATGCCGCGCGAGGATTTTAACGACGGCGACAATGAGGGGTCCGGCTTCTTCGAAGTCAACCAGAGCAAGGGCGTGCGCTGGAACACAGCCAAGGCATTCTTGCGCCCGGCGCTGCGACGGCCGAACCTGAGGCTGGTCGTCAACGCCCATGTCGAGACGGTGTTGTTCGAGGGCAAGCGTGCTATCGGCGTTTGTTATCGCGCCGGCGGCCGAACCATTGAGGCAAAGGCCAGGAGCGAGGTGCTGCTGACCGCCGGTTCGATCAACACGCCGAAACTGCTGGAGCTTTCCGGGGTCGGCGAGCCGGATCGCCTCGCCGCGCTCGGCATCGATGTGGTTCACGCCAGCCCCGATGTCGGCGAGAACCTTCAGGACCATCTGCAGATCCGCACTGTCTACAAAGTGTCGTCGGCGCTGACGCTCAACACGCTAGCCAACAGCCTGCGCGGCAAGGCGAAGATCGCGCTGCAATATGCCTTTGGCCGCTCGGGACCGATGTCGATGGCGCCGAGCCAGTTCGGCATGTTCTCGAAATCCGGTCCGTCGATGGCGACGCCGGACCTGGAGTACCACGTCCAGCCCTTGTCTACCGACCGGCTGGGCGACCCGCTGCACCCGTTCCCGGCAATCACCATGTCGGTCTGCAATCTGCGGCCCGAGAGCGTCGGCTCGGTGCACGCCACGACCCGCGACCTGGCGGTGCAGCCGGAAATCCGGCTGAACTATCTCTCGACGGTGCGCGACCGCGAGATCGCGCTGCGTTCGGTGCGCCAGGCGCGCGGCATCATGACCGCCAAGGCTCTTGCCGGCTTCCATCCGGAAGAAATCCTGCCTGGTCTCGCCCACCAGTCGGACGAGGACCTGCTGCACCAGATCGGCTCGATCGCGACGACCATCTTTCATCCGGTCGGCACCTGTAGGATGGGTGTCGACGGCCGCGCCGTCGTCAGCCCGGACCTGCGCGTGATCGGTGTCGAGGGCCTGCGCGTCGTCGACGCCTCGATCATGCCGCGCATCGTCTCCGGCAACACCGCCTCGCCAGTGGTGATGATCGCCGAGAAGGCGGCGGATATGATCCGCCGGCCTGCATAGATGTGTGAGGGAGCGGGGGCTAGTTTAAGACCCCGGCACGTCGTAGATCGCCCTGACTTCGACGGTGCCGATTTCGGCCAGCGGAATTTTGCCGGCGATCTCCAGCGCCTGTTCGAGAGTGTCGGCTTCGATCATGACGAAACCAAGCAACTGCTCCTTGGTTTCGGCAAACGGACCGTCAGTGATCAGCCGCTTGCCTTGGCGCCGCCGCACCGTCTTCGACGTCTTCACCGATTGCAGCGCCTGCGCGATGATCAGCTTGCCTTGCTGGTCCAATGACCGATCATAGGCCATCGAATCGGCGTCGAGCTTGGCCAAACGCTCCGGCGTCATGGCATGGAGGTCCTTTTCCTCGCCGTAGACCAGACAGACATATTTCATTTCCAGCTCCCTTGCTGTGACGAAGCATATGCGATCACGGCGCCGGCGGCATCCCTGCCGGCAGCAGCGTGGTCGAGCACGCAGACCGCAATGCCGATCACAGCGACCGCAGCAAGCAGCCGGCCGAAGCCGGAAGGTCGCGAGCACTCGATCTCGTGTAGACGCGCGCTTTTGTCGGCGTCGTTCCAATGGGCAGAAAACAGATTGTTCATCTTGGATCTCCATCCGCCACGAGAATCCGTGGACGCTCGCAGGACGGCCGGCGCCGATGCAAGTCGACATTTTTGCACGCACATTTTTCAGAAAAGATTTGCAGGGCTCGCCGGCGTCGCATCCGGCCGAAACAGCGCGGTGGTCTTCCCCTGCCGCCGCGCTATAGTTGGAGGGAACGCCGCGTGGCCGGCGCTGTCGCTGTAATCAAGGAGAATCTTATGGACCGCACCGCAAACGCCGTCTGGAAAGGCAATCTGAAGGAGGGCACGGGCACGCTCGACAGCCAGAGCGGCACCTTGAAGGGCACGCCCTATTCGTTCAAGGCTCGCTTCGAGGACGAGAGCGGCAAATCCGGCACCAATCCCGAAGAGTTGATCGCGGCGGCACACGCCGGCTGCTACGCCATGCAGCTGTCGCATTTCCTGGCCGAGAACGGCACGCCCGCCACCGAGCTCGACGCCAAGGCGGTGGTGACGCTGGTGCCCGGCACCGGCATCACCGGCAGCGCCATCACCCTGATCGGCAAGGTGCCGGGCATCGATGCGGCGAAGTTCAAGGAACTGGCCGAGAAGGCCAAGGCGGAGTGCCCGGTTTCGAAGGCACTGGGGGCCATCGCAGTGTCGCTCGACGCGAAGCTGGGGTGATCCGCCGATTTTGCCCGGGGTAGCGATTCTTCGCGCCCCCCTCTGCCCTGCCGGGCATCTCCCGGGGAGATTGGAAGCTCGGTAGCTGGCACTTTCTTTCGACGTTCGTGATTGGCGAAGGCCGGCGTGACACCTGATCTCCCCACTTGAGGGGGAGATGGCCGGCAGGCCAGAGGGGGGTGCTGTCCCACCAACGTCTCGGATAACTATTAGGCGCCCAGCGCATCAAGCCGGGCGCGAAGGGCTGCGACTTCCTGCTCCAGAGCCTCCAATCTCGCTTCCAGGTCGGAAGCAGGCAAGGCCGGCGCGCTCCGCTGCACCGATAACGCCGCGACGTCCACCGGTCCTGCGAGCAGATGCACGTAGCGGTCCTCGCGCTGGCCTGGCCCGCGCGGTATTTCCTGGATCAGCGGCGGTCGGCGGCCGATCAGCATGTCGAGTTCAGCGCGCAGGTCTTCGATCGACGAAAACCGCGCCATGCGCTCAGCTCGCGCCAGCAACTCATGCGCCGTCTGCGGCCCGCGCAGCAAAAGCAGGCCGATCACCGCAGTCTGCGGCCTCGTCAGCGAGAAGCGCTGCGCCATCTGATGCTCATAGCGCTCGACGCGCGAGCCGAACATCTGACGCACCAGCCCCTTCTGCTCGAGCAGCTTCAGCGTCCGATGCACCTCTGTCGGCTCGAGCGCCATCACAGGCTCGCGCGCCGTCTTCTGGTTGGCGGCTGCAAGTGCTGCATTCAGCGTCAGCGGATAGACATCCGGCGTCAGCTCCTTCTTCTCGATCAGGCAGCCGAGCACACGGACTTCGATCGGATTAAGGATTGGAAGCTCTTCGCTCATTGGGTTGAGTATCCTTTCTAGCGCCGGCGAGACAGCGCCCACCTCTCTGTCCTACCGGATATCTCCCCACCCGTGGGGAGATGTCCGGCAGGACAGAGGGGCGCGCGAAGGATCGCCGCGTTCGAGATTGCCGCGAGCGAACTCGCCTCAACTAAACCCGCCGCTCCACCATCATCTTCTTGATCTCGGCAATCGCCTTGGCCGGGTTGAGCCCCTTCGGGCAGGTCTGGGCGCAGTTCATGATGGTGTGGCAGCGGTAGAGCCGGAACGGGTCTTCGAGATCGTCGAGCCGTTCGCCCGTGGCTTCGTCGCGGCTGTCGATCAGCCAGCGATAGGCCTGCAGCAACGTCGCCGGGCCGAGATAGCGGTCGCCGTTCCACCAATAGCTCGGGCACGAGGTCGAGCAGCAGGCGCACAGGATGCACTCGTAGAGCCCGTCGAGCTTTTCGCGATCCTCATGGCTCTGCAGCCATTCCTTGGCCGGCTCTGGCGACACTGTCTTCAGCCATGGCTGGATCGAGGCGTGCTGGGCGTAGAAATTGGTGAGGTCGGGCACCAGATCCTTGACCACCTGCATATGCGGCAGCGGGTAGACCTTGACGGCGCCGGAAATGTCGTCGCAGCCCTTGGTGCAGGCCAGCGTGTTGGAGCCATCGATGTTCATGGCGCAGGAGCCGCAAATGCCTTCGCGGCATGAGCGGCGCAAGGCAAGCGTCGGATCGATCTTGTTCTTGATCCAGAGCAGCGCGTCGAGCACCATCGGCCCGCAATCGTCCATGTCGACGAAATAGGTGTCGATGCGCGGGTTCTCGTCATCGTCGGGCGACCAGCGGTAGATGCGGTATTCCCGCAGGTTGGTGGCGCCCTCCGGCTTCGGCCAGGTCTTGCCCGGCTGCACCTTGGAGTTCTTGGGAAGCGTGAGTTCGACCATTACCTCAGATCCTTTCGGATGACGGGCTTCGGCACCATGGTCAGTACACCCTGGCCTTCGGCGCGATCTTGGCAAGACTGATGCCGCCGTCCTTTTCCGCCACCAGCGGCTCGGTGTGCACGGGACGATAGCTGAGGCTCACCTGGCCGTCCTCGCTTAGCCGGGCCAGCGTATGCTTGCGCCAGATAGTGTCGTCGCGGGCCGAGAAATCTTCGCGCGCATGCGCGCCGCGGCTCTCCTTGCGCGCCTCGGCGCCGTAGACCGTGGTGATGGCGTTGGCCATCAGATTTTCCAGCTCCAGCGTCTCGACCAGGTCGGAATTCCAGATCATCGAGCGGTCGGAGACTTTCAGGTCCTTGAGCCCGGTCCATATCTGCGAAATGCGCTTGCAGCCGTTTTCGAGCGACTCCTGTGTGCGGAACACGGCGGCGTCTTCCTGCATCGCCTTCTGCATTTTCTCACGCAGAACGGCGGTTGGCGTCGAGCCATTGGCGTGGCGCAGCCGGTCGAAGCGGTCCATGATCTTTTCGACCGAGGCTTCGTTTGGCGAAGGGATCGCCGAATTGCGGTCGATGACCTGGCCGGCGCGGATTGCGGCGGCGCGGCCGAACACCACCAGATCGATCAGCGAGTTCGAGCCCAGCCGGTTGGCGCCGTGCACGGAGGCACAGCCGGCCTCGCCGACCGCCATCAGCCCGGGTGACACCCGGTCAGGATTCTCGACAGTCGGGTTCAGCACCTCGCCCCAGTAATTGGTCGGCACGCCGCCCATATTGTAGTGCACCGTCGGCAGCACGGGGATCGGCTCCTTGGTCAGGTCGACGCCGGCGAAAATCCTGGCCGATTCCGAAATGCCCGGCAGCCGCTCATGCAGCACGGCCGGATCGAGATGGTCGAGATGCAGGAAGATATGGTCCTTGTTCTTGCCGACCCCGCGGCCTTCGCGGATCTCCAGCGTCATGCAACGCGAGACGACGTCGCGCGAGGCCAGGTCCTTGGCCGACGGCGCGTAGCGCTCCATGAAGCGCTCGCCCTCGGAATTGACGAGATAGCCGCCCTCGCCGCGCGCGCCTTCGGTGATCAGGCAGCCGGCGCCGTAGATGCCGGTCGGATGAAACTGCACGAACTCCATATCCTGCAACGGGAAGCCGGCCCGTGCCGCCATGCCGCCGCCGTCGCCTGTACAGGTGTGCGCCGACGTCGCCGAGAAATAGGCGCGGCCATATCCGCCGGTCGCCAGCACCACCATCTTGGCGGAGAAGCGATGGATGGTGCCGTCGTCGAGGTTCCAGGCGACGACGCCGGTGCAGGTGCCGTCCGGTTCCATGATCAGGTCGAGCGCAAAATACTCGATGAAGAACTGTGCATTGTTCTTCAGCGACTGGCCGTAGAGCGTGTGCAGGATGGCGTGACCGGTGCGGTCGGCGGCAGCACAGGTGCGCTGCACCGGCGGGCCGTCGCCATAATTCATCATGTGTCCGCCGAACGGCCGCTGGTAGATCTTGCCCTCTTCGGTGCGCGAGAACGGCACGCCGTAATGCTCGAGCTCGTAGACCGCCGCCGGCGCCTCGCGCACCAGATATTCCATGGCGTCGACGTCGCCCAGCCAGTCCGAACCCTTGACGGTGTCGTACATGTGCCACTGCCAGGAGTCCGGACCCATGTTGGACAGCGACGCGGCAATGCCGCCTTGTGCCGCTACCGTGTGCGAGCGGGTCGGGAACACTTTGGTGATGCAGGCCGTGCGCAGGCCCTGCTCGGCCATGCCGAGCGTAGCACGCAGGCCGGCGCCGCCGGCGCCGACGACGACCACGTCGAACTTGTGGTCGACAAAGGTATAGCCGGTGGCCGATTTCGCGTCCTTGGCCAAATCAGCCTCCGAATGCCAGTTTGAGCAGGGCGAAGATCGAGGCGACGCCGACCGCTATGGTGAAAAACGTGCTGAGTGCGATCAGCGCCAGCTTCATGCCTTCGGCATGCACGTAATCCTCGATAATGACCTGCATGCCGACACGCATATGGGTGAGACCGGAAACGAGCACCAGCGCCAACACCAGCGCCACGAACGGACTGGCGAGCGCCGCCCGCACCTCGGTGAAGCCGGCGCCATTGAGCGCGATCAGGAACCCGACGAAGAACAGTATCAGGGGGATGTTGGCAATGGCCGTCAGCCGCTGTCGCCAGAAATGCCCGGTGCCTTCGCGGGCCGAGCCCAGACCGCGGACCTTGGCCAGCGGCGTGCGCATATCGTTGTTGTTCGTGCCGCTCATCACAAGGTTCCCCGCGCCATGTAGCCGGCGACCCAGATCAGCAGCGTGAGCAGGATGGAACCGGCGAGCGTCGCCCAGGCGATCTTCGATGCCGTGTTTTTCTCCAGCCCGGCGCCGGTGTCCCAGACGAGATGGCGCACGCCGCCCAGCATGTGGTGCATCAGCGCCCAGGTGTAGCCGAACAGGATGAGCCGGCCGAGCCAGGTGCCGAAGGCCCAGTTGATCCAATCGAAAGCGCCTTGCGAACTCGCCGCCGCCATCAGCCACGCGGCGACCAGCAGCGTGCCGAAATACAGCGCCCCGCCAGTGATGCGATGAATGATCGACATCGTCATGGTGATCGGTGGGCGGTAAATCGTCAGGTGCGGCGAGAGCGGCCGTTCACGTCTGGCGGTTCGGGTGGCTGGTGATTTGCTCATGGCTGCCCCAGTTCGATGTCCGGAGCCGCGGTGGAAAGCGGCACTTACCGCCTCGATATATGACTTCAGACAGCCGGTTTCTAATGCTCTTTTTGCACCGCGTCAAAGCCGGAAAATCGTTTTGAAAACGTCATTTAGTCTGACAAAAGGCTGCTGTTTCGCTTCAATCGATTTGGCCACCGTCGAAAGCCGGCGCACCGTTCGCTGCAGTGCGGCATTTCCTTTGCAATCGACGCCAGGCTATCGTTTGCAGGTCTGTGGTGTCGAGCCCCTCTTCATCACCAGCGCCTCGCGCGCGTCGATCACGATTGCGTCATGCGACGCGGCTTCCTGGTAGCGGCTGGACTGGTTGGCGGGTGATGCGGCAAACTCCTCGGTCGTGCCATCGGGCCTGACAACGCGCAACGCCGTGCCGAGGTTCTGGATGGTGATCCTGCCGCCATTGCCGCATCTGTAAGTTGCCGTGCCGACAGCAGACCGCGGCGCGGTAAGGTCGGTGACGATCTTGGCTGAAGGTGCGGCAGGCGCTGTCGGAGCCGTTGCGGAAGCCGGGGGCGCCACAGGTGCGGCGGACTGCTGAGCCGGCGCGGGCGCGACAGTGGGTGGTACGGTATTCACCGCCGTCGGCGCGCCGTTCTGCGGCACGCAGGCTGCGGCAGTCAGCAAGGGGATCGACAACAGCGTCACCCGAAACGTCCGGCGTAACGCCATATGCTGTCCTCCTGCGCGGCTAACTAGCCGCGATGTTCCACCAAGATCAAGCTCACCCGACGTCAGCGTAGGTGTGTGCGTCGCGGCCGATGGTGCGGGCAAGCATGGCCGAATGATGACGCCCGGGTTTCCATCCCGTCGGATATTAACCATGTTTGGCGAGAGATCGCCGCCGGATGCGCCTGCCCTCTTAACAAAGGTTAAGAAAAGGTTAATTTCCGATTCGATCGGGTCCACAGCAGAGAGGACACCATGCTTTCGAATTCAGGAAGAGCGCGCCTTGCGGCGCTTGTGCTGGCGACAGCCAGTCTCGGCTTCGCCGCCCCGGCAATGGCCTGGTCGCGCCATCATGACCGCGTCTATGCCGATTCCCTAGGTAATCTCGTCATCGACAGCGCAGCCGGCTACAAGCGCATCATTGTCGGCCAAGGCAGGCTGGCCAAGAAATTGTCCGACTACACCAGCGCCGGGCAGCCGGAAGCGGAACCGGAAGTCCTTTATGAAGACGAGGCGGATCACATCTCCAGGCGTGGCTGCTACCAGCCGCCGGTGTTCGTGAAGGGCCGCTCCTATATGTACGGCCTCTCCGATGGCGAAATGCCCAACCTCAGCCCTTGCCGCTGATGATCCGGCACGGCCGAGAGGCCGTTTAAGCGAGACGCTAACCGACGCTGCCTGTATCCGGGATGAACACCGTTTCCGCCCGCTCATAGGACAATCGCACGCTGTCGCGGCCGTTCTTCTTGGCCTTGTAGAGCGCTTCGTCGGCGCGCCGCATCAGCGGCTCCAGCCCTTCGTCGCCGGTGCGCGCCGCGACGCCGAAGCTCGCGGTCACCCTGGTGCCCGGCGGCAACCCGTCGACACTGCCGGCCGAATAGTGCGTGCGCACGGCTTCGGCAAACAGCCGCGCCGTGGCAAGATCGCTCAGCGACAGAAGCACAGCGAACTCCTCGCCGCCGATGCGGCCGGCAACCGCACGCGTGCCGGCGGCCGCGCGAAGCTTGGCGGCGAAGTCGGCGATCACCTGGTCGCCCGCGGCATGTCCGTATTTGTCGTTGAGCGCCTTGAAGTGATCGAGATCGGCCAGCACCAGCGCGACCGGCACCTTGGTAACAGCGCAATGCTGCAGCACCAGCAAGGCGCGCTCCTCGAAACCCCTGCGGTTGAGCAGGCCAGACAGCGGATCGGTGTGCGTCTCGGTCTTCAGCGCCTTCATCACGTCGAGCGCAGCTGCCGAGAACAGGCAGAGCGCGATCAGCAACGACAGCAGCGCGTGCGTCAAAAGCGCCGTCGTCCAGTAGGACGAGCCATAAAACCCGTCATAGCTGGTGAACGGCCCGTGCGAGATGACGACGAGCAGCGTGCGGCCAATGAAGTTCAGCCCGGACAGCAGCGACAATACGAACAGGATTTTTTCCGTCGGGCCGTTCTTGCGCACGGCGCGCAGCTCGGCGGCGACCAGCAGGCTGAGGCCGCCAAAGCCGAAATTGATCGACAGGATGCGCCAAGTCAAGTCCGGCTGGACGAACAGGAACCAGCAGAATGCCACCATCCCGCCACCCGCCAGAATGCCGATCGCGATATAGGGCACGCGCCTGCCGTAGCGTGAGATGATCGCACCGACGAGGCAACAGGCGGCGAGCGTGAAGCAGACGTTGGAGACCAGCTTGGTCAGCACCATGCCGCCGGGCAGCGTGAAATACTGCAGCAGGAAGCCGGGCGCGGACACGCAATAGCTCGTGCCGAGCACAGCCAGATAGGGCCGGTGGCGCTGATAGAACCACAGCACGAGGAACGCCGCGCCGAGCGCCAGCGCGATCGTCGGATTGAGCAGCGCTATGAACAGGCCGGTGTCCAAAGGACGGTGACTTCCCCGCTTGACGTCAGGGAAGACCTTAGAGCGCAAGCCCCAACAAGCGGTTAAGCCGGGACGAATATGCAAGTCGCCACTCATGAAGCTGGTGCACGGAACCGGGACCTGAGGCCGGCGTTTCCTGACAGCAATCAAGGAGAAGTTGTTCATGGCCGACACGATCACGCTGACCGATCACGAAGCAATTCGCTCATGGGCCGCAGGGCGCGCCGGATTTCCGGCGATCGTCGATGTATCGCCCGAAACCGGAACGCAGCCGTTGCTGAGGCTCGTCTTCGGCCAGCACGCCTATCAGGACCAGGATCAGCCCGAACGCCCGGTCAACGCAGGCGGCTACGAGCTGGTCGAATGGGACGAGTGGTTCAAGATCTTCGACGAGCGCGAACTGGCGCTGGTGGTCGCGACCGACGAACCCGGCAGCCGGGAGGAATTTCATGAAATCATCCGGCGTGCCGGCTAGGGCATAATACCCCAAGGGTCTTAGAGCGGCGCGCTTTAAACAAAACCCCGAACGGTTTTGCCGTTCGGGGTTTTGCATACGCTCAGATCAGGCTTGAACCAGTCTGCGCTATTTCCAGTCGCGGATGTCGACGAAATGGCCGGCGATCGCCGCCGCCGCCGCCATTGCCGGCGATACCAGATGGGTGCGGCCCTTGAAGCCCTGCCGGCCTTCGAAATTGCGGTTCGAGGTCGAGGCGCAGCGCTCATGCGGCTTCAGCCGGTCGTCGTTCATGGCCAGGCACATCGAGCAGCCCGGCTCGCGCCAGTCGAAACCGGCGGCAATGAAGATCTTGTCGAGACCCTCGGCCTCCGCCTGTTCCTTGACCAGACCGGAGCCCGGCACGATCATCGCATCGACATGCGCACTCACCGTCTTGCCTTCGACCACCTTGGCCACCGCACGCAGATCCTCGATGCGGCCATTGGTGCAGGAGCCGATGAAGACGCGGTCGAGCGTGATGTCGGTGATCTTCGTGCCCGGCGTCAGCCCCATATAGTCGAGCGCGCGGATCTTTGACGTCCGCTTGTTCTCGTCCGTGATCTCTTCCGGATTGGGAACGACGCCCTGCACCGAAACGACGTCCTCGGGCGAGGAACCCCAGGAGACGATCGGCGGCAGCTTGGCCGCGTCGAGCACGATCACCTTGTCGAAATGCGCGCCCTCGTCGGACTGCAGCGTCTTCCAGTATTCGAGCGCGGCGTCCCACGACGCGCCCTTCGGCGCGCGCGGCTTGCCCTTGACATAGGCGAAGGTGGTTTCGTCGGCCGCGATCAGGCCGGCGCGCGCGCCGCCCTCGATCGACATGTTGCAAATCGTCATGCGGCCTTCCATCGACAGCGCGCGGATCGCCTCGCCGGCATATTCGATGACATAGCCGGTGCCGCCGGCGGTGCCGATCTCGCCGATGATGGCCAAGATGATGTCCTTGGCGGTGACGCCTTCCGGTAACTGGCCATCGACACGCACCAGCATGTTCTTGGCCTTGCGCTGGATCAGCGTCTGGGTCGCCAGCACATGCTCGACCTCGGAGGTGCCGATGCCATGTGCCAATGCGCCGAAGGCGCCATGCGTCGAGGTGTGGCTGTCGCCGCAGACAATGGTCATGCCAGGCAGCGTGAAGCCCTGCTCCGGCCCGATGATGTGGACGATGCCCTGGCGGATATCGTTTTCGGAGTAATATTCGACGCCGAAATCCCTAGCGTTCTTGGCCAAGGCCTCGACCTGGATGCGGCTTTCCTCGTTCTTGATGCCGAACTTGCGCTCGGGCGAGGTCGAGACATTGTGATCGACCACGGCCAGCGTCTTTTCCGGATGCCGGACTTTTCTGCCGGTCATGCGCAGACCTTCGAAGGCCTGCGGGCTGGTCACTTCATGGACGAGATGGCGGTCGATGTAGAGCAGACAGGTGCCATCATCCTGGCGGTCGACGACATGGTCGTCGAAAATCTTGTCGTAGAGGGTGCGCGGTGCGCTCATGTGCGTAAATCCGTCGATTTGCAAAAAGGGGAAGGGCAGACGCGCGAAGCCTTCGGCGCGGCGAAAGCGGCTTAGCTAAGTCGGCTGGTGAGCGCGCCGGAAATGCGCGAAGAGAAACGCGACGGCAGGCGTTTTCTGTCCTGCAGCACGAAACCCTTATAGGCCGGATCGCCAAAAAGCTCTTCCATGGCGTGGCTCATACCAATGTTTTGGCTTTTCGGCAATTGCGGCGTGTTTTCGCTTCTCCCCTTGTGAGAGAAGGCGAAGAGGGCGGCGCTCAAAGCACCTCGAACACAAAAGTCTTCACCAGCGCGTCCGGCTCGGCGATCGCATAGCAGCGGAACCATGGGCTTTGCTCGGCCGGCCGCCATTTCCCGGCCCGCTCCAGCCCGTCGAACACGGCCTGGAAGCCGCCGCTGTCAAACACCTGGTCGCGCACGGTGAAGATGGCGTGGCCGCCTTTTCTGGTGATGCGGACAAGCTCGTGCAGGCCGGACGCCGGCGCATGGCCGATGGTGAACACGCCAGTCGAGAAGAAGGCGCGGAAATGCCCGTCCGGCCAGGGCAGCGGCCCGCCGAGCATTGCCTGCTTCAGATCGCCATAGGCATTGCGGCTGCCGGCGATCTTCAGCATGTCGTCGGAGAGGTCGAGCCCGGCAATGTCGTGATAACCCAGCGCCTTCAATGACGGGCCCGACAGGCCGGTGCCGCAGCCGGCGTCGAGCAGCGGTCCTTCGCCCACCTGCACATGGCGCGCCACCCAGGCGGTGATCAGGAACGGCAGCAGATAGCCTAGCGAAGCGGTTTCGCCGTCATAGGTCGCGGCCCAGTCCGCATAGGCCTTGGCCAGCCCTTCCGGCGTGTCGGCCGAATAGACGGTGCCCAGCGCCGCATTGGCCTTGTCGATCGTCATCGCATGCATCCTCCGGAATCCTGTCCCCCGCGATCGTAGCCGTGCCCGCGTCGGACTTCTATTCCTGCTGCGCCCGCCGCAGTCGCTGCTCCAGCCCCCGCAGCGCCAGCGACAGGCTGACGGTGAGGATGAGATAGATATAGGCGACGATCGAATAGGTCTCGAAGAAGCGGAACGAGCCGGCGGCGTAGATCTTGCCCATCTGGGTGATGTCGGCGACGCCGAGCACCGAGACCAGCGAGGAATCCTTGACCATGGCGACGAAGTCATTGCCGAGCGGCGGCAGGATGGTGCGGATCGCCTGTGGGAAGACGATCAGCCGGAAGCGCTGCGAGCGCGTCAGCCCGAGCGCCTTGGCAGCCTCGATCTGGCCTTTCTCGACCGACTGGATGCCGGCGCGAAAAACCTCGGAGATGAAGGCGGAATAACCGATGGTCAGCGCCATGATTGCACGCCACAACAGCGACACGTCGCGCACCAAAAGCTCGCCGAGATAGCCGGCGTTTTGCAGCGGTGCGGTCAGGGCATTCCACGCAGCTACGAAGGCCGGCGCGCCGGCGAAGGCGATCCAGAACAACAGCACCAGGATCGGCACGCCGCGGATGATCTCGACATACAAACGAGCGATCTGCCTGAGCCAACGCGACCCCGACAACCCCATCAGCGCAATGCCGAGCCCGACGGCGGAAGCCAGCGCGAAGGCGACCACGGTGACAAGAATGGTGATGCCGATGCCTTTGGCGACGGTGGCAAAAACCTGGGCGTAGAGATCGCTGGCGGCAATGGAGAGCGCAGCGACGACGGCGAGCGCGATCGCGGCGGCAAGCCACCAGGGAAAATCGGGTTTGAGAGTCGAAGCGGGGGGCGTGGCCATCAGGGCGCTTCACCCTCCCCCTTGTGGGGAGGGTCGGCGAACAAGCTTTGCATCGCAAAGCTGGTGAGCCGGGGTGGGGGTCGTGACAAAGCGCCGGCGCTGGCACCCCCACCCCGCTCCGCTTCGCGGATCGACCCTCCCCACAAGGGGGAGGGTAAGGAGTCGGACATCACTGCCCCATCTTGTAGTCGAGAAACCACTTCTTGTTCAGCGCCTCGATCGTGCCGTCGGCCTTCAGCGCCGCGATCGCCGCGTTGACCGGCTTCACCAGGTCCGAGCCCTTCGGGAAGATGAAGCCAAAATCCTCGGTGCCGAGCGGGCCGCCGATCAGCTTGAGCTTGCCGCCGGAGGCATCGACATAGCCTTTGCCGGCGGTGCCGTCGGTCAGGACGACATCGACGTCGCCGGATTTCAGTGCCTGCACCGAAGCGCCGAAGGTCTCGAACTGCTTGATACGCGGGTTCTGCTCATTGCCGTCGAGCACGCTGTAGACGGCGGTGTAGAACGGCGTCGTTCCGGCCTGCGCGCCGATCAACCCGTCCTTGAAGGCGGCGAAGGTCTTGGCGTCGGTGAAGCGGCTTTCATCGGCGCGCACCAGCATGAACTGCTCCGAACGCATATAGGGGTCGGAGAAATCGACCTTCTCCTTTCGGTCGTCCTTGATGGTGATGCCGGTCATGCCAATGTTGTACTGGTTGTCGGAAACCGCCTGGATCATCGCGTCCCAGGAGGTGTTCTGGTACTCCACCTTGAAGTTCAGCCGCTTGGCGATTTCGTCCATCGCGTCATACTCCCAGCCGATCTGCTTGCCGGTCTTGGCGTCGATGAACTGCAGCGGCGGATAGGCGTTTTCCGTCACCACCACGACCTTCTTGCCGCCGAGATCGGGCAGCGCATCGGCCGCCCATGCAGCGACGGGCGCGAGGAAACAGGCCGCGAGGGCGGCCAGCAGCAGCTTCGATTTGGTCATGACACGCTCCAGGATGAGAAGCCCGCTTGCAGCCGGGCTCGCATGAAAATCCAGGCGCGACTTTAGCCGTCCGCAGACGGCTTGCAAGCCGGTCCGGTGCTCAGCGTCCGGTGAAAGCGGATTCCAATGCCTTCAACCAACGCGGTTTTAGAACGTCCCGTGGTCGGAATTTATTCCGTGATTGCGCCGCCGGCAAACCAGGCCCCTCCTGGACACGGGAACCCGTCAGATGACGGATCAGGATGGTGACGTAGCCTCACGCAGCTTGGCGACAAATCCGGTCAAGGTCCGGTGCAGCGACTTCAGCTCCTCGACTTCCAGCGGCATGGCGCAGGCAAGGCCTGCGGATACGTCCTTGATGCGGGCGCGCAGCGCCTGGCCCTTGGCAGTCGGTTCGACCAGCACGCGGCGCTCGTCGGCCGGATCGCGACGGCGAGTGACGAGACCAGCCGCTTCCATCCGCTTGAGCAGAGGCGTCAATGTCGCCGAATCCAGCCCCAGCGCCTCGCCGAGTTCGCCGACCGTGCTCGGCGCATGCTGCCACAGCGCCAGCATCGCCAAATATTGCGGATAGGTCAGGCCGAGCGGGTCAAGCAGCGGCCGATAGAGCTTGGTCATCAGCCCGCTCGCCGAATAGAGCGCGAAGCAGAGCTGCTGGTCGAGGCGCGGAACGGCGATCCTCCCGGCGGTGTCCGCCGGGACTTCGCTGGCCCTGGTTTCGGTCTTCGTCGTCATGCTGCCTTTGCCGGAAGCGCCACGGTCGAAAGCGCCACCTCGATATTGCCTTTGATCGCATTGGAATAGGGGCAAATCTGATGCGCTGCCGATACAAGCGCTTCCGCCGCCGCCTGATCAAGGCCTTTGGTCTCCGCGGCCAGTGCGACACCAAGTTTGAAGCCTTCACCATTGGGAAGCAGGCTGACGGTGGCGCTCACCGCCGCATCGTCCAGCGGCAGCTTCTGCTTGCGCGCGACGAAGCGGATGGCGCTTTCGAAGCAGGCGGCATAGCCGACCGCGAACAGCTGCTCGGGATTGGTGGCGCCACCCTGTCCGCCGAGCTCCTTCGGCAAAGCGAGGTCGACCTTCAGCAGGCCGTCGCTGGTCTCGCCGTGGCCGGCGCGGCCGCCGGTGACGCGAGCCTGTGTGGTGTAGAGTGCCATGTCAGTTCTCCATTTGCTTTGTATCCGATCATTTAGTGTACAAGATAATTCGAGTCAACAGCCGTGGCGCAACTCTCGGCCGGCAATCGTTCACAGTCTGGTGAAACGAAAAAAGGCGGCCGAAGCCGCCTTTTCAAAATCCTTGGTCGAGATCTTATTCGGCCGGGGTCGCTTCCGCGGCCTTTGCAGCCTCGTCGGCGGCCTTGGCGGCTTCGTCGGCGGCCTTCTTCTCGGCGGCTTCCTGCGCGGCCTTCTCGGCTGCCAGCGCCTGCACGGCGGCGATCTTCTCGGCCTCGATGCGGGCCTTCTCAGCGTTCAGCGCGTCGCGCTCCTCATCGTTCAGCTTGCGGGCGCGCACGCCGGTGTTTTCCGAAATACGGGCCGACTTGCCGCGACGGTCGCGCAAATAATAGAGCTTGGCGCGGCGCACCTTGCCGCGGCGCACGATCTCGACGCCTTCGACCATCGGCGAGTAGACCGGGAAAACGCGCTCGACGCCTTCGCCGTAGGAGATCTTGCGGACGGTGAAATTTTCCTGGAAGCCGGCGCCGGCGCGGGCGATGACGACGCCCTCATAGGCCTGGACGCGGGTGCGGGTGCCTTCGGTCACGCGGACCTGCACGCGCACGGTGTCGCCGGGCTGAAACTCGGGAAGCTTGCGCTTGGCTTCGATCTTGGCGGCCTGTTCGGCCTCGAGCTGACGGATGATATCCATCTCAATAGTCCACTTCTTGTTCTTCCGACAGTCAGAGCGTCCGACACTCGCCTTGCAGTTCCATTGACCGCTCGGCTATGCCCTTTGTCCCCGAGACATCTTGTCTTCGAAACATTGGGCAGGGGCGACTACACCGTCATTGTTGACGGGTCCGGGAGATTTTTCTCGCCAGTACGGGCGGGCACATACAGCTATTTCACTGACTTGTCACGCCTTGGCCCTGTCTTTTTTGGTCGCATGCCACCACGCAATCGTCCAGTGCAGGGTTGCGCCGGCCCTTCAAGCTTCCTAATCCGGGAGCAGCACACTTGTCCGGCGGCCTCACAATGTCTGTTTTCGACGCAGTCCTGCTCTTCCTCGCGGGTTTTCTGTCAGGCGCCGTCAACGCCGTTGCCGGCGGCGGCACCTTCATAACCTTCGGCGCCATGACGCTGGCCGGCCTGCCGCCGATCGTCGCCAACGCCACGTCCTCGGTAACGCAGTTTCCCGGTTACATCACCTCGACGCTGGCTTACTGGACCGACATCAAGCATTTCTGGCGCGGCGCGCTGCTGCTTTGCCTGATCTCGGCTTTGGGCGCGCTGGCTGGTGCGCTCATCCTGCTGGCGCTCTCAAATCCGTCGTTCCGCGCCCTCGTGCCGTGGCTGCTGCTGGCCGCAACCGCCTTGTTCGCCGCCGGGCCGTGGCTGAAACCAACGCCGAAGCCTGGGCATGAAGCCACGGTCGGCTCTCTGGCCGGTTCGCTGGCGCAGTTCGCTACCGCCATCTATGGCGGCTTCTTCGGCGCCGGCATGGGCGTCATGATGCTGGCGACGCTCGGCCTGACGCAATCCGGCGACTATCACCGGCTGAACGCGCTGAAGAACATGCTGGCCGTGGTCATCGCCGCCGTTGCCATACTGGTCTTCGTTTCCGGCGGCGTTGTTGCCTGGCCTCAGGCAATCGTCATGATCCCCGGCGGCGCGCTCGGCGGCTATGCCGGCGTCTGGATCGCCAAGCGCGTGCCGCAAAACGCAGTACGCGGCTTCGTCATCGCCGTCGGCCTATTTCTCGCCGTCTACTATTTTGCCAAGGGCTGAGCGGCGAGCAAATCCGGCCGGCGCTCCCTGGTCAGCTTCTCGGACTCGGCGCGGCGCCAGGCGGCGATCTTCTTGTGATTGCCGGAAACCAGCACGTCGGGGATTGGCCTGCCTTCGAACTCCTGCGGTCGCGTGTAATGCGGATGTTCGAGCAGACCGTTCTCAAAACTTTCTTCCTCGCCCGACACCGCATTGCCCATGACGCCGGGCAACAGCCGCACAACGGCGTCGAGCAGTACGAGCGCCGCCGGCTCGCCGCCCGACAGGATGAAATCGCCGATGGAGACCTCTTCCAGTCCACGCGCCTCGATCAGCCGCTGGTCGACGCCCTCGAACCGGCCGCAAACGATGACGGCGCCTGGCCCGCCAGCCAGTTCGCGCACGTGCGCCTGCGTCAGCGGCTTTCCACGCGGGCTCATCAGCAAACGCGGCCGCGGATCGCCCGCCGGCGACGTGTGGTCGATCGCCTTGGCCAGCACATCGGCGCGCATCACCATGCCGGCGCCACCGCCGGCCGGCGTGTCGTCGACGGTGTGATGGCGATCGCTGGCGAAGTCGCGGATCTGGATAGCTTCCAGCGACCATGTCCCGACTTCGAGCGCCCGTCCGGCCAGCGACAGGCCTAGCCCGCCCGGAAACATCTCGGGATAGAGCGTCAGCACCGACGCCTTGAACGTCACCGGTTGCCTCCGGCTTCGCGCGGCCCGCGCGGTCGGCCCTTCGCGTCGAAATCTTCTTCGCGCGGCGCGTCGCCATCCTCATCCTCGACAAGGCCGGCGGCTGCCGGGTCGACGCGGAGAAAACCTTCGGCGATCGAAACCTGAGGCACGGCGGCCTGGGTGAACGGGATCAGCACGCCTTTGCGCCCGCCGAGGGTAACGTCGAGAATGTCGCCGCCGCCGAAATTATGCACCGCCACCACCTTGCCGATGACCGCGCCCTTATCGTCGCGGACTTCAAGTCCGACGAGATCGGCGTGGTAGAATTCGTCCTCCTCGCCATCGTCGGGCAGCATCGAGCGGTCGACGAACAGCTCGGTTCCGGCCAGCGCCTCGGCGGCATTGCGATCGGCAATGCCCTTGAAGCGCACCACCACGACGGTGTTGGCGGGCCTGATGTCGATGATCTGGAAGGCGCGGCCGTCCTTGGCATAGAGCGGCCCATAATCGGCCAGCGCCATCGGCTCGCCAGTGAAAGTCTTCACCCGCAATTCGCCCTTGATGCCGTGGGCGGCGCCGATCACGGCCATTTGCACGGGGTTCTGGGGCTTCGACATGGCTGATATCCTTTGCCCTGCTCTAACGCCCTACCGGCGTCATTTCAATGATCGCCCGTGGCCATTTCAATGACAGGTTCTTCACCGCTTCCTAACCCGGCTGCCTGACAATGGCGGCATGCAGGAATTTCTCATCCCGGCAAAACCCGACCTCCAGGCAGCGCGCGAAAGCTGGCTGAAGATGCTGGCGCGCGAGCGCCGGCTGGCGCCGGCGACCGTCGAAGCCTATGAGCGCGACACGCGCCAGTTCCTGCATTTCCTCACAGGGCATTGCGGCGGCTCGCCTGGTCTTTCCGACATCGCCACTCTGCGCCCGGCCGATCTGCGCGGCTTTCTTGCCGCGCGGCGCAACGCCGGCGCCGGCGCCCGCACGCTCGGACGCGGCCTCGCCGGCATCCGCTCGCTGCTGCGCTTCCTCGAACGGCGCGGTCTCGCCAATGCCGCCGGTGCCGCTGCGTTGCGCGCGCCGCGCCAGCCGAAATCGCTGCCCAAGCCGCTGACCGCCAGCGATGCCAAACATGTCGTGTCGGTGGAAGGCCAGCTGGCTGAAGAGCCCTGGATCGCCGCCCGCAACGCCGCCGTGCTGACGCTGCTTTATGGATCGGGCCTGCGCATTTCCGAAGCGCTGGGCCTCAGCGCCGCCGACCTGGCATCGGAAGCCGACACCGTGCTGCGCGTCACCGGCAAGGGTGGCAAGACACGGCTGGTGCCGGTGCTGCCGGTGGCGCTCAGGGCAATCGCCGAATACCGAAAACTGTGTCCCTATCATCTCGATCCCAAGGGCCTGCTGTTTCGCGGCGCCCGCGGCGGGCCGCTCAACCCGGCCATCGTCCAGCGCGACATGGCCAGGCTGCGCTCGGCGCTGAACCTGCCCGACACCGCGACGCCGCACGCGTTGCGCCATTCCTTCGCCACCCATCTGCTCGGGCGCGGCGGCGACCTGCGCACCATCCAGGAACTGCTCGGCCACGCCAGCCTGTCAACGACGCAGGTCTATACCGGCGTCGACACCGCAAGACTGCTCGAGATTTACGAATCCGCCCATCCCCGCGCGTGACACTGTATTAGTCCAGGACAATTTCCCCACGTCGGTTAACCGTTTCGCCGCTTTTCAGTCCTAGAACCGCACCATGAAACGCGCCTTTGCCATCGCCGACCGCGCCGCCCTTGTGTCGCTGAAGCTGCTCGTCGCGCTCAACGCCCTGTTTTTCCTGTCTTTCCTCATCGTGCTGCTGCTTGCCATGGGCAGGGCGCATGCCGAAGCCCCGGCCTGCGCCGGCGCCGATCTGCTGTCGGCCCTGCAGAAGGAAGACCCCGCCACCTATTCCAGGATCGAGACGGAAGCAGCAGCGACGCTGAACGGCAAGGGCCTGTTGTGGAAGCTGGAGAAATCAGGCGAAAAGCCATCCTTCCTGTTCGGCACCATGCACATGACCGACCCGCGCGTGACCACTCTGCCGCCGGCAGCCAGGAAAGCCTATGACGCTGCCGGCACCATCATCATCGAGACCACCGACGTGCTCGACAAGCAGAAGATGATGGAGGCCATGCTCAAGGAACCCGAGCTGATGATGTTCACCGACAACACGACGTTGTCGTCGCTGTTGTCGCCGGAGGATGCGGCGGTGGTGAACAAAGGGCTCGATGCGCGCGGCATTCCGCCGGCGAGCGTCTCCAAGATGAAGCCGTGGCTGCTGTCGGCCATGGTCGCGCTGCCGGTCTGTGAGGTCGCCCGTCAGGCAGGCGGCGCACCGGTTCTCGACGTCAAGCTGGCGCAGGACGCCAAGGCTAATGGCAAGCCGGTGGAAGGGTTGGAGACCGCAGCCAGCCAGCTGCGCGCCATGGCCTCGCTGCCGCTTGCGTTCCACATCAAGGGGCTGGTCGAGACCCTGAAGCTCGGCGACAAGATAAACGACATCAACGAAACCATGATCGTGCTTTACCAGCGCGGCGACACCGGCACCTTCTGGCCGCTGTTGCGTTCGATCTCGCCCGACGAAGACGACGACGCAGGTTACGCCGAATTCGACCGGACGATGATCACCGGCCGCAACAAGGTCATGGCCGACCATGCCGCACCGATCCTGGCCAAGGGCAATGCCTTCATGGCCGTCGGCGCCATGCATCTTCCCGGCCCCGAAGGCCTGGTCGAGGATTTTCGCAAGGCCGGCTATACCGTCACCGCCGTCGACTGAGCAGCGCCCGTCTTGAATACCGAATCACGTAAGCCCGGCTCTGTGCGGTGCGCAACTGATTCGCAAAGCGGAGGCGGTTGGCCCTATTTTTGGCGGAAAAGGCCAGCTAAGCTCGTTCTACCTCGTTCGTGATTGATTTTGCGGGGGAAATACAGGCCAACAAGCGGTTGCGAATCAGAATTTTCCTGCGTTCGTCAATTTGAAGGCCTAGTATGAACCCGTTCAACGGTTGCGCGTTGAGGGGTGTTGATTGATGCTTTTCATCCACGGAGGACACTTTTATGGCGAACCCTAACGATCCAGCGCCCAGGTCGGGTGGTGGCAGCGGCTGGCTGATTGCGCTGGTCGTCGTCATCCTTGCGATTGTCGCGTACTATGTTTTCGGCAGAAGCGGCGAACATCCTGCGCCCGCAGAGCCGCCGGCAGCCAGCACACCGGCGCCCGCACCTGCACCGGCTGAGCCGATGAAGCCCGCCGAACCGGCTCCCGCACCAGCCCCTGCGCCCGCACCGGCTCCTGCGCCAGCCCCGGCGCCCGCGCCTGCTCCGGCGCCGAGCCCGTAATCTGGCCAACTGATCTGGCATCTTGTTCCAGCCAAGAACGGCCTGCTGAAAAGCGGGCCGTTTTGTTTGGGGCACCTATCGGCGAGCGTCGCGATTCTTCACCGCCCCCTCTGTCCTGCCGGACATCTCCCCCTCGAGAGGGGAGATCGGCAGTTCACGAACAGCGCCAGGTTAGAAACGTGAGAAACTTGAAAGCTCGCGACGCGGCGGTGAAGTCCAATCTCCCCCCTTGCTTGAGGGGGAGATTGCCGGCAGGCCAGAGGGAGGCCAGAGGGGGGGGGTGCTGTCCCTCCAGCGTTTCCTTAAATATGGATCGGCTTGAAGAACGTCGCCAGCGCTGCTTCCTTCACCGCTTCCGACATTGTCGGATGCGCGTGGCAGGTGCGGGCGAGGTCTTCGGAAGAGCCGCCGAACTCCATCAGCACCGCCGCCTCATGGATCATCTCGCCGGCGCCGAAGCCGACAATGTGGACGCCGAGCACGCGGTCGCTGGCTTTGTCGGCGAGGATCTTCACGAAGCCGTCTGTGTGCAGCATGGCGCGCGCGCGGCCGTTGGCGGTGAACGGGAATTTGCCCATCTTGTAGTCGATGCCGGCCTTCCTCAGCTCTTCCTCTGTCTTGCCGACCGAAGCGATTTCCGGGCTGGTGTAGACGACGCTCGGAATGACGTCGTAATTCACGTGGCCGGCCTGGCCGGCAATGGTCTCGGCCACCGCCACGCCTTCATCCTCGGCCTTGTGCGCCAGCATCGGCCCGGCGATGACGTCGCCAATGGCGTAGATGCCGGCTACGTTGGTCCTGAGATGCCCGTCGGTCTTGACCCGGCCGCGCTCGTCGACCTCGACGCCGGCTTCTTTCAACCCGAGGCTGTCGGAATAGGCCCGGCGTCCGGTCGAGATCAGCACCGCGTCGGCCTCGATGGTCTCGGCCGCACCACCCTTGACCGGCTCGAACGTAACGGCGGCGCCCTTTTTGGCCTTGGTCACCCCTGTCACCTTGGCGCCGAGCTTGAACTCGAAACCCTGCTTGGAAAGCAGGCGCTGGAACTGCTTGGAGACCTCGCCGTCCATGCCGCCCAGGATGGCGTCGAGGAATTCGACCACGGTGACCTTGGCGCCGAGCCGTGCCCATACCGAGCCGAGCTCCAGACCGATGACCCCACCGCCGACAACCACCAGATGTCCCGGCACCTTCTCCAGCGACAGCGCGCCGGTCGACGACACGATCACCTTCTCGTCTATGTCGACCTTGACGCCGGGAATGCCGGCGACATCGGAGCCCGTGGCAATAACGATATTTTTCGTCTCGATCTCCTCGACCTTGCCGTCCTCGGCCGTCACCGACACCTTGCCGGCCGCAACCACCTTCCCGGTGCCACGGAAACTATCGATCTTGTTTTTCTTGAACAGGAAGGCGACGCCATTGACGTTGGCCGAAACGGTCGCGTCCTTGTGCGCCATCATCTTCTTCAGATTGAGTTTCGGCGCCGGTATCTCGACACCCAGCGCATCGAAGGAATGGCCGGCCTCGGCAAACATTTCCGATGCGTAAAGCAGCGCCTTGGATGGAATGCAGCCGATGTTCAGGCAAGTGCCGCCGAAAGTGGCGTTCTTCTCGACCACCGCGACCTTGAGCCCGAGCTGTGCCGCCTTGATGGCGCAGACATAGCCGCCCGGTCCCGACCCGATGATAACGACATCATAAGCCATGTTCGTTTCCCTTAGCTTGGGGCTCAGCGGCCGCCGCTTACATTCAGGATTGCGCCGGTCGTGTAGGACGCCTCATCCGACAAAAGATAGAGAACCGCATGCGCGACTTCATCGGCCGTGCCGGCGCGTTTCATCGGCAGCATGTCGCGGAACCGCTCGACCCGGTCCGGCTGGCCGCCCGAGGCGTGGATCTCGGTGTCGATGATGCCCGGCCGTATCGCGTTGACGCGCACGCCTTCGGTCGCGACTTCGCGCGCCAGGCCGAGCGTAAAAGTGTCGATCGCCGCCTTGGACGCTGCATAGTCGACATATTCGCCGGGCGAGCCGTGTAGCGACGCCGCCGACGAGATGTTGACGATGGCGCCGCCCTGGCCGCCATGCTTGCTCGACATGCGTTTGACCGCTTCGCGCGCGCACAGGAACGAGCCGATGACGTTGATGCGCATCATGCGCTCCAGCCGCGCCAGGCTCATCTCATCGACGCGCGCCTTGACGTCGACGATTCCGGCATTGTTGACCAGGGCGTCGAGCCGGCCATAGGCGCTATCGACGGCTTCGAACATGGCGACGATGTCAGCCTCGACGCCGACATCGCCCTTGACCGCTATCGCTTCACCGCCACCGACCTCGATCTCGGCGACCAGCGCCTGGGCCGCGGCCTCGTTTGCGGCATAGTTGACCGCGACGCGGTAGCCGGCCTTCGCCGCAAGCCGGCAAGTGGCCGCACCAATGCCGCGGCTGCCGCCGGTGACCAGAAGCACTTTTTGCGATGCACTCATTCCTGGCAGCCCTTCAGCAGAAACACATCCCACGGCAGTTTCGAGAAGCCTTTCGGACCGAAGGCCGACGACATCTGCAGCGACGGGCCGAGATCGGGGAAGATCAGGCTCTGCGGCGCGTCCGTGCTTTCGGCTGCCAGCAGCGCAATGTTGCCCTTGTCGTCGGCGCTGTAGACGACACCCTGCCACACCGTGCAGCCGGCAAGCTCGTCACCGGTGACGTCACCGGTCGGGCATTTGTACATCAGCGATCCGTGCGGCCGCGAAACGCCCGATGTCCACATGACGATGCCGTCGAGAACGATGCCCTTGTCGAGCACCATCTTGAACGAGTTGGTGACGGTGACCGCATCCGTCGTCGGCCGGAAATCAATGCCGGCCTCGCTTTCGGCATCGCCATAGACAGCAAGCGCCAGCGGGCAGGCGGCATGCGCCTCGTAACCCGCTGCGAGAACAGCCAGCCCGGCCATAAATCCGATCATTGGCGAAGCGATGTTTGTCATGAATTGCTCTGGCTGCTCTCGCGGCCGTCGGCGTTTTCGAGCACCTCGAAATCGGTCATCAAGACCAGCGGCTCGCCGGCCGCATCCAGTCCCCAGAAGGAATAATAGTTCCCATCACCGAAGCCAGTGTCGAACATGGCTATATTAAGCGGATTTCCATCAACCGGATTATCCATGCGGAACTTGTCGAACGAGCATGCAACGTCAGCAAGATAGCTGTCGAGTTCCTCCTGGTCGGACATCAGCGTCAGAACCGACTTGTCCATGAACGAAGCAACATTATCATCGACAATAAATCCAGACTTCCAGGACGATGTGCCGACGTCGCGGACGAAGGCAGCCAACTCCCACCGCACCGGCAAGCCAGTGCCAAACCGCAATACCGCTGCAGCAACACGGCCTTGCGCCTCAAGCAACGTGACTGGATAGCATCCCGGCCTGACCTTACGGCTAAACACAGGCCGTTCCAGCCCGGTAATCAGTGGATCGCAAGCGATGATTTCGCCGGTCGGTAGCTCAAGCTCACCGATCGCGGTGACGATGATCTTCCGCTCCGCCATTTCGGCTTCGCTGAGAGCGAAGACACCGAGATTGCTGCTCGCCGGCGCCGAATCCCATTCAGTCGATGTCGCCGGCGGAGAGATGGCGGCGGAAGCCGCCGGCCGGGAACGCCTCAATACGCTACCCGCTACTCGACCCAGCTTGAACCCAAACCGCGCCAGCCAGCCGCTCATGACGGATCAGCTCCGATCACAAATCAAGCACCAGCCGTTCGGGATCCTCCAGGCTATCCTTGACGCGGACCAGGAAGGTCACGGCTTCCTTGCCGTCGACGATACGGTGATCGTAGCTCAGCGCCAAGTACATCATCGGCCGGATCACGATCTGGCCGCCGACCACGACCGGCCGGTCCTGGATCTTGTGCATGCCCAAAATCCCGGACTGCGGCGCATTGAGGATCGGCGTCGACATCAGCGAACCGTAGACGCCGCCGTTGGAAATCGTGAACGTGCCGCCTTGCATGTCGGCGACCGACAGCTTGCCGTCGCGTGCGGCGATGCCCAGCCGGCCGATATCCTTCTCGATTTCGGCAATCGACATCTGGTCGGCGTCGCGCACCACCGGCACGACGAGGCCCTTTTCGGTGCCGACGGCGACGCCGATATGGGCATAGTTCTTGAAGATGATGTCGGTGCCGTCGATCTCGGCATTGACCGAGGGGATCTCCTTCAAGGCGTGGGTGACGGCCTTGGTGAAGAAGCCCATGAAGCCGAGCTTCACGCCGTGCTTCTTCTCGAAGATGTCCTTGTATTTGGTCCGCAGCGCCATGACCGCCGACATGTCGACCTCGTTGAAGGTGGTCAGCATCGCTGCGGTCGACTGCGCTTCCTTCAGCCGGCGCGCAATGGTCTGGCGCAGCTTGGTCATGCGCACGCGCTCCTCGCGCGACGCATCGTCGCCGGAAGACGGCGCCCTGACCGCCACCGGAGCCGGGGCGGCCTTCGGAATTTCGGCCGGCTGCGACGGCGCGCCCTTGGAAATCGCGTCGAGCACATCGCCCTTCAGCACCTGGCCGCGCTTGCCCGAGCCAGAAACCTGGTCGACCGACAGATTGTTCTCGGCGATCAGCTTTGCGGCAGCTGGCGCCGGCGGCATGGTGCGCGGCTCGACCGGCCCGGCATCGCCGGCAATCTTGGCGGTCTCGGCCGCGGCCTGCTTGGTCGTATGTGCCGCGTCGGGGCTCGACGCCTGCGACACAGCTTGCGGCTTGGTCTCCTGCTTGGACGCCGGGGCGGCGGCAGCGCCTCCAGCCGAGATCGAACCGAGCAGCGCGCCGACGCCAACGGTCTCGCCTTCCTTGGCGGTGATCTCGCCCAGCGTGCCGGCGGCGGCGGCAGGCACCTCCACCGTCACCTTGTCGGTTTCGAGCTCGACCAGCGGCTCGTCGACGGCAATGGCATCGCCGACCTTCTTGAACCACTTGCCGATGGTCGCCTCGGTGACGGATTCGCCGAGAGTGGGAACGCGGATTTCGGTAGCCATTGTGCCTGTTCCGTTTCTTCTCTGTCTGTTCTATTCGCCGGGTTTGTTCTATTCGCCGAGCGCGTCTTCGAGCAGGGCGGCGAGCTGTGCCAGATGCTTCGACATCAGCCCGGTCGCCGGCGACGCCGCCGCCGGCCTGCCGGTGTAGCGCACCCGCTGATGCTTGGCGTCGATATGAGCCAGCACCCATTCCAGATACGGATCGATGAACGACCAGGCGCCCATATTCTTGGGCTCTTCCTGGCACCACACCATCTCCGCATTGCGGAAACGCGACAGCTCGGTGATCAGGGCCTTGGCCGGGAAGGGATAGAGCTGTTCGACGCGCAGCAGGTAGATGTCGTTGATGCCGCGCTTCTCGCGCTCCTCGTAGAGGTCGTAATAGACCTTGCCCGAGCACAGCACGACGCGGCGAATCTTGGAATCCTTGGTGAGCTTGATCACCTGGTTCTGCAGCAGCTGGGCATCGTCCCACAAAAGCCGGTGGAACGAGCTTTCGCCCGAAATCTCCGGCAGCGTCGATACCGCCCGCTTGTGGCGCAGCAGCGACTTCGGCGTCATCAGGATGAGCGGCTTGCGGAAGTCCCGCTTCAGCTGCCGGCGCAATATGTGGAAGTAGTTGGCCGGCGTGGTGCAGTTGGCGACTTGCATATTGTCTTCGGCGCAGAGCTGCAGGAAGCGCTCGAGCCGGGCCGACGAATGTTCCGGCCCCTGGCCCTCATAGCCATGCGGCAACAGGCAGACCAGGCCCGACATTCTGAGCCACTTGCGCTCGCCCGACGAGATGAACTGGTCGAACACCACCTGGGCGCCGTTGGCGAAATCGCCGAACTGCGCTTCCCAGAGCGTCAGCGCCTTAGGCTCGGCCAGGCTGTAGCCATACTCGAAGCCGAGCACCGCCTCTTCCGACAGCATCGAGTTGATGACTTCGTAGCCGGCCTGTGCGGCCGAGAGATTGTTGAGCGGGATGTAGCGGGTCTCGTCGCGCTGGTCGTAGAGCACGGAATGGCGCTGCGAGAAGGTGCCGCGTTCGGAATCCTGGCCGGACAGCCGGATCGGATTGCCGTCGAGCAAGATGGCGCCGAAGGCCAGCGCCTCGGCCGTCGACCAGTCGATGCCTTCGCCGGAGTCGATCGCCTGGCGGCGGTTTTCGAGGAAGCGGATGATGGTCTTGTGCGCCTCGAAACCCTTCGGCACCTCGGTCAGCTTCTTGCCGATGTCCTTCAGCACCTTGACCGGCACGGCGGTCTTGCCGCGGCGCTGTTCGTCCTGGTTGTCGGCCGTGCGCAGGCCTGACCAGGCGCCGTCCAGCCAGTCGGCCTTGTTGGGCTTGTAATGCTGGCCGACTTCCCATTCGGATTCCAGATGGGCGCGCCAGTCGGCCTTCATCTTGTCGAGTTCGGCCTGGCTGATATGGCCCTCGGCGATCAGCCGCTCGCCATAGATCTGCACCGTCGTCTTGTGGTTGCGGATGTTGGCGTACATGATCGGCTGCGTGAAAGCCGGCTCATCGCCCTCATTGTGGCCGAAGCGGCGGTAGCAGAACATGTCCACCACCACCGGCTTGTGGAACTTCATGCGAAATTCGATCGCCACCTTGGTGGCATGCACCACCGCTTCAGGGTCGTCGCCATTGACGTGGAAGATCGGCGCCTCGATCATCTTGGCGACGTCGGACGGATAGGGGGAAGAGCGCGAGAAGCGCGGATTGGTGGTGAAGCCGATCTGGTTGTTGATGATGAAATGCAGCGTGCCGGCGACGCGGTGGCCGCGCAGGCCCGACAGGCCGAGAATTTCCGCGATTACGCCCTGGCCAGCAAAGGCGGCGTCGCCATGCAGAAGCAGCGGCAGCACCTTGGCGCGCTCTTCCAGCGGCACGATCTCCTCGCGGCTGCGGCCAAACAGATAGTCCTGCTTGGCGCGCGCCTTGCCCATCACAACCGGATCGACGATTTCCAGATGCGAGGGATTGGCGGTCAGCGACAGATGCACCTTGTTGCCGTCGAACTCGCGGTCCGACGAGGCGCCGAGATGGTACTTGACGTCGCCCGAGCCCTCGACCTCGTCAGGAGCGGCCGAGCCGCCCTTGAATTCGTGGAAGATGGCGCGATGCGGTTTGGCCATCACCTGGGACAGCACGTTCAGCCGGCCGCGATGCGCCATGCCGAGCACGATCTCCTTCATGCCGAGCTGGCCGCCGCGCTTGATGATCTGCTCCAGCGCCGGGATCAGGCCTTCGCTACCATCGAGGCCGAAGCGCTTGGTGCCCTTGTACTTGACATCGATGAACTGCTCGAAGCCTTCGGCCTCGACCAGCTTCTGCAGGATCGCTTTTTTTCCCGTAGCGGTGAAGGAAATCTCCTTGTCGGCGCCCTCGATGCGCGCCTGGATCCAGGCCTTCTCCTCGGGATCGGAAATGTGCATGAACTCGACACCGAGCGTCGAGCAATAGGTGCGGGTCAGAATTTCCAGCATCTGCCGGATGGTGCCGAATTCGAGGCCGAGCACATTGTCGAGGAAGATCGGCCGGTCGTAGTCGGCTGCGGTGAAACCGTAATTCTCCGGCGACAGCTCGTTATAGTCCTCAAGCGGCTTGGCGATGCCGAGCGGGTCGAGATTGGCATGCAGATGGCCGCGCATGCGGAAGGCGCGGATCATCATGATGGCGCGCACCGAATCGCGCGTCGCCTGATGCACGTCAGCATCCGACAGCACGACGCCATTGGTGACCGCCTTGTCCTTGACCTTCTTTTCCAGATGCTTCTCGACGATGCCCCAATTGCCGTCCAGCGCCGACACCAGTTCGCCATTGGCCTGCAGCGGCCAGGAGGGCTTTGCCCAGGAAGCGCCCTTGGCGTTCTTGCGCACATCGCCGGCGTCGTCCTTTAGCCCGGCGAAGAAGTCCTGCCATTCGGGGTTTACCGACTCTGGATCATCCTCATAGGACGCGTACAGCGCGTCGATATAGTCGGCATTGCCGCCATACAGGAAAGAGGTGAGCGAAAATTGGTCGTTGGCCTGATCTTGTCTTGCCATTTTTGTCCGCGGAGCCTGGCTCCGTCTCCTTTTCAAAAGCGAATAGTGAGTAGCGAGTAGCGAGTAGCGATTTTTCCCGGGTCGCGCCGTTACTCTCTTTTCCCTATTCGCTATTCACTACTCGCTACTCACTTAGCCTTGATCGCCTCGACCAGCGTCGTGCCCAGCCGGGCCGGCGATGGCGATACCTTGACGCCGGCCGATTCCATCGCCGCGATCTTGTCTTCCGCGCCGCCCTTGCCGCCGGAGATGACCGCGCCCGCATGGCCCATGGTGCGACCGGCCGGCGCAGTGCGCCCGGCGATGAAGCCCGCCATCGGTTTCCTGCGGCCGCGCTTGGCCTCGTCCTTGAGGAACTGCGCGGCGTCTTCCTCGGCCGAACCGCCGATCTCGCCGATCATGATGATCGACTTGGTCTCGTCGTCGGCAAGGAACATTTCGAGCATGTCGATGAACTCGGTGCCTTTTACGGGATCGCCGCCGATACCGACGGCGGTGGTCTGGCCGAGGCCGACATTGGTGGTCTGGAACACTGCCTCATAGGTAAGCGTTCCCGAGCGCGAAACAACGCCGACCGAGCCCTTGCGGAAGATGTTGCCGGGCATGATACCGATCTTGCATTCGTCGGGGGTGAGCACGCCGGGGCAGTTCGGGCCGATCAGCCGCGAGGTCGAGCGGTCGAGCCGCGCCTTGACCCTGACCATGTCCATCACCGGAATGCCTTCGGTGATGCAGACGATCAGCGGGATCTCGGCTTCGATGGCTTCGAGGATGGCTTCGGCGGCGCCCGCCGGCGGCACATAGACAACCGAGGCATTGGCGCCGGTCTTTTCCTTGCCCTCGGCAACGGAAGCGAAGATCGGCAGGTTTTCGCCCTTGGCGCCGGTCCAGGTCTCGCCACCCTTCTTGGGATGGATGCCGCCGACCATCTTGGTGCCGTGATAGGCCAAGGCCTGCTCGGTGTGGAACGTGCCGGTCTTGCCGGTCAGGCCCTGAACCAGCACCTTGGTGTTCTTGTCGATGAGAATGGACATCGGTGCCCTTTTCTAAAAGCCGTTGATCGGGGAAGGCGAGACGCGCCGGTAGACGCCGCTCACCATGTCTTGCCAGCTGTCGCTGCCGGCAGGTTTGAAATGCAGTCGCATCCGGTAGGCATCGGCATTGTCGAAAATATACGTCACGCGCGCTGAGCCACGCGGCGACGACCGCTCCAGAACCAGCTCATCGCCGTTCCACGTTCCTGTGGCCGGCGAGGCCGGCACAAAACCCATGGAGTCGAACTGGTGCATGGTGAAGAGCCTGTTTGGCTGATCGAAGCCGAACACGCTGTGCGAGCCGAACGAGACCGTGCCGTCGCGGCGCTGGCGATAGCGCTGGACCACGAACAGTCCGCCGAACTGTGGCTCTGTCAGCACGTCCGACGTCGCCGGTCCGCCATCGGCCCACTGCGTTTCCGCCACCTCTTCCTCGCCGCGCCACGCGCCGACCAGTGCCTGCAGGCGCTGGTGATCGGCCGAGAGCGAGGAGAACGCGTTCATGGTCAGAGCCGCTTCAGGTCGCAGACGGTGAGGTCGCTCTTGGCGTTGCCGGTGTTGAGCGTCGTTGCCGGCTCGAACATCAGCACCACCGGCTCGGCGGTCAGCGAGCGCGGCCGGTGCTCGACGCCGCGCGGCACGATGATGAAATCACCCTCGCCGAGCTCGACCGGCCCGTCGCGGAAATCGATGGCAATCCTGCCCCGCAGGACGAGGAAGGCTTCGTCCTCATGCTCATGCGCATGCCAGTCGAAGGTCTCGCCGAACTTGGCAACCTTGGCCTGGCTGTCATTGACGTCGCCGGCGATATGCGGATCGAAGACCTTGGTGATCTTCGCGTCCGCCGCCTCGACGAGGTTTATCTTGCGCGGAGGCATTCGCCTTCAGCCCTTCACCGCCGCCACGATCTTCTTGGCTGCATCGTCGAGATCGTCGGCCGACACGACGTTCAGACCGCTGTCGTTGATGATCTTCTTGCCGAGCTCGGCATTGGTGCCTTCAAGGCGCACCACCAGCGGCACTTGCAGGCCGACTTCCTTGACCGCGGCAATGACGCCCTCGGCAATGATGTCGCACTTCATGATGCCGCCGAAGATGTTGATCAGGATGCCTTTGACCGCCGGATCCCTTGTGATGATCTTGAACGCCGCCGTCACCTTCTCCTTCGACGCGCCGCCGCCGACATCGAGGAAGTTGGCGGGTTCCGCGCCATAGAGCTTGATGATGTCCATCGTCGCCATCGCGAGGCCGGCGCCGTTGACCATGCAGCCGATATTGCCGTCGAGCGCGACATAGGCGAGGTCGTATTTCGACGCCTCGATCTCCTTCTCGTCCTCTTCGGTGGTGTCGCGCAGTTCCATCAGTTCGGGGTGGCGAAACAGCGCGTTGTTGTCGAACGACACCTTGGCGTCGAGCACGCGCAGCCGGCCGTTCTTCATGACGATCAGCGGATTGACCTCGAGCAGGCTCATGTCCTTTTCGACAAAGGCCTTGTAGAGGATCGGAAACAGCGTGCCGGCATCCTTGGCGGCTTCGCCGGTGAGGCTCAGCGCTTCGACCAATATGTCGACGTCGATGGTTGTCACGCCAGCCAGCGGATCGATGGCGCGGGTGATGATCTTCTCCGGCGTATCGTGGGCGACGCCTTCAATGTCCATGCCGCCTTCGGTCGAGACGACGAAGGCGATGCGGCCGACCGAGCGGTCGACCAGGATCGACAGATAGAGTTCACGCTCGATGTCGGCGCCGTCCTCGATGTAAAGCCGGTTGACCTGCTTGCCGGCCGGGCCGGTCTGTTTGGTGACCAGCGTGTGGCCGAGCATCTCATTGGCGTTGGCAACGACTTCGGCCACCGATTTCGCCAACCGCACGCCGCCCTTGGCGTCCGGGCCAAGCTCCTTGAACTTGCCCTTACCACGGCCGCCGGCATGGATCTGGCTCTTCACCACATAAAGCGGGCCGGGAAGCGCTTGTGCCGCGGCTTCCGCCTCGCTTGCCTTGAACACCGGCACGCCTTCGGCCACCGGCGCGCCAAAGCTCTTCAGCAGCGCCTTGCCTTGATATTCATGGATGTTCATCTGGATGGTCTCCGGAGGATTATTTCGAGGCGAGATGCGGGGCGATCTTGACGCAAGCCTCGGTCAGGCCCTGCACCGTCGCCACCGAAGCGTCGAACATCTTCTGCTCGGCCTTGTTGAGGTCGATCTCGATGATGCGCTCGACGCCGCCGGCGCCGATGACCACGGGAACGCCGACATAGGTGCCCTTGACGCCATACTGACCCGAGAGATGCGCCGCACAAGGCAGCACACGCTTCTTGTCCTTGAGATAGGATTCGGCCATCGCGATGGCCGAGGCGGCCGGCGCATAGTAGGCCGAGCCGGTCTTCAAGAGGCCGACGATCTCGGCGCCGCCATCGCGGGTACGCTGCACGATCTGGTCGAGCTTTTCCTTCGAGGTCCAACCCATCTTGATGAGGTCCGGCAGCGGAATGCCCGACACCGTGGAATAGCGGATCATCGGCACCATGGAATCGCCGTGGCCACCCAGCACGAAGGCGGTGACGTCCTCGACCGAGACCTTGAATTCCTCGGCCAGGAAATAGCGGAAGCGCGCGCTGTCGAGCACGCCGGCCATGCCGACGACATGGGTCTTGGGCAGGCCCGAAAACTTCTGCAGCGCCCAGACCATGGCGTCGAGCGGGTTGGTGATGCAGATGACGAAGGCCTTGGGCGCGTATTTCTTCAGCCCGGCGCCGACCTGTTCCATGACCTTGAGGTTGATGCCGAGCAGATCGTCGCGGCTCATACCCGGCTTGCGCGGCACGCCGGCAGTGACGATGCAGACATCGGCGCCCTCGATCCCGGCATAATCATTGACGCCGGTCAGCCGGGAGTCAAAACCGTCGACCGGCGACGACTGCGCGATATCGAGGCCCTTGCCTTGCGGGATGCCCTCGGCAATATCGAACAGCACCACGTCGCCGAGGTCCTTGAGGCCGATCATGTGAGCGAGCGTGCCGCCGATCATGCCGGAGCCGATGAGCGCTATCTTGTTGCGTGCCATGTGAGGAAATTTTCCCTTTGTCTGTGACGACGCCCAAATCTCTGGCGATCTGGTTGACGGCGTCGAGGAAGAGGCCGGAATGCTGTGGTGTCAGCGGATTTCGCCGCATCCAGTAGCCCCGGTGGCAAATATATTCAATCGATTATTTTCGAGTGAATGATTTCAATCGGTTAGAAACACTGGGATTTACGTAAACGTCAAAGTTCGTAGGCCGGCTTGGGAGATTTTACACAATGCGCGTGGAAATCAGAAGACTATATCCAGGCGATGACGCCCTTGTGAAGCGCATCGCCGAGGACGTGTTCGACGAGCCGGTCCGGGCCGACAGGCTTGCTGCCTACCTCGTCTCATCATCAGGTCATCTCATGATCGTGGCATTGGCCGACGGCGTCGTCGACCAATGCCCCACAATCATCCACCGCCATCCCCACAAAGGTCAGCGAATTCTACATCGACGAAGTCAGTGTCTCACCCGCCTACCAACACCAAGGCATCGCGCGAAAGATGCTCGACGCCATGTTCGCGCTCGGTCGCGAGCAAAGGTTGCGGCGAAGCCTGTGTTGGAACCGAGCCGGACAATGTTCCATCGCGCGAGCTTTATGAAAAACGCAGGGAGGAGCATGGGCAGGCGGAGGCGTTTGTAATGTATGCGTATGACCTTTAGGCGTCGGCGGGACAGCGCCCCCTCTGCCTTGCCAGGCATCTCCCCACGAGGGGGGAGACCGGACGTCACGCGACCTTTCGCCAATCTCCAATGCCGCAGGAATGAGCGGAGCGCCGAAACCGCCAATCTCCCCCCGTGTGGGGGAGATGTCCGGCAGGACAGAGGGGGGGCGAAGGATCACTACATAATGACCTCTTGGAACCCTCAGACCTGCGCTTCCGCGTTGTCCTTCTGCCGTTCCGCCCAGTCCTCCAGCCAGTCGCGGCTCTGCATTTCGATCAGGCGCGAGGCCGTGCGCTCGAATTCGAAGACCTCGTTGCCGCGCCTGGCCGTATAGAGCTCAGGCGGCGAGGCGTCGGCGCTTACCACCAGCCGCGTGTGATGATCGTAGAGCGTGTCTATCAGGAGGATGAAGCGCTTGGCCTCGTTGCGCTTGCCTTCGCCCAGCACAGGCACGTGATCGATGAAGACGGTCGAGAAGCGGCCGGCAATGGCCAGAAAATCGCGCGCGCCGAGCGGCTTTTCGCAGAGGTCGGCGAAGGAAAACCGCGCCGCATTGCCGGCAGCAGCCGGTATTCTCACCTGCCGCCCCTTGAGCGTCAGCGCGGTCTCGGCCGTCGGCGCTCCACGCGTCATCGCCTGCCAGGCCTCGTCGAGCACACGGTCGGCTTCGGCATCCGCCGGCGTGACATAGACAGGCGTGCGGGCGAGCTTTTCCAGCCTGTAGTCCTTGTCGGCATCAAGCGTCAGCACATGGGCGTGGCGCTCGAGAATGCTGATGAAGGGCAGGAAGAGCTGGCGGTTCAGCCCGTCGCGATAAAGGTCCTGCGGCGCGACATTCGAGGTGGCGACCAGAACCACGCCATTGGCGAACAGCGCCGAAAACAGCCGCGACAGGACCATCGCATCGGCAATGTCGGTGACCGAAAACTCATCGAAGCACAGCACCCAGGCCTGTTCGGCAAGCTGAAGCGCGACCGGCGGGATCGGGTCGTCCTCCTTGACGTCGCCGTTCTTGCGCGCCTGCCGGTGCTTCTGGATGCGGTCCTGCACATCGGCCATGAAGTCGTTGAAATGAACGCGGCGCTTGCGCCTGACCGGCAACAGCTCGAAGAACATATCCATCAGCATGGTCTTGCCGCGACCGACCCCGCCATGAATGTAGAGGCCCTTGACGACCTCGCGCGTCTCGCGCTTGCGGGCAAACAGCCAGCCGAGCGCGCTCGACTTGTGCGCCAGCCGCTTGACCGAGATCTCGTCGGTCAGCCGGTCGAGCGCGGCGGCGATGCGCTCCTGCGCAGGATCGCGCTCGATGGCGCCGGTTGCGACCAGATGGTCGTAGCGCTGCCTGACGGTCGCATGGGTCTGGAGGCCGTCACGCAGATGCATCGGTCACGTCGCTGTCTAGGGATAGGCAGCCTATCTTGTAAGCGATATCGGCAAGCCGTTGGTAGTCTGGCCGTCGAATTTCGAACCGCCCGAGGAATAGAGCCGCGCCAGCGTGCCGCCATTCTCGTCATAGAGCGTCAGCTGCTTGCCGGCGACGTTCCACGATTTGATGCCGTCGATGGGCGGCGGGCAATGCAGCGGCCCGGCGCGGAAGCCGGCGCCGAATTTGGTCTGCGGCGTCGCCACCTTGCAGCTCTGTCCGGACACGCTGGCGTTCCAGACGCCGGCAACGCTCGCAGCGGTAAGGTCGGAGGCTCCGGCCGGCGCCGATCCGTCCGGCGGCAGCGAGGCGACCTGCGCGCCTGCCGGCGCGGTCGGGAATTGCGATGGGTCGGTGGTGCCCGGCGCTGCCGGGGGCGGCAGTTGGCTTCCGCTCACCGTGCCGGCGGGCGCGGGCTGCAGCGGGGCGGGCTGCTGGTCATCCATCGATGAAAAACGCGAGGTCGAACAGCCGCTCGCAACGAGCGCTGCCAGCGATACGGCCATCAGCCCGCTTCTCGAAAAAATCATTCAAACCTCCGTCGGATCCGGCTGGGGGGAAGCCGTCCGCACAATCTCACCCTCACCAAGATGGAGAAGGTGGCGAAATTTCAACCCGATATGGTTAAAATAGGGTTTGCACCACGAATTGTTGTAAATTTGTCGCAAAATGGCTGGCGGACAAAAGGCATGTCTTCGCTCTAGCGCGGTTCCAACCGGTACATTGGTTGCGAAAGCGGCACCGGAGCCCGCAGCAGGTCGGCGCATCGGCGGTCGAGCGCAACTGCCGGCGCAAAACTGACTGAAGCGCTTAAGGCGCAAGGCCTGGCGCGTGAGCGGTTTCGCGCCTTCCGTCCGGGCGAGCTTTGGGACGTTCCCGAGATCGAGCGCGGCTGAAGTCTGCATTTGGCCGTTTACGGCACTGCCGTTTTAGCCGATGTTCTATCGCAACAGGGGGAACAGATGAAATCAATCTTGGCAGTTTTGATCGCGCTGGTAATTTCGACGCCGGCCGCTTTCGCGGGCGAAATCTCCGATCGCGCCGCTGAAGCCGAAAAGGCACTGCAGGCGGGTGATGGCGCCGGCGCGCTGGACAAATTCCGCAGCGCCGAGGACGCTCTGTGGCAAGCGATGCCGCTTGGCGTGCAAAATGTGAAGCATATCCTGTCGGCCAGCGGGTTCGGCGCCTACGCCGAGCGCCCGAACCATGTCTACAAGCCGGGCGAAGAGATTGTGCTTTATATGGAGCCGGTCGGTTACGGCTACGGCTCGGATGGGCTCGGCAACAACCAGATCGCGCTTTACGTTGACCTTACCGTGCTTTCCCAGTCGGGCGAGAAGCTGGGCAGCGTCGAAAAGCTTGGTCGGGTCCAGCTCGCCTCGCGCTCGCATAACCGAGAGATGTTCTTCAAATTAAACGTCTCCCTGGATGGCGTTCCCCCCGGCAAATACCGAGCGGATTTCCTCATGCATGACGAGAACTCGCAAAAGACGGCGCCTTTCACGACCGACTTCGAGATTGCCGAATAGCGCGCCCAGTCGGAGAGAGCCTCGCGGCAACGGAACCAGAGCGCCGCAGATGCGTTCTTAAGCCGGCTGCAGGCCAGTCAATTTGCGAGGCATTGTCCATGATCAAATGGATCATCATTCTTCTCATCGTTGCTGCCGCCGCCAGCCTGCTCGGCATGCCGGCGCTGGCCGGTGCCGCCGCCACCGGCGCGCGCGTGCTGATCGGCATCGTTCTCGTCATCTTCCTGCTGATCGTGCTCGGCGTTTTCGCGGTAACCTAAACGCAGCCCACACTGGTAATTCCCGCCCGTTTCCGCCATATAGCGGCGAAACGTACAGGAATTACCTCAGATCATGGCAGGCACTGCCCCCTTCGCCAAGATGAACGGCATCGGCAACGAAATCATCGTCGCCGACATGCGTGGCCGTGCCGATAGGGTCACGGCGGCGTCGGCTGTCGCGCTGAACGCCGATGCGGCGACCAGGTTCGACCAGATCATGGCGATCCACGATTCGCGCACGCCGGGCACCGCCTTTTACATCGACATTTTGAATTCCGACGGCTCGGGCGCGCAGGCCTGCGGCAACGGCATGCGCTGTGTCGTCCAGGCGCTGGCCGCCGAAACCGGCCAGAAGACTTTCACCTTCGAGACCCGCGCCGGCATCCTCAACGCCGTCGAAAATGCCGACGGCACCATCTCGGTCGACATGGGCACTCCGCGCTTTGGCTGGCAGGACATTCCGCTGGCCGAGGAATTCCGCGACACCCGCATGATCGAGTTGCAGATCGGCCCCATCGACGCGCCGGTGCTGCATTCGCCTTCGGCTCTCTCGATGGGCAACCCGCACGCCATCTTCTGGGTCGACAACGATGTCTGGTCCTATGAACTCGAGCGTTTCGGCCCGCTACTCGAAAACCATCCGATCTTCCCCGAGCGCGCCAACATCACCATCGCCCAGGTAACGTCGCCGGAGACGATGATCATCCGCACCTGGGAGCGCGGCGCCGGCCTGACCAGGGCTTGCGGCTCGGCCGCTTGCGCTTCCGTCGTCGCCGCTGCCCGCACCCGGCGCACCGGCCGCAGCGTTACGCTGATGACGCCCGGCGGCGGCTCGCTGCATGTGGAATGGCGCGACGACGACCACGTCATCCTGACCGGCGCTGCCGAATGGGAGTTTTCCGGCAATTTCGATCCGTCGACCGGCACCTGGGCCCGCGACACCGAAAGCGCGGCCTGATGTCTGCACTTGCCGATACCAAGGGCCCCAACTCCCAAGGCATAGACGTCGTCACCTTTGGCTGCCGTCTCAACACCTATGAATCCGAAGTGATGCGCCGCGAGGCCGAAAGCGCAGGTCTCGGCGCGCTCAAAGGCGGCGCCATTATCTTCAACACCTGCGCCGTCACCGCCGAAGCGGTGCGCCAGGCCAGGCAGTCGATCAGAAAGGCCCGCCGCGAAAATCCGGCGGCGCGCATCATCGTCAGCGGCTGCGCCGCGCAAACCGAACCGCAGAATTTTGCCGCCATGGACGAGGTCGACCTCGTGCTTGGCAACGAAGAGAAGCTGAAGGCCAACTCCTACCGCGCGCTGCCGGATTTCGGCGTCAACGACAGCGAGAAGGCGCGCGTCAACGACATTTTCTCGGTGCGCGAGACCGCCGGCCACATGGTCGACGCCATTGAGGGCCGGGCACGTGCTTTCGTCCAGGTGCAGAACGGCTGCGACCATCGCTGCACGTTCTGCATCATCCCCTATGGCCGCGGCAACTCACGCTCGGTGCCGATGGGCGCGGTTGTCGAGCAGGTCAAGCGTCTCGTCGGCAACGGCTACGCCGAGATCGTGCTGACCGGCGTCGACATGACCTCTTTCGGCGCCGACCTGCCGGGCGCGCCGAAGCTGGGAAAGCTGGTGAAGACCATCCTGAAGCAGGTGCCTGATGTGAGGCGGCTGCGGCTGTCCTCCATCGATTCGATCGAGGCCGACGACGATCTGCTGGACGCCATCGCCACCGAGCCCAGGCTGATGCCGCATCTGCATCTGTCGCTGCAATCAGGTGACGACATGATCCTGAAGCGCATGAAGCGCAGGCATTTGCGCGACCAGTCGATCCGCTTCTGCGAGGATGTGCGCAAATTGCGCCCGGCAATCGTCTTCGGCGCCGACATCATCGCCGGCTTCCCGACCGAGACCGAGGAAATGTTTCAGAATTCGATAAAGATCGTCGAGGAATGTGGGCTGACGCACCTGCATGTCTTCCCGTTTTCGCCGCGCGAAGGCACGCCCGCCGCGCGCATGCCGCAGGTCCGCCGCGAATTGGTCAAGCAGCGCGCGGCCCAGCTGCGCGCCGCTGGTGAGGCTGCGTATCGCCGCCATCTGTCGTCGCTCCCGGGAACGCGCCAGTCGATCCTGGTCGAGCGCGACGGCCTCGGCCGCACCGAAGGGTTCACGCTTGCCGCGCTAGGCACAGGCGCGCCGGGCGAGATCGTCGAGGCAGACATCACCGGCCATGATGGGGCGCGCCTGATAGCCTCGCCCCTCACTGCCCGCGCCGCCTGAGACGATTGAAGCATGGCCGGTTTTTTCAAGAACATATTTTCGTTCGGCAAGAAGGAAGGCGTCGAGGAGCGCATCGACGAAACCGCTCCCCTGCCGCCGATCAAATGGGATGCGCTTGAGGCGCTGAAGCCGGCGGCCGAGCAGATCGTTCCGGAGTTCTTGAAGCGCGAGGAGCCCGAGCCGCCGACGCCCCACCCTCCCCTCGATGGGGAGGGTCGCCACGAAGTGGCGGAGAGGGGTGAGAGCGCCGACGCCGGCGCCACTCACCACCAAGCTTCGCTTGGGGCCTCCCCCATCGAGGGGGAGGTAAAGCCTGCGCCGCAGTCGGCGCCAGAAGAACCGAAGCCCGAACCCGCGCCGACCATCCCGCCCGCGCCGGAACCGGTCGTCCCATCCGAGCCGGAACCGTTGCCGGAGCCCGCGCCGGAAGAAGCCCCCGAACCTGAGACGCCTGCCGAGCCGCCGGAGCCCGAGGAAGTTCCCGCGCCGCCGGCTGTTCCGAAGCCCGCGCCCGAACCGCAGCCGCAAGAAGTTCCGGCCGCACCGGCCAAGCCGGAGGTTGAACCAGCGCGCCCGGAGAGGCAGCCGGAACCGGCCCCCGTTGAAGTACCAACGCCTGCCGAGGAGCCGGCCGAAGCACCAGCGCCGATCGAAGTGCCGCAACCGTCCGCGCCTCCCGCACAGCCTACCTCAGAGGTCAGCGCCGCCCCTCATCCGCCTGCCGGCACCTTCTCCCCGTATAGCCACGGGGAGAAGGACGAGGCGACCCACCCTCCCCTCGATGGGGAGGGTCGACGCGAAGCGGCGCGGTGGGGTGACAGCGCTGACGCCAGCGCAAATCACCCCCACCCCCAAGCTTCGCTTGGGACCTCCCCCATCGAGGGGGAGGTAAAGCGCACTCCGGTCGAAGCCACACCCGCGCCGGTCGAAGTCCGGGCTGCCACGGCGGGGGTTGCGCCCATGCCTGAACCGGGTTTTCCGCCGACACCACAGCCGACACCGTCAGTCGGCAAAGTCACCGTCACCAAAAAGGTCGAGCAGAAAGCCGAGCCGCAAAAGGCGCCCGAACCGGCGCCGCGACGCTCCTGGTTCCAGCGCATGCGCGACGGGCTTGCCCGCTCCTCGAAAGAACTCACCGGCAACATCGCCGGCGTCTTCACCAAGCGCAAGCTCGACGAGGAGACGCTGCAGGATCTGGAGGACGTGCTGATCCGTGCCGATCTGGGCATGGAAACAGCCTTGCGCGTCACCGATGCCCTCGCTGCCAGCCGCTACGGCAAGGATGTCTCCGACGCGGATGTCCGCACCATCATGGCGGCCGAGGTGGAGAAGGTGCTGGCCCATGTCGCCATGCCGCTGGAGCTCGACCTGTCGCACAAGCCGCATGTCATTCTGGTGGTCGGCGTCAACGGCACCGGCAAGACCACGACCATCGGCAAGCTCGCCGCCAAACTGACCGATGGTGGCCTGTCGGTGATGCTGGCCGCCGGCGATACCTTTCGCGCTGCAGCCATCGAGCAGCTGAAGATCTGGGGCGAGAGGACGAAGTCTCCGGTCATCGCCTCGAAGATCGGCGCGGATGCCGCCGGCCTTGCCTACGACGCTTTCGAACGCGCCAAGGAGGCCGGCTCCGACGTACTGATCATCGACACCGCCGGCCGGCTGCAAAACAAGACCGAACTGATGGCGGAGCTGGAAAAGATCGTGCGCGTGCTGGGCAAGCTCGATCCGGAAGCGCCGCATACCGTGCTGCAGACGGTCGACGCCACCACCGGCCAGAATGCGCTCAATCAGGTCGAGATCTTCCGCAATGTCGCCGGCGTCAACGGCCTGGTGATGACCAAGCTGGACGGCACGGCGCGCGGCGGTATTCTGGTCGCGATCGCGGCAAAGCACAAACTGCCGGTCTACTTCATCGGCGTCGGCGAACAGGTCGACGACCTCGAACCATTCTCGGCCGGCGAATTCGCCAGGGCGATCGCCGGCGTAGCGTAACAGGCAGTGATCCCGAAGAGCTGACGGCTTTTTGGACAAGATCATGCGTCAGAAGGAAGTCATGAACCCACCCATCCTCGAACGCGACCCGTCCGACCCGCGAAAGAAGAAAGAAAGCGTCAATCCGCTGCTCAAGCTGGTGCTGGAACTCGGGCCGCTGATGGTGTTCTTCTTCGCCAATGCACGCGGCGCCTGGCTGGTGCAGAAATTTCCTGTCCTGGCCGAATTCGGCGGGCCGATCTTCGTCGCCACCGGCCTTTTCATGGCGGCGACGGCGATCGCGCTGATCGCCTCCTGGCTGCTGCTGCGCACCTTGCCGATCATGCCGATGGTCTCGGGCGTCGTCGTCTTCATCTTCGGCGCGCTGACGCTCTATCTGCAGGACGACGTGTTCATCAAGATGAAGCCGACCATCGTCAACACCCTGTTCGGCGGCGTGCTGCTCGGCGGTCTGTATTTCGGCCGATCGCTGCTCGGCTATGTCTTCGATTCGGCCTTTCGCCTCGATGCCGAAGGCTGGCGCAAGCTGACTTTCCGCTGGGGCCTGTTCTTCCTGTTCCTGGCTCTTGCCAATGAAGTGGTGTGGCGGAATTTTTCCACCGACTTCTGGGTTACCTTCAAGGTCTGGGGCATCATGCCGATCACCCTGTTGTTCACCTTCAGCCAGATGCCGCTGATCCTGCACCATTCGATCGAGGATAAGGCCGAGAAGGTGGAAGAAGCCGGCAAGTAGAGCAATTCCAGGAAAAGTGTGAAGCCGTCCGGAATTGCGTCAGAATAAACGGAGACGGCCATGGAATTCGTCACCACGCGCGATGAACTGAGGACGATCTACAAGACCCCGCGGCCGACCGACACCTCGATGCGCAAGGAACTCAGGGCGCTCGACGGCCACTGCCGCTCTTTCATCGGCAAGAGCCCTTTCGTGCTGATCGGTTCTTCCGACGGCGCCGGCAATGCCGACGTGACGCCGAAAGGCGACAGGCCGGGCTTCGCCCTTGTCCTAGACGACACGACCATCGCCATTCCCGACCGGCCCGGCAACAACCGGCTGGACACGCTGGAAAACATCCTGCTCAACCCTTCGGTCGGGCTGCTTTTTCTCATCCCCGGCATGAACGAGACGCTGCGCATCAATGGCGACGCCCGCATAACCGTCGATGCCGGTTTGCGCGAGCGCCTCACCGTCGACGGCAAGCAACCGCAAAGCGTCGTCGTGGTGAGCGTCAAGGCCGCTTACATGCACTGCGCCAAGGCCTTCATGCGCTCCGAATTGTGGAAGCCGGACAGCTGGCACGACCGCGCGACATTGCCGACGCTCGGTCAGATCCTGTCCGATCAGATGGCGCATGCCGAAACTGCCGACGATTTCGACCGCTCGCTGGACGAAGCCTACAGCAAGACCCTGTGGTAGATTTCGGGTACGATTCGCCATTGCGGTCCTTTGCCCGTGATCGAACTCCTCGCCATCTCCGGCAGCCTGCGCGCCGCCTCGACCAATTCGGCGCTGCTGGCGGCGCTGTCCGCGAACGCGCCTTCGGATTGCCGCGTAACTGTCTATGACGGGCTCGGCCTGCTGCCGATCTTCAACCCGGATGACGAAGGCGAGCGCACACCGGCCGAGGCCATGCGGCTGATCGAGGCCGTCACCAGCGCCGACGGCATCATCGTCTCCTGCCCCGAATATGCCCATGGCGTGCCCGGCGGCATGAAAAACGCGCTCGACTGGCTGGTCTCGCGCGACGCCGCAGTCGGCAAGCCCGCCATGCTGGCCCACGCCTCCGCGCGCTCGCTCTACGCCCGCGCAGCGCTTGCGGAGATCATGCGGACGATGTCGTTTGCGCTTTGTGAGGACGCGGTTCTGGAGATTGCCTTGCTCGGCAAGAAACCGCCGGAGATGGAAGCGATCCTGGGAGAGAACGAGAACCTGCGGGCCATGCGCGAAGCGGTGCAGGTTTTCGCGAGTTTTATACGCGCAGACGTTGCCTCGTCATCCTAGGGCGGAGCAAGGAGCGAAGCGACGCGGCGCAGACCCTAGGATGACGAACGAAAGGGTGCGGCCGCACCCCAACGTGCCGCTGTGCTACCCCTTCCGCAACGTCTCGACATCGGTCACACCGACATACCAGTCGCGCGCGTTGACCTCTTCGAACACCACCCAGACGTCGTCATTGCTAAGCCCGGTGGCGTCCATGATGGCCGCCGTGACCTTTTTGGCAATGTCGGCCTTCTTGCCAGCGGGATCAGCGGCGATCACTTCCTTGACGATGCGGATGTTGACGAATGGCATGATGTCCTCCCTTGAATTGTGTCTGATACCGCCGCGCCGCGGCTCCGAAATCCGCTCCGGCGAACCGCTTGGCGGTGGTTCCGGCGGCCGCAGCGCAACAGGCGCCGCCGGCAGGCGCAGAAACGCCATCAAGGCCGCCAGAGAAGCGTTTGCAGCAGCCTCAATACGTCTTCGCCCCGTTCACCATCAGCCGCACCATGTAGAGCGACGTGGTGCCGGCGATGTAGAGGCAGTTCAGCTTGTTGCCGCCGAACACGCAATTGGCGGTCACTTCCGGCACCTTGACCTTGCCGATCAGCGTGCCGTCGGGATCGTAGCAATGGATGCCGTCGGCGGCACTGGTCCAGATGCGGCCGGCCTCGTCGAGCCGGAAGCCGTCGAATAGGCCGGCCGTGCAGTCAGCGAACACCTTCCCGCCCGAGACCTTCTTGCCGTGCTTGCCGACGTTGAAGACCCGCATATGCGCGGGGTTCTGCGCGCCATGGGTGCGGCCGGTGTCGACGACATAGAGCTGGCTTTCATCCAGTGAAAAGGCAAGCCCGTTCGGCCGGACCATGTCGGTGATGACGGCCTCGACCTCGCCCGTATCCGGATCGACCCGGTAGACATTGCAAGCGCCGATCTCGCTTTCGGCCTTGTCGCCCTCATAGTCGGTGTCGATGCCGTAGCTCGGATCGGTGAACCAGATCGAGCCGTCGGATTTCACGACCGCGTCATTGGGCGAATTCAGCCGCTTGCCTTTCCATTCGGCCGCGATGGTGGTGACGGAACCGTCATGCTCGGTGCGGCTGACGCGGCGGCCGGAATGCTCGCACGTCACCAGTCGGCCCTGGCGGTCGACGGTGTTGCCGTTGGAATTGCCGGAGGGCTGACGGAAGACGCTGACATTGCCGTCGGTCCCGTCATAGCGCAGCATGCGGTTGTTGGGGATGTCGGACCAGACGACATAGCGGCCGGCGGCGAACCAGGCCGGCCCTTCCGCCCACTGACATCCGGTAAACAGCTTTTCCACCTGGGCGTTGCCGTTGAACAGCCGCGCGAAACGTGGATCGAGAATTTCGTAATAGTCTGCGGTCGCCATGCATTTCCTCCGGGCATCACGTGACCCGCGGATCAAGCCAGCCTGCGGGCGCGATGGCAAGGTGGCGCAGGCGCAATTGTAAGACAAAAGGTGCCCGGCCGGCATGGCCCGCCAGCCTGCCCGGCCGTTTATGGTGCTGTTAGCGCTGTATTAACCTGCTATGCGCCCTGCGCAATGGTGCATTGCAACATCTTCTTTTTGCATCGCACCATTCCTATGTCATGTTGCGAACGACCAAGGGAGGAACAAATTCACCGCTGATATGCGGTACGAAAGGACCCTTGCTATGGCTTTTGACAACCTCTTCTCCCGCGCGCGCACCTCGATGGCCAAGCGCCGCCACTACAACCGCCTCGTCGCGGAAATCGAAAACCTGACGAGCCGCGATCTGGCCGACCTGCGCGCCGACCGCTCGGAAATGCTCTACCAGGTCCACAGGCAGATCTACGGCTGAGCATTTCAGACGTCAGCAGGGCACCGCCCCTCACCCGGATTGCCAAACCGAATTGCATGAGCAATTCGGGCAATCCGACCTCTCCCCTCGGGGAGAGGAGCTAGCCTGTAACGATGCTTCCCTCTTCTCCCTCACGGGGAGGAGGGGGCGCGTAGCGGCCCGATGAGGGGGCATGGCGCCAACGTCAGCCCGGTGCCGCGAGCGCCTTTTCAATCTGCGGCAACAGAACATCCCTCGCCGACTCCCCTGTCAGCGGCCCGACATGCTTGTAGGCAATCTTGCCGTCCTTGCCGATGACGAAGGTTTCCGGCACGCCGTAGACGCCCCAGTCGATGGCCGTGCGGCCGGCCTCGTCGACACCTATCGCCTGGAACGGATTGCCGAGATCACCAAGGAACCGGCGCGCGTTTTGCGCTTGGTCCTTGTAGTTTAGCGCGGCCATGACGAAGCGCTTGTCCTGCGACAGCGCCAGGAGCACCGGATGCTCTTCCCGGCACGGCGCGCACCACGATGCAAAGACGTTGACCAGCGTTACCTTGCCGGCGAAGGCTTTTGAATCCAGCCCGGGCAGGTTTGATCCTTCCAGCGCCGGCAGGTTGGTCTGCGGCGCCGGCAGGCCGATCAGCGCCGACGGCACTGCCGCCTCGTCGCGTCCCGACAAAAGCTGCGACAGGAACAATCCGGCGAGGCCGAGAAAAACCAGCAGCGGCAACAGCACGATCAGGCGGCGGCGCGGCGACGCCGGCGTTTCGCTTTCCGTGCTCATGGCTTGCTGGCCCCAGTGCTGGCCCCAGTACCGGCTTTGTCCGAGCGACGCCGCACGCCGGCCGCTTCGAGTTCCGCCAGTTCGCGCTTGCGGGTCCGCTGGTCGAGCAGGATCCAGCCGATCAGCCCGGCCAGCACGATCGCCGTGATGCCATAGGCGACCGCGACATAGAGTGCGTGTGCACTCATGCGCTTCGCGCCCCTTCCACCGTCGCTTCGTCGTGCTCGATCATGGCCTTCCCATGGCTTTGCGGCTTTCTTAGCTTTGCGGCTGGGGCTTCGCAATTGATCCGTCGCGCCGCAGCGGTCATATCAGTCCGTTCCATGCCGCAGCGCCAGTGCTGCCGCCACCGGACCCAGCACGGCAAGAAACAGCGTCAGCGCGGCAAGAATGAGGAAGGGCTGCAGGAACGGATCAGGGTCGGCCACCGCGCCGTAGCTCGCCGACACTCCGAAGATCAGCACCGGGATGGTCAGCGGCAACACCAGCACCGAGATCAGCAGCCCGCCGCGCGGCAGCGCCACCGCCACCGCCGCCCCGACCGCGCCGATGAAAGTGATGGCCGGCGTGCCGACCAGCAGCGTGAGCGCGGTGGCGCCGATGCTGAGCGGCTCCATGTTCATGAACAGGCCGAGCAGAGGTGCCGCAACCACCAGCGGCAGAACGCTGCCCATCCAGTGCGCCAGGCACTTCACCAGCACCGTCAGCGCCAGCATGTGGCGGTCATTGCCCAGCACCAGAAGATCGAGCGAACCGTCTTCGCGATCGGCCTGAAACAACCGGTCGAGGCCGAGCAGGCAGGCGAGCAGAGCGCCGATCCAAAGGATCGCCGGACCGATGCGGGCGAGCAGCTTCAGGTCCGGTCCGACACCGAAGGGGATGGTGGCGATGACGGCGAGGAAGAAGATGACGCCGGTGAGCGCTCCGCCGCCGGCGCGGACGGGGAGGCGGATGTCGCGCAGGAAGAGGGCTAGCATTGCCAAGCCGCGCCTGCCGTTTGATCGCCATCTTGCCGAAGGTGGCGTTCCTTCACACCCCCCTCTGTCCTCCCGGACATCTCCCCCGCAAGGGGGGAGATTGGCAGCTCCGTTGCTGACGCCTCTTTTTCAATGCCGGTGATTGGCGAAAGCCGGCATGACATCTGATCTCCCCCCCTGCGGGGGAGATGCCCGGCAGGGCAGAGGGGGGTGGGCGGGAATGCCGACATCACCCTGTTGCTCCCATCCTCAATTCCTTCGCCCCATCCAATCCCAGCGGCAAGTGCGTCGCCGCGACAATAATCCCGCCCTCCGCGCAATGCCTCGTCATCAGCCCCGCAAACCGCGCCTCCGAAGCCTTGTCCAGCCCAGCCGTCGGCTCATCCAGCAGCCACAGCGGCTTATGACTGACCAGCAATTTCGCAATCGCCGCGCGCCGCCTTTGCCCGGTCGACAGATAGCCGAAAGGCAGATGGCCGATGCCGCCGAGACCAACCGTCTCCAGCGCCTCTTCGACACCCGACTGCCCATCGCCGTTGAAATCGCGCCAGAAGCGCAGATTCTCCGCCACGCTGAGCGCCGTCTTCATTGCGTTGAGGTGGCCGAGATAGTGGACCGCCGAAGCGATCGTCGGAAACGTCTCGCCGCCGCCCTCGATGCGCACGTCGCCTTGCGCCTTCGGCAGCAGCCCGGCGATGACCCTGAGCAGCGTCGATTTGCCCGAACCGTTCGGCCCGGTGACGACCAGCACCTGGCCCTGGTCGAGCGCAAAACCGATGCCGGAAAAGACCGTCTCGCCGCCGCGTTCGCCGCCCAGATTTTCGGCAATCAGCCGCATGCCTGCCCGTCCCGAAAACTTTACCGCGCGATAGCTGCCGCATCGCACAAATTTGCTCCGCAACTGTCTAGAACTATTCCAGAAAATTCTCTATATGCGGGACATCCGTGCCAGCGGTCGGCACGGGAACAGAATTTGCGCCGAACCAGCGCACGCGCCGCCTTGAACGGCTCGGGTTGGCTGGGAACGGACAGCGGAAATGGCCGTACCCGCACCTTTGCGCGTGATTGCATGCCCATCGGCGTCCGTTCCCTTTCAGGCTGAACAGACAAGGACGGACCGCACGTGTCAAAATCCCTCGACAGTTTCAATTGCCGCCGCACCCTCACCGTGGGTGGCGCGGACTATGTCTATTACAATCTGGTCGAGGCCGAGAGGAACGGCCTCACCGGCATTGCCCAGCTGCCTTATTCGATGAAGGTGCTGCTGGAAAACCTTTTGCGCAATGAAGACGGCCGCTCCGTCACCAAGGACTCTATCCAGGCTGTGGCCGGCTGGCTGACGGACAAGGGCACCGCCGGCGTCGAGATCGCCTATCGCCCGGCGCGTGTCCTGATGCAGGATTTCACCGGCGTCCCGGCGGTGGTCGACCTTGCCGCCATGCGCGACGGCCTCAAGGCGCTCGGCGGCGATCCGCAGAAGATCAATCCGCTGGTGCCGGTCGACCTCGTCATCGACCACTCCGTCATCGTCGACGAATTCGGCACGCCACTGGCCTTTGCCAGGAATGTCGAGCTCGAATATGAGCGCAACGAAGAGCGCTATAAATTCCTGAAATGGGGCCAGCAGGCGTTCCGCAATTTTCGCGTCGTGCCGCCCGGCACCGGCATCTGCCATCAGGTCAACCTCGAATATCTCGGTCAGGTCGTCTGGACCAACACGGAAGACGGCGAAACGACCGCCTATCCCGACACCTGCGTCGGCACCGATTCGCACACCACTATGATCAACGGCCTTGGCGTGCTCGGCTGGGGCGTCGGCGGTATCGAGGCCGAGGCGGCGATGCTCGGCCAGCCGGTTTCCATGCTGTTGCCCGAAGTCATCGGCTTCCGCCTTACCGGCAAGCTCAGGGAGGGCATCACCGCCACCGACCTGGTGCTGACCGTCACCCAGATGCTGCGCAAGAAGGGCGTCGTCGGCAAGTTCGTCGAGTTCTTCGGCCCGGGCCTGTCCAACATGACGCTGGCCGACCGCGCCACCATCGGCAACATGGCGCCCGAATATGGCGCCACCTGCGGCTTCTTCCCGGTCGACGGCGAGACCATCCGCTATCTCACAATGTCGGGCCGCGAGGAAAGCCGCATCGCCCTGGTCGAGGCCTATTCCAAGGCGCAAGGCATGTGGCGTGACGCCGGCTCGGCCGACCCTGTCTTCACTGACCTGCTCGAACTCGAGCTCGACAGCGTCGTGCCGTCGATGGCAGGTCCCAAGCGCCCCGAAGGCCGCGTTCCGCTCGAAGGCATTCCGGCCGGCTTCGCAAAGGCGATGGAGACCGAGTACAAGAAGGCTGCCGAAATCCACAAGCGCTATGCCGTCGAAGGCACCGAGCATGATCTCGGTCATGGCGATGTCGTCATTGCCGCCATCACGTCCTGCACCAACACCTCCAACCCGAGCGTGCTGATCGGCGCCGGCCTTTTGGCGCGCAACGCCAACCGGCTCGGCCTCAAGCAGAAGCCGTGGGTGAAGACCTCGCTGGCGCCGGGCAGCCAAGTGGTCGCCGAATATCTGGAAAAGTCCGGCCTGCAGAAGGAGCTCGACCAGATCGGCTTCAACCTGGTTGGTTTCGGCTGCACCACCTGCATCGGCAATTCCGGCCCGCTGCCGGCGCCGATCTCCAAGACCATCAACGATAAGGGCCTGATCGCCGCCGCAGTGCTCTCCGGCAACCGCAACTTCGAAGGCCGTGTTTCACCTGACGTGCAGGCGAACTATCTGGCGTCGCCGCCGCTGGTGGTAGCCCATGCTTTGGCCGGCACCGTCACCAAGGACCTGACCACCGAGCCACTCGGCGAAGGCCGCGACGGCAAGCCGGTCTATCTCAGGGATATCTGGCCGAGTTCGGCCGAGATCCAGGAGTTCATCGAGAAGAACGTCACACGTGAGCTATTCGCCCGCAAATATGCCGACGTCTTCAAGGGCGACGAATACTGGCAGAACGTCAAGGCGCCGGAAGGCCAGACCTATGCCTGGGACGACAACTCGACCTATGTGCAGAACCCGCCCTATTTCGCCGGCATGACCTCCGGTTTCGGCAAGATCGGCGACATCAAGGGCGCGCGCGTGCTCGGCCTGTTCGGCGACAAGATCACCACCGATCACATCTCACCGGCGGGTTCGATCAAGGCCGCTTCCCCGGCCGGCAAATACCTCACCGACCATGGCGTCGGCGTTGCCGACTTCAACCAGTACGGCACAAGGCGCGGCAACCATGAGGTGATGATGCGCGGCACCTTCGCCAACATCCGCATCCGCAACCACATGCTGGGCGAGAACGGCCGCGAGGGCGGCTACACCATCCACTACCCGTCGAAGGAAGAGGAATCGATCTACGACGCGGCGATGAGATACAAAAAGGAAGGCGTGCCGCTGGTCATCTTCGCCGGCGTCGAATACGGCAACGGCTCCTCGCGCGACTGGGCAGCTAAAGGAACGAATCTCCTCGGTGTCCGTGCCGTCATCGCCCAGTCCTTCGAGCGCATCCATCGCTCCAACCTGGTCGGCATGGGCGTCATCCCCTTCGTCTTCGAGGAAGGCACCTCATGGGCCTCGCTCAACCTCAAGGGTGACGAGCTGGTCGAGATCGACGGCATAAGCACCATCAAGCCACGCCAGACGATGATCGCCAAGGTGACCTATGGCGACGGCACCGTGAAGAACGTGCCGATCATCTGCCGCATCGATACGCTGGACGAACTCGACTACTTCAAGAATGGCGGCATTTTGCAATACGTGCTGCGCGATCTGGCCGCGTAGCGGCCAGGGCTTAGGCAGTAGGGATTGGGCGGTAGCGGGGAACGACATCCCCTACTCCCTACTCCCTACTCCCTACTCCCTACTCCCTACTCCCTACTCCCTACTCCCTACTCCCTACTCCCTACTCCCTACTCCCAGTCTTTCCAAAGCATTGCCCGACCCGATCGAAGCCCCGCCCTGTACGACAGGAGTAAAAACCGGCTGGGCTCAGCAAGATCTGCCCCACGCTCCTGATGCCATGCTCCCGATCGAACCGGGCGGTGAAGTGCTCCCCATGTGATGGCCATACCCATGGTTGCGGCAGCAAAAATTTCACCGCAACGTGACTTCCCGTTGACTGTCGCTTCTGCCACAAATCTGGGCAACCAGAACAAGGCCGGCGTCACCGGCGGGAATCGGAACGATCATGGCACCTCGACACCCTCTCCGGCTTGCGGCTTTTGCGCTGGCCTTCTCGGCGCTTGCCGGGACCGGGTTCGCCGAGGAATCGGGAACGACCCAGACCGACAAACCGCAGATTGACAGGCCCTTGGGCGTGGTCGAGCTGTTCACCAGCCAGGGCTGCAATTCCTGCCCGCCGGCGGACGCTTTCTTTGCCGAGCTGGCGGCCAAGGACAACGTCGTCGCGCTCGCCTACCACGTCAATTACTGGGACTATCTCGGCTGGCAGGACACGCTGAGCAGCAAGGACAATACCGACCGGCAATATGACTATATGCGCGCCTTCGGCACCCGCTCCGTCTACACGCCGCAAGCCGTCATCAATGGTCGCAGCCATGTCAACGGCGCCAGCCGCAAGGAGGTCGACGGCGCGCTTGGCCGCATGGAGAAATCCGGTGAAGGCATGCGGGTCAGCGTCAAGGTCAGCCGCACCAGCGATCGCGTCATGATCGATGCCGGCGACGCCGGTAGCGGCCCCAGCGACGCCCATGTCGTCATCGTCTATTTCGAACCACCGCAGACGGTGACCATCGCCAAGGGCGAGAACACCGGCCGCAGCATGACCTACTGGAACGCCGTCACCGGCATCCAGACCGCCGGCATGTGGCACGGCAAGGCGCAGCGCTACGAATTGCCGATGACCGAGATCGCCAAGAAAGGCGGCTGCGCCGTGCTGCTGCAATCGGTCGGCAAGGACGGCCTGCCGGGGCCTATTCTGGGCGCGGCGTTTATTCACAAGCCTTAAGAGGCTGGTCCATATCTTTTGATATCGGCGGGACAGCACCCCCCTCTGGCCTGCCGGCCATCTCCCCCGCAAGGAGGGAGATTGGCAGCTTCGCCACATCCGCCATCCTGTCCCACGTTTGAGATTGGCGAAAGCAAACGCGAAATCTGATCTCCACCCTTGCGGGGAGATGTCCGGCAGGACAGAGGGGGTGTGAAGGATCACGACGACAAGTGTCTGGCGCCGCCCAACAAAAAAACCGACGTCAGCTTGCTTCTGACGTCGGTCATTTAGGCTTTGGGATCGTCGCACCCGGTCTCTCCCTGAGGAAAGTCCGAGGTTGGTTCGATCCGACGCAGACCCGTGGGCGGGGGGCTTGGGGTTTACGAGCCGGTGCCGGACCGAACCGTCTCAGGCAACGCCGGTAAATTCGTCGGACATTGGGGCATGAGCGCGGATAAAAAAAGGCAGAAATGTGGCGAGGCATCACCAATTCAAACACCGCGTTTTATAAAAGTGACTGGACGTTGCGAAAACAGCGCGGTCCCGGGATGGTTAGCCGGGCCTTGCAATTCCACGGCGAACACGCCAACTTCTGCAAGCGAGATTCATTTTCAAAGGGATCGCGGGATGACCGATCGCAGCGGTGGGACGGAGGATGGGGACGCATCCGCAATATTGATCCCGCTGCACGAGGCGCGACGCGAACGCCTCGACCAGCCGGTCCGTTTCGACCGGCGTGAACTCGACGAGATCCTGAAGCTGTACGGACGCATGGTCGCCGCCAACGAATGGCGCGACTATGCCATCGATCATCTGTCTGATCGGGCTGTGTTTTCAGTCTTCCGCCGGGCCAGCGAAGTGCCGCTGTTCCAGATCGTCAAGGATCCGAAACTGGCACGCCGGCAAGGCGCCTTCGCCGTCATCGCCGCCGGCGGCCGAATCCTCAAGCGCGGCCAGGAACTCGGTCGCGTGCTCAACGTCTTCGATGCTAAGCTGAAGATTGTCCAGGCCTAATTGAAAATTGGGGAATTGAAGAGCTGAAGAATTGAAAAAAGAGGATGTAACGGTCGAAATACCGCAGGATTTGTTCTCAGCTATTCGGATCCTCAATTCTTCAGTTCTCTTCAGTTCTCCTCAATTCCCCTCCTCAGGCTCTCACGAAACTTCCGCTCCGGCAGCGAATGCGGATCGGGCGGAACCGTTACGCCGCCATTCAGCGACAGCTGCATGAACACCGTGTCAAGCCAGCGCCCATGCTTGTAGCCGGAGCCTTCCAGGCGACCGGAATGGCGAAAGCCGAGCTTTTCATGCAGCCGCACCGAGGCGCTGTCTGCATGGCCGTCGCCGATCACCGCGACGATCTGGCGAAAGCCCGCCATACGGCAGGCTTCAATCAGCGCCTGCATCAGCAGCAGCCCGACGCCCTGGCCCTTCGCATCAGGCGCGACATAGACGGAATCCTCTACGATGAAGCGGTAGGCCGGGCGCGGCCGGAACGCGCCGGCATAGGCGTAGCCGAGCAGCGCGCCACCTCGTTCCGCCACCAGATAGGGAAAGCCCCCCACCGTCAGGCTGTCGAAGCGCGTACCCATCTCAGTGCGGCTGGGCGGCTCCAGCTCATAGCTCGCGGTGCCATGCGTCACGGCGTCAGCGTAGATCTCGGTGATTCGGCCGAGGTCGCCTTCCAAGGCCGCGCGGATGGAAATAGTGCTCATAATTTATGCAGACGATTCATCTGCCTCCATGACAGCAAAGGCCGGCACAAAAGAAAAGGGCGGCCGTTGGGCCGCCCTCTTGATATCAGCTGGTCCAGTTGCCTGATGGGAAGACCGCCTACCGGCGATCGCCCATGAACTGCAGCAGGAACATGAACAGGTTGATGAAGTCGAGATATAGCCTCAACGCGCCCATGATCGCCTTGCGGCCGGCAACGTCGGCCTGATCGCCTTCGTAGTACATTTCCTTGATGGTCTGCGTGTCATAGGCGGTGAGCCCGGCGAAGATCAGCACGCCGATCGCCGAGATGGCGAAGCCGAGCGCCGACGACTGCAGGAAAATGTTGATCAGCATGGCGATCACCAGGCCGACCACGCCCATGACCAGGAACGAGCCGAAGGCCGAAAGGTCGCGCTTGGTCGTGTAGCCGTAGAGCGACAGCGCGCCGAAGGCGGCCGCCGTGGCGAAGAAGGTCTGGGTGATCGACGCGCCGGTGTAGACCAGGAAGATGGTCGACAGCGACAGGCCGACCAGGCCCGAATAGACCCAGAAGGTGGTTTGCGCCGCGGCCACGCTCATCGACTGGATCCTGAACGACAGGAAGAAGACGGCGGCGAGCGGAGCCAGGATGACCACCCAGCGGAAGGCGCTGGCATAGATCAGCGTGCCGAAAGCGGTCAGCTGTCCGTCGCCGGTGACGGCGAGCTGGAAAGCGCCCCAGGCGGCGACGCCGGTGATGAGGAGGCCAAGCCCCATCAAATTGTAGACCTTGAGCATGTAAGTGCGCAGGCCTTGGTCGATGTCGGCGCGCGCGCCCGGCACGGCCGAAGTCTGGTAGTTGCGAATGGGCTCAGCCATTGGAATCCTCTGTTGCTTCTGCCCCGTACGGTGTCAGGCCCTTTCGGACCTGGGCGCCGCTGGCGGGGCTCCAGCATGCCTGTGGCGAAATATGATGGTTCTTGACGTCAAGAACAAGACCGTAACGGGCTGCAACCCTTGGTGAATCGCCGGAAGCCGGTTTTCTTGGGCTTCCATGACTGCACATTACCAAGATTTAATCGGAAACGGCAGATTCGGCCAACCTTGCCGTTTGGGGCCTAGAGGTCGCGCAGCACCGGCGCCGCCTTGTGGCCGAGCACCCGCCAGGTGCCGGCAAGGCCGATACCGACCGTGATCACCAGCGCAAACACCAAGGTCGCCACCGCCACCTCCGGCATGAAATGCGACAGCAGTGTCATGATGCGGGCAACGATGTACCAGGCGGAGATGCCGCCGGCAGCCAACGCGAACACCGCGGTGGCCAGGCCGATCAGCATGTATTCCAGCGAAAACGCCGCGATCAGCGTTCGCCTCGTGGCGCCCAGCGTCTTCAGCACCACGGCATCGTGGATGCGGGCGCGATTTCCCGCGGCGAGCGCGCCGGCCAGCACCAGCACCGAAGCGATCAGCGCCACGCCGGCCGCGGCCCGGATCGCCGTGCCGAGCTGGCCGACCAGCCGATTGACGACATCGAGCGCGTCCTTGACCCGAACTGTCGTCACCGCCGGGAAGGCGCGGGTGACGGCGTTCAGCAGGCGGGCATCCTCTGCTGCCGTGGCATCCTTTTCGGTCAGCGTCGCCAGCCAGCCATGCGGGGCGCCGGCAAAAGTGTTGGGCGAGAACACCATGACGAAGTTGATGCCCATCGTCTCCCATTGCACCTCTCGGAAATTGGCGATCCTGGCCGTCACATTGCGTCCGAGCACATTGACGGTGACGGTATCGCCAAGCTTCAGGCCGAGCGCCTTGCCTTCATCGTTGGAGAACGAGACCAGCGGTTCGCCGCTGTAGTTCTCCGGCCACCAGCTGCCCTCGGTCAATGTCGCATTGGCCGGTTGTTTGGCGTCGTAGGTCAGGCCGCGATCGCCGCGCAGCACCCAGGCGCCTTCCGATGGCACATTGGCCTTGTCGACACTAACGCCGTTCAGCGCCATCACCCGGCCGCGCAGCATCGGCACCTTGACCAGCGTTCCCTTCGGCGCCTCATTGCCGATCAATGTCGAGAAGGCATCGACCTCGCTATTCTGGATGTCGACGAAGAAGAAATTCGGCGCCCGTTCCGGCAGACTGCCGGAGATCTGCTGCCTGAGATTGCCGTCGATCAGCGCCAGCGTCACCAAAAGCGTCAGCCCGAGGCCCAGCGACAGCACGACGGACGGCGTCAGCGCGCCGGGCCGGTGGATGTTGCCGATGGCGAGCCTGAGCGCGACCGAGCGCACACGCGGGCTTTTGCGCGCCACCCACTGCACCAGCGCACCGACCAGGCGCAACACCAGAAAGGCAAAGACCGTCGCGCCGACGAAGATCAAGGCGATGCGCCGGTCGCCGGAAAACAGGATGGCGAGCGCCGCCAAAGCGACCGCGATGCCGACCGCCGTGGCAAGATAGGGCAGGCGTGGAAAGCCGCGGCCCTCAAAACCCATTTCGCGAAACAGCGCGGTCGCCGGCACATCGCGGGCGCGGCCGAGCGGCAACAGCGCGAAGGCAAGCGTCACCAGCAGCCCGAACAGCGCGGCAAGAGACAGCGCACCGGGATAGAAGCCGCCTTTAGCCGGCACCGGAATGACCGACTGGAGCGCAGCGCTGGCAGCAAACGGCATGGCGGCGCCGAGGATGAGGCCAAGCGCGATGCCGAGGCCGGCGATCATCAGGATCTGCACGAGATAGACGGTGAAGACGAAGCCGCCCGAGGCGCCAAGGCTCTTGAAGGTGGCGATGACGCCGCGCTTGCCGTCGAGATAGGCGCGCACCGCATTGGCAACGCCGACGCCACCGACGACCAGCGCCGTCAGCCCGACCAGCGTGAGGAATTGCGAGAAGCGCTCGATGTTGGCCGACAGCGCCGGCGCCGCATTGGAACGCGTGCGGATCGACCAGCCGGCTTCAGGGAAATCGCTCGCCGCCCGATCTTGGATGGTCTTGAGATCGGCCTCGCTGGCGCCGGCCGGCAGCCGAACCTTGTAGGCATTCTCGACCAGGCTGCCTGGCTGGATCAGGCCGGACGCGGCAAGCCCCGCGGTCGAGACCATCAGCCGCGGCGCGAAGCCGAAACCGTCCGACACCGCATCCGGTTCGCTCACCAGCCTGGCCCGCAATTCGAATGTCGCGCTGCCGACCTTCAGCCGGTCACCGATCTTCACATTCAGCCGGTCGAACAACAGGTCGGGCGCGGCGGCGCCAAAGACGCCTGATTTCTCGCCGAACAAATCCTTTCTGCCAAGCTGCGGCGCGGTCTCGATCGCGCCATAGAGCGGATAGACGTCGTCGACGGCCTTGGCCTCGACCAGCGCCTGGTCGGAGCCGTCTTCCAGCCGCGCCATCGAGCGCATATTGGCGCTGTGCGACACAGTGCCGAGGCGGTCGAGGAAGGTGCTTTCGGCTGGCGTCGCATCGCGCTGGTTGAGCTGGAAGCGCAAGTCGCCGCCAAGCAGCGTCTGGCCCTGGTCGGCAACGCCTGCGGTGATCGCCTGCGCCACCGAATTGACCCCGCCGATTGCAGCGACGCCGAGCGCGATGCAGGCAAGGAAGATCATGAAGCCGGACAGTCCGCCGCGCATCTCGCGCAGCGAAAAGCGGAACGCGAGCTTCAGCGTCTGCGACAGTGGCATCAGGCCGGCACCTTGACCTGCGCTACCGGCGCATCCTCGATGCGGCCGGAGCGCATCGACACCTGGCGCGAGCAGCGCGCCGCAAGGGCCGGATCGTGCGTGACCAGCACCAAGGTCATGCCGCGCTCGGCCGCCTTGGCGAACAAAAGGTCGGCGACCTGCCGCCCCGTCGCCTGGTCGAGATTGCCGGTCGGCTCGTCGGCAATCAGAATGCGCGGCGACGGCGCCAGCGCGCGGGCGATCGCCACGCGCTGCTGTTCGCCGCCGGAGAGTTCGCCGGGATAGTGGGTGACGCGGTCGCTCAGGCCGACGGCCGCCAACTCCTGCGCGGCGACGCCGAACGGATCGGCATGGCCGGCCAGTTCCAGCGGCACCGCGACATTTTCGAGCGCCGTCATGTTGGGAATGAGATGGAAGGACTGGAAGACGATGCCAATGTTTCGGCCCCGAAACGAGGCGAGCTGGTCCTCGCTTTTGCCGTTCAGCAATTCGCCGGCAATGCGCACCGTGCCCGAATCGACCCGCTCCAGCCCGGCCAGCACCATCAGCAAGGTCGACTTGCCGGAACCCGAAGGGCCGACAATGCCGGTCGCCTCGCCGCGCGTCACGTCAAGGCTGACGCCTTTCAGCACATGCACAGACGAAGCCCCTTGGCCCAGGGTCAGGGATATGTCTTTAAGCGCGATGACGGCTTCTGTCACAATTAAAGCGTCCTATATCAGGATGAAGGCTCTGCTTGCCGGAAGCCGTCGCCGGAAGAATTCCTCGGGTATATGGGGCCTGCCACATGTCTTTCAAACGCAAGATATCTTTCAAACGCTTGAATGCCGCAGGGCTCGTCCTTTTCGTCACCCTTTGCGGCGCCATTTCGTCCGTGCGCGCCGAGACGTTCACCATCGTCGGCTTCGGCGACAGCCTGATGGCCGGTTTCGGCCTCGGGCCTGGCGATGGCTTTACCGACAAATTGCAAGCTGCGCTGCGCGCCAAAGGCCATGACGTCACCGTCGCCAACGCCGGCGTTTCAGGCGACACCTCGAGCGGCGGCTTGGCGCGGCTTGACTGGTCGGTGCCGGATGGGACAAGGCTGGTTATCCTCGAACTCGGCGCCAACGACATGCTGCGCGGCGTCTCGCCCAGCATTACGGAAAAGAACCTGGACGACATGCTGGCGAAGCTGAAAGCGCGCAAGATCGCGGTGCTTTTGGCCGGCATGCGCGCCGCTCCCAATCTCGGCGCCGACTACCAGAACGCCTTCGATGCGATCTACCCAAAGCTGGCCGCGAAATACGATGTGCCGCTCTATCCGTTTTTTCTCGATGGCGTCGCCGGGCAGTCCGGCCTGCAGTTGGAGGATGGCCTGCATCCCAATCCGAAGGGCATCGCAGCGATGGTCGAGCGCATCATGCCCGCCGTGGAGAAGGCGATTGCGGCAGTTGAGGGTGGCGGTTGAACGCCGGTCTGACGAGAATAACGCGGCGTTCGCCTCGCGCGAACTTTGAAACAAAAGACCGGGCTGCCGATGACCCGAGTCATCCATGCTGCGCTCGAAGAGCATATGCAGCATCTGGGTAATGCAAGCGCCGAGGCGGCACGGCAATAGTGCTTATTCATCGCTTGGAGGCGCCTGTTCGTAAAAATGCCTGCAACCAACAAACCACTTGCCCCGTTTGACTATCGATGATTCGCTAGGGGCACAGTTCGATTCGAGGAAGGGAGGCTCACCATGCCGCGTCTTTTCACCGCCCTCGAAATACCGCGTGACGCCGCTCTTTCGCTGTCCCTGCTCAGGGGCGGCCTGCCCGGAGCCCGCTGGATCGATGTCGAAAACTACCATCTGACGCTGCGCTTCATCGGCGACGTCGAAGGCCATGTCGCCGACGAAATCGCCAACGCGCTCGACCGGGTGCACCGCCCATCCTTCTCGCTCACCCTGTCCGGAGTTGGCGCTTTCGGCCAGAAGAAGCCGCACGCCGTCTGGGCCGGCGTCTTCGCCTCGCCCGACCTTTCGGCGCTGCAAGGCGAAATCGACCGCATCTGCCAGCGGCTCGGCCTGCCCGCCGACCCGCGCAAGTTCACCCCGCATGTTACGCTGGCACGCTTGCGCAATTCGAGCCCGCTCGACGTCGCCCAGTACCTGTCGGCGCGCGGCAATTTTTCGACGCTGCCGTTTCGCGTCGGCCGCTTCGTGCTGATGTCGTCGCGCGATTCGGTCGGCGGCGGTCCCTACATTGTCGAGGAGGCGTGGCCGCTCTCCGGCGTCGACGCCCGCGCCACCAACCTCGTCGCCAGCGCCTCCGACGCTTCGCGGATCATGCGGTAGACCGAAGCGAACGCTTCGGCCCCGTCATAATAGGGATCCGGCACGTCGCGGGTTTTGCCCTGCGCAAACTCTGCCAAGAGATGAATACGTTCGCGCGCACCGGCCGGCGCCAACGCCTTGAGGTCGCGGACATTCTGCCGATCCATGCCGAGGATCAGGTCGAAGCGCGAAAAATCCTCCGGCCTGACCTTGCGTGCCCGCTGCCCTGATATGTCGATGCCGTGGCGGGCCGCAATCGCGATCGAGCGCGGGTCGGGCGCTTCGCCGAGGTTCCAGCCGCCGGTCGCCGCAGAGTCCAGCACGATATCGTCCAGCACCATGTCGCGGCCGCGCTCCGCCAGCACGGCGCGAAACACGCCTTCGGCCAGGGGTGAACGGCAGATGTTGCCGAGGCAGACGAAGAGTATGGAATTTATCGGCTTTACGCTCATTCGATATGCGCCGTTCGTGCATTTGGAAGCCCAAAACGCAAAGGACTTTTGGGCGACTTGCATTATGGTGAGGGTCAATAACTGGGATAGCACGGGAAATCATCATGACGAGAGAGAAACTCAGCAAGGACGCCATCGCCGCCGCACTGGCCGAACTGCCCGGCTGGTCGCAGGCAGCCGATGGCGCCTCCATCAAGCGCAGCTTCGACTTCAAGAATTTTTCCGAAGCCTTCGCCTTCATGACCCGCGTCGCGCTGGCCGCCGAGAAGATGGACCATCATCCCGACTGGTCGAACGTCTACAAGACTGTCGACGTGACGCTCAACACCCATGATGCCGGTGGTGTCACTGCGCTCGACATCGCGCTGGCCAAGAAGATGAATGGGTATGCTGGCGGCTGAACGCTGGGGCGGCAACGCCAAATCGGCGCCATCCTCTTGCAGTGGACCGGGACTTTCACCACATTTTCCGTGGCGGCCGCGCGCAACGCGTAGCTCGACGGCCGGCAAGGAGAGGATTGATGGCGCAGCAGCCCGGTTTTGATTTCTTCGGCTTCGGCAGCAAGCTCGGCGACGAGAGTGAAGTGCGCGCCAAATTCTGGCGCACGGCCAAGAAGGCCGCCCGGCAGATTCCGTTCATGGAAGAGGTCGTCGCCGGCTATTATTGCGCGCTCGACAGGAAGACGCCTTTGCGTGCCAAGGGCATATTGCTGGCAGCGCTTGGCTATTTCGTGCTGCCGGTCGACGTCATACCCGATTTCGTCTTCGGCCTCGGCTTCACCGACGACATCGCCGTGCTGACCGCCGCGATCTCCGCGGTAAGCGCCCATATCACCCCTGCGCACCGCAAGGCCGCCAAGGAGGCGATCGCCGACAAGAGCTGAATCGGCGTCGCGTTGGCAACTGGGTTCAGAAGAAATCCTCCGCTCAAACAGGACGATAGCGGCTTGGCTTCGGGTTCCGCTGCGGCCGTTGGAAAAGTCAAACTCTTGCCGCTTTCGTGGCCTCCAAGTCGCCGCAGGGACATTGCGAAAGCCGTTTTTTCAAGAAGCGGCGCGGAAATGGCGGTGGTTTCCATGGGTGAATGTCCTTTTCCGAGGGAAATTCACCGTTTGGTAACCCAGATTAAATCAAAATGAAGCGACGGGCAGGACGCCAAGCCGGCCTGCCCCGCACCATTTGGAATACGGGAAAAGCGATGCGCGGATTGATTGCACTAGTCTCGAGCCTGGTCCTGGTGGCCTTTGCCGCGCCGGCGCTGGCGCAGCAGGCGACCAAGATCGGCCAGCACAATGCCTGGGGCACCTACAGCTACCAGGCGCAGGGCGGCAAGGTCTGCTATGTGCTCACCGTGCCGACCGACAAGCAGCCGCCGACGCTCGATCACGGCGACATGTTCTTCTTCGTCAGCCAGCGCCCGGGCCAGCAAGTGTCCTACGAGCCGCAATTCATCGCCGGCTACACATTCCAGGAAGGCTCCAAGGCCACCGTCACCATCGACAAGAAGACGTTCTCGATGTTCACCCGCGGCAAGTCGGCCTGGGTCGAGAACGCCGCCGAAGAGCCTGTGCTGATCGCCGCCATGAAGACTGGCACCGACATGAAGGTCTCGGCGAAGTCTGGCCGCGGCAATCCGACGACCTATGTGTTTTCGCTGAAAGGCATCTCGGCCGCGCTGACGTCGATCGCCAAGTGCAAGTAGGCTAGCGCGGTTCCTGCCGCATGACTCTCGCCGCAACCTGTGCTATGCGCCGCGCTTCTTTTCGGCACGATGGATGAAATCGGCCGCAATTCGCTTATATTGGCGCTGATATGACCCTTTCCTTCGATCTCACCACTGAGGGCGCGCGCGATGCGTTGCGCGCTCGCGCCACGCCCGAGAAGCCGTCGCTGATCGGCCTGACCCGGGCCGAGCTCGGCGAAGCCCTCGTCAGTGCCGGCATCGTGCCCGGGCGCCAGGCGAAAATGCGCGCCCAGCAGCTCTGGCACTGGATGTATGTGCGCGGCGTCTCCGATTTTGCCGGCATGTTCAACATCTCCAAGGATCTGCGCGCCGAACTCGACAAGCATTTCACCGTCGCCCGGCCCGAAATCGTCGAGGAGCAGATTTCCTCCGACGGCACGCGCAAGTGGCTGTTCCGCTTTCCGCCGCGCGGCGCCGGCCGTCCCGTCGAGATCGAGACCGTCTACATCCCCGAGGAAGGCCGCGGCACGCTATGCATCTCATCGCAGGTCGGCTGCACGCTGACCTGCTCGTTCTGCCACACCGGCACGCAGAAGCTGGTGCGCAATTTGACGGCGGAAGAGATCCTGGCGCAATTGCTCACCGCCCGCGACCGGCTCGGCGATTTCCCCGACCGCGACACACCCGACGGCGCCATCGTCCCTGCCGAGGGCAGAAAAGTCTCCAACGTCGTCATGATGGGCATGGGCGAGCCGCTCTACAATTTCGAGGCGGTGAAGAAGGCGCTGCTGATTGCCTCCGACGGCGACGGACTGTCGCTGTCGAAGCGCCGCATTACGCTCTCGACCTCCGGCGTGGTCCCCGAGATCTTCCGCACCGGCGAGGAGATCGGGGTCATGCTGGCGATCTCGCTGCACGCCACCAATGACGATCTGCGCGACCTGCTTGTGCCGATCAACAAGAAGTATCCGCTGAAGGAACTGATCGAGGCCTGCCGAGCCTATCCCGGCCTGTCCAACGCCAAGCGCATCACCTTCGAATATGTGATGCTGAAGGACGTCAACGATTCCATCGAGGACGCCAAGGGGCTGATCAAGCTGCTGAAGGGCATTCCGGCCAAGATCAATCTGATCCCGTTCAACCCGTGGCCGGGCACCAACTACCAGTGCTCGGACTGGGAAACGATCGAGAAATTCGCCGACTACATCAACAATGCCGGCTATGCCTCGCCGATCCGCACGCCGCGCGGCCGCGACATCCTGGCCGCCTGCGGCCAGCTCAAATCCGACTCCGAGCGCATGCGCAAGGTCGACCGCTTGGCGCTTGAGACCATGATGATTGCGGGGCACGGCGAGGCGTGAGCCGCCTCTTCGCCTATATCGTCCGTTTCGCTGTCATCCTGTTCGGCTATGTCGTCGCCTCATTGGCGGCGAGCGCCTTTCTCAACGTGCTGTTCCTGGCTTCCGTCGGTTATATGCCGGACGATGCGCACCCGATGATGGCCACGGCGCTCTATTTTTCGATCCCGTTCGTGGCGCTGTTTGTCGCCTATTTCGCTTTCATACCGGCGGTGGTCGCAATCCTGATCTCCGAGGTCCTCAGCCGCCGCGACTGGCTGTTCTATGCACTCGCGGGCGGCTTGGTGGCCGCGGCCTTCCTCGGCTTCGTCCACCAGAACGTGGATTTCGACGTCACCGAACCGCGCGCCATCGCCGCGGTGATCGGCTGCGGCATGGTCGGCGGCATCTTCTACTGGCTAAGCGCCGGCCGCTGGGCCGGAAGCTGGTGGCAGGCCGCTACTTCGCCTGAGCTGTCAGGATCTTGAGCGCGAAGGCCGAAAACACACCGGCAAAGAGATAGTCTACCACCCGCGTCACCCGCGGGCTGGCCTTCATCGCCGCCGAAAACCTTTCCGCGGCAAAGACCATCGGCGCTGTCACCGGGACCGACAGCACGATGAACATGAGGCCGAGGAAGAACAGTTTTCCCGGCGCGTTCGGATCGTGAGCGGAGACGAACTGCGGCAGAAACGTCATGAAGAACAGGATGATCTTCGGGTTGAGCAGATTGACGCCAAGCCCGGCGGCCCAGCTGCGGAACAGCGAAATTTGCGGCCCGTTCTTCTTCTGCGGTGAAAACGCCGAGCCCTTGGTGATTGCCTGCCAGGCCAGGAACACCAGATAGGCGGCGCCGAAGACTTTCAGCACCAGGAAGGCCATTGGCGAGGCGACGATCAGCGCCGAGATGCCGACCGCCACCAAAGTTGTGTGGATCAGCGTTCCGAACAGAGCACCCGCCAGCGAGGCAAAGCCGGCGGCGCGGCCCTGGCTCAGTGTGCGCGAGACGAACAGCGTCATATCCGGCCCCGGCGTGATCGCCAGGATCATGGTGGCGATGGCGAACTGGATCAGCGTGGTGGTGTCGGGAATGAAGGACATCGGTGGGCCCTGGCGAATGATCGTCGGTCTATAACGCAGCCTCCCGGCTCACGCCAGCAACTGACTGGCGTGGCATCTGGTCCAGCGGCTGCGGCGGCCGGAGCCCGTTCATCCCTTGCGCTGGCCGGAAATGCCGTGATACCTCGCCCGCGAAACTCATCGCGGAACCGCCAAAATGTCCCCAGCAATGCCCAAGACAAAAGACGTCAAGAAGGTCGTGCTCGCCTATTCCGGCGGTCTCGACACCTCCATCATCCTGAAATGGCTGCAGACCGAGCTCGGCGCCGAAGTCGTCACCTTCACCGCCGATCTCGGCCAGGGTGGCGAGTTGGAGCCGGCGCGCAAGAAGGCCGAGATGATGGGCATCAAGGATATCCGCGTCGTCGATGTCCGCGAGGAATTCGTCGCCGACTTCGTCTTCCCGATGTTTCGCGCCAATGCCGTCTATGAAGGCACCTACCTGCTCGGCACCTCGATCGCCCGGCCGCTGATCTCCAAACACCTGGTCGAGATCGCCCAGGAGGTCGGTGCCGATGCTATTGCGCATGGCGCCACCGGCAAGGGCAACGACCAGGTCCGTTTCGAGCTTTCCGCCTATGCGCTGAACCCCGACATCAAGGTCATCGCGCCGTGGCGGGACTGGTCGTTCAAGTCGCGCACCGACCTGATCAACTTCGCCGAGCAGCACCAGATCCCGGTGGCGAAGGACAAAAGAGGCGAGGCACCCTTCTCGGTCGACGCCAACCTCCTGCACTCGTCCTCCGAGGGCAAGGTTCTGGAAGACCCGTGGAGCGAGCCGCCGGAATTCGTCCATCAGCGCACCGTCTCGCCGATGGACGCGCCGGACAAGGTCACCGAGATCGAGATCGAATTCTTGAAGGGCGACCCGATCGCGCTGAACGGCAAGAAACTGTCGCCGGCCGCCATGCTGACGGCGCTTAACGATCTTGGCCGCGACAATGGCATCGGCCGGCTCGATCTGGTCGAGAACCGCTTCGTCGGCATGAAATCGCGCGGCGTCTACGAGACCCCCGGCGGCACCATCCTGATCGTCGCCCACCGCGCCATCGAATCGATCACGCTCGACCGCGGCGCCGGCCACCTCAAGGACGAGTTCATGCCGCGCTACGCCGAGCTGATCTACAACGGCTTCTGGTTCTCGCCCGAGCGGCTGATGCTCCAGGCGATGATCGACAAGAGCCAGGAAGACGTCGAAGGCACGGTGCGCCTGAAACTCTACAAGGGCAATGTCATGGTCACCGGCCGCAAATCCAAGAAGACGCTCTATTCCGACGCGCTGGTCACCTTCGAGGATGACCGCGGCGCCTACGACCAGAAGGACGCCGCCGGCTTCATCCGCCTCAATGCGCTGCGGCTGAGGACGCTGGCGGCAAGGAGCCGCAAGGGTGAACCAAACTAGTATTCCAGGAAAACCCGGCGGTCACGCAGGGTTTTTATTTGGTACCTCTAATATAAGAGACCAAGCTGGCTGACATGGTTTCCGTTTGACCTTTTAAAAGCCTCATCTAAATTCCTTCTCGGGACGGAGGGATTCTGATCGTGAAAAACGCCATTTTTCTCATGCTTGCGGCGGCCATCGTCTTTACCGGATGCCAGTCCTCGCAGGCGGCCGCAAAACGCGAGCAGGACGGGTGCATCTCCGCCGTCCATCTATGGAGCATCACGTTCAAGCACGAAATCGCCTCTTTCATGGGCGTCTCGCAGGAGCGCATGCCGGCCCTGTTCTGCCAGCGCATCACCGAAGGAGTACGCAGCGGGCGGATCAGCTACTCCGATTTGAACAGAGTGCAGCTAGACCTGCCGACCGAGATATGGCTGGTCATCAAGGGCAAGTCAAAGGCGGCTGCCAGGGCCGCGCCGGTGCTGCGCAACTCCAAATTCCGGAGCTGCAAAGGTACTGAAGGCGCCTTCGAGGTTCCTATTTCCCAGAAGTGCCCGTTGAGCGGCTACGCACATTATTGAGAGCCCAGGCGCTCAGCCGGCATTTGCGCCAACGATCGAGCAATTCGAGAAAGAGCATGCCCGACTTTGTCCGTAACTGCGTAAAAACAAAGAAATAGAGCGGCGGCAAAGAACTCAGTGCTTTTCCTGCTTGATCTTTTCGGGCCCTTATCTAGCCTCCTCACAATCGATGGGGGCAGCTGACAATGAAGCCGTGGTTTGTGGCCCTGCCTGCAATGGTCGTCATGCTGGCCGGTTGCCAGACTGGGCAGGAGCAAGTGAGTCAGGATCCCGAGGCGGCATTCGATCGCTGCGTCAGCAAGGTGGCCATATCGAATATATCGGCCAAACACGAGATCGCCGCTTTTATGGACGTTTCCCTGGAGCGCATGCCGCCACTGCTGTGCCGCCGCCTTGTCGATGCCATGAAGACCGGCCGGCTGACCTTCTCCGACATAAACCGCCTCCAGTTCGACCAGTCCACGGACATCTGGAAGGTCATAAAAGGCGGGTAGCCGCTTGGCTGCTGAACGGTTTGACCGCCAAACGCTCCAGTCCTTGCAGAAAAGCCCGGCGCATGGCCGGGCTTTCCGTTCTTCGATCTGGATATTTCTGTCAGCCGCCGTCGATCGCGTCGGCGATCTGGGCGATGGCCTGCTGGTAGACGCTGGCGGAATTCCAGCCGGCGATGGCCCCCATATTCGCACTCGCGCTCGCACCCGCCCGCCAGCCATGAGCCTTGAGGAAGTTGGCCGTCGAAGCCAAGGCCGTCGCCTTGTCGCGCAGATTTCCGTTGCCGACGCCATACTTCAGGACATTGCCGGGCAGGAACTGCGTATGGCCGATCTCGCCATGCGCAGCCCCAACCGACGAGGCGCTCAGCGCGCCGCGATCGACCAGCTTCAGCGCCGCAATGGCATGCGGGTAAAAGAACCCCGGGCGACGGCAATCATAGGCAAGCGTCAGAATGGCGGAGACCGTGTTCTGGTTGCCCAGGGAGGCTCCGAAGCCGGTTTCCATGCCCCAGATGGCCAGCAACACGCCCGGCGACACGCCGTAATTGCTCTCGATCCTGTCGAACATCGCCGCATTCGACTTCTTCAGCGCACGGCCCCTGGAAATGATCGCAGCTCCGCCACGGCGCTTCATGAAGGCGTCCACCGAACCGCTGAACGCCTTGTGGATGGCGCGGTCGACGGAGATTGTCTTTGTCGCGTAGCTGGCACCGGCCAGAGCAGCCAGACCCTTCCCGCCGACACCTTCGGACCTGGCCTGCGCGGCAAAGTCCTGCTTCCACGCTTCGAAGCCCGCGCCGGTCTTGCCGCAGCTGGCCGCCGCCTGCGCGCCCGTCGCCAGCGCAAGTACCGCGACCACCGCGGCAGCAATAATCTTTCCCTTGGCAAGCAATGCCATGCTTTTTCTCCTGATTGCCTGAATCACGTCCCGGTTGCGAACTTGCCAGCGAAACGCGCCATTGTCACCGTACCCCCGGCGCTACCCTGGCCAATGCAGCGGAATTTGCTTACGATCAAGTGCTTATTGTGGCCGAAACGCCCGGGCGCCGGGCAGGCGAATTCGCTGCTCGGGTAAAAAGAGGTGACGGGGGCATGGAACGGCGGCCCGTGGCGGGCGTTTGGGCGAGGCGCCGCTCCGCACCATATTCCTCCTCTGACGCCATACGCCAACGCCTGACGCATCGAGATCGACATGAAACTGTTCGACTGCCCGCATTGCGGCCACCGCCTCTACTTCGAGAATGCGCAGTGCCTGAATTGCGGGAGTCTCGTGCTTTACGATCCCGAGCATGCGCGCTTTGCCTTGTCTGACGTCGACGGCATCTTCCACTGCACCAATGCGGATGAATGCGCCTGCAACTGGATGGCCGAACCGGGCCATACCTACTGCCGCGCCTGCGTGCTGAACCAGCTGATCCCCGACCTCTCCGTCGACGGCAACCGCCGCCGCTGGATTCGCGTCGAGGCGGCCAAGAAGCGCGCCGTCTATTCGCTGCTCGCCTTCGGCCTTCCGGTCGCGCCCAAGCACAAGCACGGCGACGAAATCGGCCTCGCCTTCGACTTCATTGCCGATCCGATCGGCGGCGGTCCCGGCGGCGAACGCATCCTTACCGGCCACGACAACGGCCTGATCACGCTCAACGTCGCCGAGGCGGACTCGGCCGAGCGCGAGCGGCGTCGCGTCGAGATGGGCGAAAATTACCGCACGCTGCTCGGTCATTTCCGTCATGAGCTTGGCCATTACTACTGGGACCGGCTGATCCGCGACGAGCCGCAACGGCTCGATGCCTTCCGGGCGCTGTTCGGCGACGAACGCCCCGACTACGAGCAGGCGCTGAAGGCCTATTACGCCAATGGCGCTGCGCCCGACTGGCAGCAGAACCATATCTCCGCCTATGCGACGTCGCATCCATGGGAAGACTGGGCCGAGACCTGGGCGCACCATCTCCACATCACCGACACGCTGGAGATGGTGCACGCGCTGAATTTTCCACTCGGCCAGCTTGAGACGATGGAGACCAATGTGCTGCCGCAAGGCGACACCGGCGGCCGGTTGCAGGCGGCGCCCGCGGAACCTGACGCCGTGCCCGAGCCGTTCGAAAAGATTCTCGCCCGCTGGCTGGTACTCTCGGAAGCCTCCAACTCGATCAACCGCTGCATGGGCCTGCCCGACCTTTATCCCTTCGTCATTTCGGACGTGACGGCGCAGAAACTCAGCTTCGTGCATGAGCTTTTGACCGGTTTGCCGAAAGAAACCGGAACAAATCGTGAGCTGGCGTCGGTATTTTAGCCGGAACGCATGCGTTCTGGTTTCGTTTGGTGTCGCGAGGGACCATGAAAGGGAGAGAAACCATGAGACGCATATTGTTTCCGGCCGTCGCCGGGGCGCTTGTCGCGATGTCGGGTGTGGCACTCGCCGATACCGCCGTCTCGGCCGTCACCGATCTTAATGTGCGCGCCGGCCCCGGCCCGCAATATCCTGTGATCGGCGTGCTCGCCGCCGGCCAGTCGGCGACGCTCAATGGCTGCATCGAAAACAGCAAATGGTGCACCATTGCCGAAGCCGGAGGCCAGGGCTGGGTCTATTCCGACTATGTCACGGCCGATTTCGGCGGCAACCGGGTCGTTCTGACACGCCGCCCCGCCGACGCCGCTATCACCGTGGTTACACCGCCGCAGGATGATTATCCCGATACCTATACCGGTGCGATTCTGTCCGACGACGGCCCCGTCGACGCCATCGACAGGCCACCGGCGGAAGTCGGCACCTATGTCAGCACGCACCGGCTCGATCCTGTCTATCTCGAGGGCGAGGTGGTGACCGGTGCCACCTTGCCCGACACGGTCGAACTGCGCGAAATCCCCGACTACCGCTACCGCTACGTCTATGTGAATGGCCAGCAGGCGCTGGTCGACCCGCAGACACGGCGCATCATGTACGTCGTGCGCTGATTTTGCCTGGAAAGAATGACAAGTGAACTCGTGCCGCCCTCCTGCCGAGGCTGAGGGCGGCAAAAGGGTCGCTGAACAGCAGCAATTGCGCGAGAGCCGACGATCCCCTAGATCATGCGACCCGATGCGTTCGGCAGAGGAACTCGCGTGATATCAGATCCAGCCGCCTTCGAGCGCTATAGCAACACGGCCACCGAAAAGACGAACCTGCCGCGGCTGATAATTGGAACGGCAGTCGTCGTCCTGTTCTGGGTGGCGATCACCCTGGTTGTGGTGCTTGGCGGCACCTATGTCGCGATCGTCTGGCATGTATTGCCGGACGATCCGCGCGGGCCGCTTCAGGGCTTTCTGGCCTCGCCCATCGGCATACTCACCGCACTCACCTCGTTTACCGGCATCTGGCTCGGCCTCTGGCTTGCCATGCGTTTCGTCCATGGCGAGCCGCTCTCGGCGCTTTTCGGCGCCAGTCGCCGCGTGTCCTTGTCGGGCTTCCTCAAGGGCCTGGTCGCGGTGCTGATCACATCGGCGCTTTCCGAAATCCTGCTCTACTGGCTACAGCCCGAAATCGCCCGCGGCACGATCAACCTGTCGACCTGGCTGCTGTTCCTGCTCCCGATCGTGGCGCTGACCCTGCTGCAGACCTCGTCCGAGGAGATGCTGTTTCGCGGCTATCTGCTGCGCGGCCTGGCCAGGCGCTTCGAGAGCCCTTACGTGTGGGCGCTATTGCCCGCTTTGCTGTTCACCTCCTTGCATTGGAGCCCGGGCTCGACCGCCGCCATCAACGCCTGCGTGCTGGCCTCGATCGCCGCCTTCGCCTTGCTGTTGACGCTGGTGGTTTATGTCACCGGCAATCTCGGCGCCGCCTTCGGCGCCCATCTCGGCAACAATCTCACCGGCTTCCTGCTGATCTCGCATCAGGAGAACTACAATTCCTTCGCCCTGTTCAACGCCAAGCCGCTGGAAGGTCCGGACTGGACGACGACGGATGCCGTCATCATCGCCGCCATCGGTATCGTCTGCACCTTGCTGACGATCCTGCTGCTTCTGCACCCGCGCTCGCCGCTGAAGGTTACGGCCGACCCTCGGGATGCAGGGTGAACTAAACAGGGACCGATCCAGAGACCGGGAAGCTGCCCTTGTCTTGACTCTTCGGCCGATTTCCTGTCTACAGCCCCGAAATCCGCGACGAGTATCCCTCCGAGCAAGCCGACCAGGACGCCAAAACCTTTTGAGGTGGGTGCTGTAAACAGATCCTGGAGGCCAACACCCGGCAGCGCTGAGCGCCCCCGGGTGCTTTTTGGTTTTGAGCTTTGCTTGGATGAGCGGCGCGAACGCACTACCTCTCGGGCACCATCGGGGTGCCTGAGAAAAAGGAAACGGAATGTTTGAATCGCTGCAGGAGCGCACAAGAGGCGTGGAGGGCCATCGGCCCGACAGGGATCACCATGAATCCAAGGCGCTCTCGCGCGGCGGGTTGACCAATGTTTGAATCACTTCAGGAGCGCCTTGGCTCCATCCTGAACGGCCTGACCGGCCGCGGCGCGCTGTCGGAGGCTGATGTCTCGGCGGCGTTGCGCGAGGTGCGCCGTGCGCTGCTCGAAGCCGACGTTGCGCTGGAAGTGGTGCGTTCCTTCACCGACAAGGTGCGCGAGAAGGCCGTCGGCGCGGCTGTCGTCAAGTCGATCAAGCCCGGACAGATGGTCGTCAAGATCGTCCATGACGAGTTGGTCGACATGCTCGGCGCCGAGGGCGTCGCCATCGACCTTAATGCGCCGGCGCCGGTCGTCATCATGATGGTCGGCCTGCAGGGCTCCGGCAAGACGACGACCTCCGCCAAGATCGCCAAGCGCCTGACCGAGCGCCAGAACAAGAAGGTTCTGATGGCCTCGCTCGACACGCGGCGGCCCGCGGCGCAAGAGCAGCTGCGCCAGCTCGGCGAGCAGGTCAAAGTCGCGACCCTGCCTGTCATTGCGGGCCAGAACCCGGTCGACATCGCCAGGCGCGCCGTCCAGGCAGCCAAGCTCGGCGGTCATGACGTCGTCATCCTCGACACCGCCGGCCGCACCCATATCGATGAGCCGCTGATGGTGGAGATGGCCGACATCAAGAAAATGTCGAGCCCGCACGAAATCCTGCTGGTCGCGGATTCGCTGACCGGCCAGGACGCCGTCAACCTTGCCAAAAGCTTCGACGAGCGCGTCGGCATCACCGGCCTGGTGCTGACCCGCATGGACGGCGATGGCCGTGGCGGTGCCGCGCTTTCGATGCGCGCCGTCACCGGCAAGCCGATCAAGCTGATCGGCACCGGCGAAAAGATGGACGGGCTGGAGGAATTCCACCCCAAGCGTATTGCAGACCGCATCCTCGGCATGGGCGACATCGTCTCGCTGGTCGAAAAGGCCGCCGAAAACATCGACGCCGAGCAGGCGGCGGCGATGGCCAAAAAGATGCAGTCGGGCAAGTTCGACCTGAACGACCTTGCCGGCCAGCTTCAGCAGATGTCGAAAATGGGCGGCATGGGCGGCATCATGGGCATGATGCCCGGCATGGGCAAAATGAAGGACCAGATGGCCGCCGCCGGCCTCGACGACAAGATGTTTGGCCGCCAGCTAGCCATCATCTCGTCGATGACCAAGGCCGAACGCGCCAATCCGGACATGCTGAAACATTCGCGCAAGAAGCGCATCGCCGCCGGCTCAGGCACGGATGCGGCCGAGATCAACAAGCTCTTGAAAATGCATCGCGGCATGGCCGACATGATGAAGGCGATGGGCGGCAAGGGCAAAGGCGGCGGCTTGATGCGCGGCATGATGGGCGGCCTTGCCTCCAAGATGGGCCTCGGCGGCATGATGCCTGGCGGCATGGGCGGCCCTGGGGGCATGATGGGCGGCGGCATGCCCGACCTCTCCAAGATGGATCCCAAGCAGCTCGAAGCCTTGCAGAAGCAGATGCCCGGCCTTGGCGGCATGAAGGGCCCGCCCACCCCGAGCGGCGGTGGCCTGCCCGGTCTGCCCGGCGGCATGAAGCTTCCCGGCCTTGGCGGCGGTGGTCTGCCCGGCCTCGGAAAGAAGAAGTGAGGACGCTATGAACGAAGAAAAAGACATGGCCGACGCACGCACCATCCTGGCCGGCTATCGCGCCTCGATCGACAACATCGACGCCGCCCTCATTCATATGCTGGCCGAGCGCTTCCGCTGCACCAAGGCGGTCGGCGTGCTCAAGGCCGAGCATGGCCTGCCGCCCGCCGACCCGGCGCGCGAGCAGGAGCAGATCACCCGCCTTCGCCAGTTGGCGAAGGACGCCCATCTCGACCCCGATTTCGCGGAAAAATTCCTCAACTTCGTCGTCCGCGAAGTGATCCGCCATCACGAGCAGATCGCCGCGTCCAACGGCGCAAGCAAAACCGGCTAACAAAGTGCATGTCGCCCAAAAGTGCGCAGCGGTTTTGGGACAACGACCTGCACCAGACAAAGCCATTAACCCAACACTGAGATCAGAAATTTTAGGAGAAATGAAATGCCCTTGAAGATCAGACTGGCCCGTGCGGGCTCGAAGAAGCGCCCTTACTACCACGTCGTCATCGCCGACGCCCGTTCGCCGCGCGACGGCCGGTTCATCGAGTCGATCGGCTCGTGGAACCCGCTGCTGCCCAAGGACGGCGAGCGCGTCAAGGTCGACGCCGACCGCGTCAAGCATTGGCTGTCGCACGGCGCCCAGCCGACCGACCGCGTGCTGCGCTTCCTCGATGAGGCCGGCCTCCTCAAGCGCGAAGCCCGCTCCAACCCGAAGAAGGCCGAGCCCGGCAAGAAGGCGCAGGAACGCGCCTCTCTGCTGAAGAAGGCCCAGGAAGACGCTGCCGCCGCCGTTGCCGCCGCTGCTGCAGCCCCGGCCGAAGCGGAAGCCGCCACCGCAGAATAAGCATCGCGTCATCGCATCGACAAAACGGCGGGCCTGTGCCCGCCGTTTTGCTAATGTGCGGCGATGTCATATGCGTTCGAACGAAAGATGACTGAGCGGACCGTCACGGAAGAGACCCTTTTCGGCGGCGTAGCCGGAACGCTGTTGCGATGCGCCGGCGCCACGACAGGCGTCGTCGTGCTCAGCGGATCGAGCGGCCGCATCGACGTCACCCGCGCCCGGCTCTTTGCCAAGGAACGAGCATCCGCTCTCGCGCTGCAATGGTTTGGCGGCGAAGGTCAGGTGCCCGGCATTTGCGAGATCCCGCTCGAAACGTTTTTCGCGGCGACCGACTATCTTGTCAAGATGGGATGCCGGCGCATCGTCTATGTCGGGACCTCGAAAGGCGCCGAGGCCTCCCTGCTTGCGGCGGCTCACGATCCACGCATCGGCCTCGTGGTTGCGATCAGCCCGACATCGGTGGTCTGGGGCAATATCGGGCCGGGCCGCGACGGCGTCAGCTGGCCGGAACGATCGTCGTGGACGCTCGAGGGGATTCCTTTGCCGTTTGTCCCAAGCAGTCCCGCTTGGAACGCTGAGTATGTCGATGGTCTGGTGTCCTACCGGGGGCTCTTCCTACGTGCCTTGCAAACCTTCAAGGACGCAGCGGCCAAGGCTGCCATTCCCGCCGAAGCTATTTCAGCCGACATTGTTCTGGTTGCGGGCGGCGACGACGCGCTATGGCCATCGCTGGATTTTGCCCAGTCGATCGTTCGGCGTCGCCAGGACACAGCAACGACCACCTGCCTCGTCTCAGTGCCCGACGCCGGCCACCGCATTCTGCTGCCGGGCGAAAACACGCCGCGCTCGGGGCTGCACGCCCATGGCGGCAATGACGACGCCGACACACGCCTGGGCCGCCTGGCTTGGGAGCATATCCGGGGATTGCTGTAGCGCAGGCAGCCATGGTCCAGCTGCCTTGGGCAACAGCGAAACCGGCGATCTATAGCCGCCGGTTTCCGATGTTGGACCTGGCTGTGTTCAATAACCGTCGGGGCAGCTGGCGATGTAGGTGCGCCCGTTGCGGCCGCGGTAGCGACATTGACCGCTTTCGCTGGCACGGCCGATCAGCGCGCCGGCCACGGCGCCGACGGCGCCGCCGACGACGGCGCCCTGAACCGGATCATTTGCCACAGCTGCGCCAACCGCCGCGCCGCCGAGGCCGCCGACCGCGGCACCCTTTTCGGTTTGCGAGCACGCACCCAGTGCGGTCGCCAGTACCAGAATGATCATCGCTCTTTTCATTATCGTTCCTCTCTCACGCGGATCGCCGTCCTCGCCGCCACGGCTCTAACTCCCAGACGGCTGATTTGATCCCGATGACGTGAGAGATCGCGGTGTCCGCGCCGGTCACATTCGTGCCGACCGCCGCCGAGCTTGTTGAAAATCCAGGCTTTTCTACCTTTCGGCTGCCTTTTTCAGATTGGCGAGGCCAGCCTCGAAATCCTTGCCGATCAGCGTATCGAAACTCATGAACAGGCCCATCAGCTTGGCAATGAAGGGCCGGCTGCCGCGCATTGCCCAGGTGACTGCGGTGGTGTCGCCCGAGGGCTTCAGGGTGAAGTCGACGCTGTTGCTGGCCCGGAACGGCTTCTCGAAGTCGAGCTTCAGCGACACCAGCGAGGATGGCACGGAATTGACGATCTCCATGCGTCCCTTGCCGGCCTTGGCATTGCCTTCCCAGGCGTAGGCGGCGCCCTTGCCGGCATCAGCGCCCGACAGCGTGCGCTTCATCAGCGGGTCGAGCTTTTCGTAGGGTGACCATTCCGGCCAGTGCTTGAAATTGTTGATCAGCGGAAAGATCGCTTCCGGCGCGGCCTTGATGCTGGCGGTGCGGGCGGTGACGAAATCATTCGACCTCGTCGCCGCATAGATGAGCACGGCGGCGATGATGACGACCAGGAGGATGAGAATGGTGCTGAGCATGTTTTTCTCCTCGCTTAACGGCTGAACGGGATCAGGGCGCGCACGCTTGGGTCGCGCAGATAGAGACCGCCCCACAGGATGATGCCGAGATAGACGCTAAACAGCGTGTGCGAAAACAACGGGCTGCCGACGCGCATATTTGTGGCGATGGCGCCGCCGAGATAGCCGGTGAGCAGGATGGCGCCGAGCACCGAGGTGCGGGGCAGCGCATAGAGCGCGGTCGAGATCAGCCCGATAATGCCGAGCGTGCGCGCGACATTGACATCGGCCGGCCAGCCGAGCGGCACCATGGTCTGGGTGACGACATCGAGCGGCGGCAGCTTGATGACGCCGTCGAAGATCATAAACAGGATGATGAGGCCGCTGAGCACGCGGCCGGTCCACAGGGCGCCCGATGAGACGGGCATGGTTTGAGAAATACTCACGGGTGTTCCCTCCTAAGCGGTTCGAGCCGTTTGCTGGCTTCGGACCAAGGACGAGCGATGGGGCGGCGATCCTACAGGGTGCGGATTCTTTTTGGGTAGCAGCAAGCAAAAGCCGCTGCGTGGCGATCCTTCACACCCCCCTCTGGCCTGCCGGCCATCTCCCCCGCAAGGGGGGAGATTACACGCTCGACCGCTTCGGCAATGTTCCATGAATGAGCGGAGCATCGAAACCGCCGATCTCCCTGGTTGCGGGGGAGATGCCCGGCAGGGCAGAGGGGGGCGCTGTCCCTCCACCTTGACGGACTATCGACATCCACCAGTCACGGCTATTGATAGGGCTGGGCGAGAGACGAGCGAATGGCCGGCGAGACTGATCTGAAAAAGCTGCTGGCGGCGATGACGCCGGAACTGCTGCCGGACGTCTACGTGTTCGCTACGCTCACACCTGGAATCAGCCGGCAGGCAGGCCTCGATCCCGTGATGGTCTTTCGCGAGCGCGAGGGTGTGACACTGATCGTGACCGAGGACGCGGCACGGGCGGCCGGGCTGACCGCTTCGTTCCGCTGCCGCATGATCACCCTGAACGTCCACTCCTCGCTGGAAGCCGTCGGCTTCCTCGCCGCCATCACCGCCCGGCTTGCCGCCGCCGGCATGGGCGTCAATCCGGTCTCTGCTTTCTATCATGACCATCTGTTCGTGCCCGCTGAGCGGGCCGAGGAAGCGATGGAGTTATTGCGCCAACTGGCCAAGGATAACGCCGGCTGAATATCAAGCTCGACGCACGTAGAGAATATCCGGCAGGCCTTCTTCGTTGGTGGTGCCCGCGCCGAACGCCTCGGGGCGAAAGCCATGGCGCTCGTAGAAGCGACGCGCGCCGGTGTTGGCCTGGAAGCAATGCAGTTTAACGATCCGTAGCGCGGCGGTCGCTTGCACCAGCAGCCGGCTGCCGATGCCTTGCCCCGTCCAGGCGGGGTCGAGATAGAGCTGTTCCACCCAATCGCCGCTCAGGGCAATGAAGCCGACAATGCCGGTGCCGGCCTCGGCGACCGTCACCTGCTGCCGGGACAGCACGATCTCGCGGATGAAGGCAAGATCCTCATCCGGCGTGTGGATGACCGGCATCCAGGAGAACGAGCCAAGTGCGGCCCGCATGACAATGGCGATGGTCGCGGCATCCAAAGCCGTGGCGGGGCGCAGCACGATTTTGGTGGGATCGTTCAAAGGCGTTTCTCAACAGAGGTCAGCGCTGCCCTCATCCCCCTGCCGGGACCTTCTCCCCGTGAACGGGGAGAAGGAAGGCTTCGGCCGAAGGCCGAGCCCGCGACTACGGGCCGCCGGCTTTCCGGCGCCCCGCGGAGGGCCAGCCGCGGCAGCGGCGATACGGCCCGTGAGCGATAAACGGAATCGGCCGAAGGCCGAACCCCGTGAGCGAAAACAAACCAGCCGTCAGGCCGCCTTCTTCTTCGGCTGGATCAGGCCGCGCTCGACCAGAAGCTCGGCGATCTGCACCGCGTTGAGCGCCGCGCCCTTGCGCAGATTGTCGGAGACGATCCACATCGACAGGCCGTTGTCGATGGTCGAATCCTCGCGGATGCGCGAGATGAAGGTGGCGTCCTCGCCGGCCGATTCCAGCGGCGTGATGTAGCCGCCATCCTCGCGCTTGTCCAAGACCTGGCAGCCCGGCGCTTCGCGCAGGATATCGCGCGCCTCGTCGGCGGTGATCGGCTTTTCGAACTCGATGTTGACGGCTTCGGAATGGCCGATGAACACCGGCACGCGCACACAGGTCGCCGTCAGCTTGATCTTGGGGTCGAGCATCTTCTTGGTCTCGGCGACCATCTTCCACTCTTCCTTGGTCGAGCCGTCGTCGAGGAAGACGTCGATGTGCGGAATGACGTTGAAGGCGATGCGCTTGGTGAACTTCTTGACCTCGACGCCATCGGCGACGAACACCGCGCGGGTCTGTGTAAAGAGTTCGTCCATGCCTTCCTTGCCGGCGCCCGATACCGATTGATAGGTGGCGACGACGACGCGCTTGATGGTGGCGACATCGTGCAGCGGCTTCAGCGCCACGACCAGCTGCGCCGTCGAGCAGTTCGGATTGGCGATGATGTTCTTGCGGGTGAACAGCGAGATCGCATCCGGGTTCACTTCCGGCACGATCAGCGGCACGTCCTGGTCGTAGCGGAAGGCCGACGAGTTATCGATGACGACGCAGCCCTGCTTGCCGATCTTCGGCGACCACTCCTTGGAGACGTTGCCGCCGGCCGACATGATGCAGATGTCGGTGTCGGAAAAATCATACTGGTCGAGCGTCTTGACCTTCAGCGAACGGTCGCCGAACGACACTTCGGTGCCCTGGCTGCGCCGCGAGGCCAGCGCCACGACTTCGCTTACCGGAAAGCCGCGCTCTTCCAGTATGTTGAGCATTTCGCGCCCCACATTGCCCGTGGCGCCGACTACCGCAACTTTGAAACTCATCAGAAATCTCCTGTCCCTCTCCGCTTGGTTTTTGGAGAAAACCCGCCGGCCAATGCGGGTTTTGTCCCCCGGGCCGGACCCGGGAGAGGGTGGTTAGGCCAAGGGAATCACACCGTTTTGGTGGTGGTTTTGGCCATAGTTTTGCTGGAACGGTAAGACGCGCCAACGCGCCCGGCCCCATGATTGTGGCCGGGGAAGTCGAATGCAAGAAGAGCCATCAGAAGGCCGCGCATCGAAAATGATCCCGTTCGATGCCGGCTTTTACGCGGTTTGCGTCAGGAGTCAATTGCGGCCAGGCACACGCCTGCCCTGTACAATAGCGGCCGCAAGAAGTACGAACGCCCAAATAGTGTTTGGCTGGCGTGCGTCAGCCCCGGCATGTGCTCCATGATGAGCCCAGACCCTGAATTCCGAAAGAGTGAGATGTCCAATTTCGAAGCTATTGTTCCTGCGCTGGCAGAAGCGCTGGAAAAACGCGGCTATACCGAGCTGACGCCAGTGCAGAAGGCCGTGCTGGAGCTCGGCGAGTCCGACGCTCTGGTGTCGGCGCAGACCGGCTCAGGCAAGACCGTCGCCTTCGGCCTCGCTTTGGCACCGACCCTTCTTGGAAGTGCCGAACGTTTTGACCAGGCTGGCGCACCGCTGGCGCTGGCCGTGGCGCCGACGCGCGAGCTCGCTCTGCAGGTGATGCGCGAATTGCAATGGCTCTACGCGCCGACCGGCGCCACCGTCGCGTCCTGCGTCGGCGGCATGGACATGCGCTCCGAACGGCGCGTGCTGGAGCGCGGCGCCCACATCGTCGTCGGCACGCCCGGCCGCCTGCGCGACCACATCACCCGCAACTCCCTCGACATGTCGGCGCTGAAAGCCGTGGTGCTGGACGAGGCCGACGAGATGCTCGACCTCGGCTTTCGCGAGGACCTCGAATTCATCCTCGATGCCGCACCGGCTCAGCGCCGCACGCTGATGTTTTCGGCCACCGTGCCGCGCTCGATCGCCACGCTGGCGCAAGGCTATCAGCGCGACGCCTTACGCATCTCGGCCGGCGGCGAGGAAAAGCAGCATCTCGATATCGAATACCGGGCGCTGAATGTCGCCTATCCCGACCGCGAGAACGCCATCATCAACGTGCTGCGCTTTTACGAGGCGAAGAACGCGCTGGTGTTCTGCAACACCCGCGCCGCCGTCAATCATCTGACGGCACGCTTCAACAACCGCAATTTTTCCGTCGTCGCACTGTCGGGCGAGCTCAGCCAGAACGAACGCACCCACGCGCTGCAGGCGATGCGCGACGGACGCGCCAAGGTCTGCATCGCCACGGATGTCGCCGCGCGCGGCATCGACCTGCCCAATCTCGAACTGGTCATCCATGCCGATCTGCCGACCAATCCCGAAACGCTGCTGCATCGCAGCGGCCGTACCGGCCGCGCCGGCCGCAAGGGTGTCAGCGCGCTGATCGTGCCCAACGGCGCCCGCAAGCGCACCGAGCGCCTGCTGCAGAATGCAGGGCTGAAGGCGACATGGGCGAGCCCGCCCTCGGCCGACGACGTGATCAAGCGCGACGACGAGCGCATCCTTGCCGATCCAGCCTTCGACGAGCCGGTGGCCGAGGACGAGCGCGGCTTCATCGACGCGCTTCTGGCCAGGCATGGCGCCGAACAGATTGCGGCCGCCTTCGTGCGCCAATGCCGCGCCAGCCGCTCGGCGCCCGAGGAACTGACGGAGGTCGCGGCCTTCACGCCGTCGCGAGACAGACCGGCGGGCGAAAAATTCGAACGCCGCGACGAAGCGCCCAGCCGCCGCGACGATTTCGGCGACAGCGTCTGGTTCTCGCTGTCGATCGGGCGCAAGCAGAATGCCGAGCCGCGCTGGCTGATCCCGATGCTGTGCCGCACCGGCAACATCTCCAAGCGCGAGATCGGCTCCATCAAGATGCAGCAGGATGAGACCTACGTGCAGATCGCGGCCGACTGGGCCGATCGCTTCCTCGCCGCCGTCGGCCCCGACAAGAAATTGCAGGGCAACATTGCGGTGAAGCGCCTGGACGGCACGCCCGACCTGTCGCGGGCCGGCTACCAGGCGCCGAAGCCCGACAAGAAGCCGCATCGTGGCAAGCGCCCGTTCGAGGCGCCGCAAAGCGCACACAAGCCGAAAATCGAGAAGCGGGAACGGCCCCCCGGCGATGCAAAGCCTTGGGCCGGGAAACCGAAATTCGACAAGGCTGGACCGCCGAAGAACAAGAAACCGAAGAAGCGGCCGGTTTGAGGCTCTTATCGGCCAATTACAGATGCAGGCGCTGCCCCTCATTGCCCTGCCGGGCGTTTCTCCCCGTATAGTGACGGGGAGAAAGGGCTGATGTCCGAACCGGATAGATAGGTAACAGAATGGACCGATAGCATGGGTGACAGTTTTCTTGTCCGCCGGAGGACCGGCGATGGTTTGGCGAGAGACTGGCATC
>NZ_JAMYUL010000014.1:0-162345 GCF_040322955.1 Mesorhizobium sp. M0077
TGATGCCAGTCTCTCGCCAAACCATCGCCGGTCCTCCGGCGGACAAGAAAACTGTCACCCATGCTATCGGTCCATTCTGTTACCTATCTATCCGGTTCGGACATAACCCCCTTCTCCCCGTCACTATATGGGGAGAAGGTGCCGGCAGGCGGGGCGGCGCGACGCCAAGTGGCCCTCGCGCCTCGGCACAGTCACGCCAACGGCCACTGTCGCCGCCGCCAAGTCTGGCCCAACGCAAGTGGATTGGTCTGATCGGTCCGCACCCTTATTGTGCGACGCAATGAACGCCGCGCCCTTACGCCTTTCTCTCGCTGGCATGATCGCCATGGCCGTTGCCATGGGCATTGGCCGTTTCGTCTACACGCCGATCCTGCCCGGAATGATGGAAGAACTGCATCTGTCGCCGGCCGATGCCGGCTGGATCGCGTCGGCCAATTATCTCGGCTACCTCGTCGGCGCGCTTGCGGCGGCAGGCGGCTGGGCGCATGGGCGCGAGCGCCTGCTGATGTTTGGCGGCCTTGCCGCCAGTGCTGCGCTCGCCGCCCTGATGGGGCTGAGCGAGACGATGACCGCCTTTGTCGTCCTCCGCTTCCTTGCCGGTCTCGCCAGCGCCTTCGTCATGGTGTTCATGGCCTCGATCGTCTTCGGTCACCTGGCAGCCGCCAACAGAAGCGACCTGCAGGCGCTGCATTTCGGCGGCGTCGGCCTCGGCATCGCGGCATCCTCAGCGCTGATGGCGGTTCTGGTCACCGAACATGCCGGCTGGGCTTCGGGCTGGCTGTGGTCGGCAGCGATTTCCGCCGGCGGCCTTGCGATGGTCGCCTTGCTCGCCGGCAGCACCGCACCTGGCCGCGGCGTGGCCGACCGCGAACCGGCACTGCCGAGGGACCGGTCGTTGGCAAAAGTCATCGTTGCCTACGGCCTGTTCGGCTTCGGCTATGTGGTGACGGCGACCTTCCTGGTCGCCATCGTGCGCCAGGGCGGCGGCGGCCGCGTCTTCGAGGCAAGCGTCTGGATGGTCACCGGCCTTGCCGGCTTTCCCTCGGTCTGGCTGTGGCAGAAGGTAGCGGCACGGATCGGGCTTTATACCGCCTATGCCGTGGGCTGCCTGGTCGAGGTGGTCGGCGTCACCGCCAGCGTCGCCATCGGCGGCACCGCCGGGCCGCTGCTGGCGGGCGTCCTGCTCGGCGGCACCTTCATCGCCATCACCGCGCTCGGCCTGCAGACGGCAAGGCAGCTCGTGCCGGAGGCGCCGCGCCGGATTTTTGCGCTGATGACCGCTTCCTTCGGCATCGGCCAGATCGTCGGCCCGATCGTCGCCGGACTGCTGGCGCAAGCCTCGGGCAACTTCTTCCTGGCCTCGATCGTCGCTGCTGGCGTATTGCTGGTATCTGCTGGGATCACCTGGTCGGCCGCGCCAAAATCGCCATGATTGTGGTCTTGCTCGATGCCGGGCATCGGGTACGGGCATTTGCTTTCCACCTAATGTGTGACTTTATGCCCGCTGAACCCCGCTGATTTGCGCACCGACCGAGGATTTCACCACAGTGTTCGTATCCTTCTTCCCGCAGCCGAAGCTGTTTTTCACCTCGGCCGCCGTCTGGAGCCTTTTGCTCATCATAATTTGGTTTTTCGGCGGCCAAGAGCTGGGTACCCTGATTGGGCTTGCTCCGGTGGCAGCCGACACGCCCGTTGGCGTTGAAGTCTTTTGGTCTGACCCGTTCGTCTGGTTCTACCTATACTACGGCACGGGCGTAGCGCTTTTCGCTGGCTTTTGGAGGTGGTATTCACCCCATCCTTGGCAGAACTGGTCGATCCTTGGGTCCGCGCTCATTCTCTTCGTGATCTATTTCCAGGTTCAAGTGGATGTAGCCTTTAACGCTTGGTACGGACCGTTCTACGATCTCATACAGCGGGCGCTCGGCAAGGCGTATTCGACAACGCCGTGGGATTTCTACAGCCAACTGCTGACCATCTCCTGGGTCGCTGGATTGGCCGTTGCCGTGGGTGTCCTTAACCTATTTTTTGTGAGCCATTGGATCTTCCGCTGGCGCACGGCGATGAATGAATACTACATGTTCTATTGGGACAGGCTTCGCACTATCGAAGGAGCGTCGCAGCGTGTCCAGGACGACACCATGCGCTTTTCCACGACGATGGAAGCACTCGGTGTGAATTTGGTCCGCTCGGTAATGACGCTGATCGCATTCTTGCCCGTTCTCCTCGTTCTGTCGAAAAATGTAACTGAATTGCCAATCGTCGGAGAGGTCCCTTACTCCCTAGTGGTGGTAGCGATTGTTTGGTCGATTTTTGGGACTACTTTCTTGGCGCTCGTCGGCATCAAGTTGCCAGGCCTCGAATTCCGTAACCAGCGCGTCGAGGCTGCCTATCGAAAAGAACTTGTTTATGGTGAAGATGATCCGAATCGTGCTCGGCCGCCCACTGTCGCCGAACTATTTAACAACGTGCGGCGAAATTACTTTAGGCTTTACTTCCACTACATGTATTTCAATGTGGCTCGCATATTCTATCTTCAGATAGATAATATATTCCCTTATATAGTATTGGTCCCAACGATGGTGGCCGCCAAAATCAGTTTGGGTCTATTGAACCGAATTCTCGATGCCTTCGGGCAAGTGCGCTCCTCGTTCCAATATCTCGTCAATGCGTGGACAACGATTGTCGAGCTTCTGTCCATTTACAAGCGCCTGCGTGCCTTCGAGGCAATTATCCACGGCGAGCCGCTTCCCGATATCGATCGTCGTTTCCTCGCGCGCCAGGCAAAGGAACCCGACCCGGCTTGATCCTATCTGCATAGACGGTTGGCGGCTCAGCCGCCCACCGCCGCCTGCCTCTCGCTACCACGTTGCCGCTGCACATAATCGCGAAAACTGATGCACTCGACATCTGATTTGACGCAGTTTTCGCCGGCAAAGCGCTCCAGCGCGTCCCAGTAGGCGCCGTTGTTCATCGGCGTGAAGTGGAAGCTGAGCACCAGCGGGATGCGCTTGCCCTGATATTGCCTGTCGAAGGCGGCGCGGAACGCCTGGTACGTCCGCTCGGTGAAGTCTGCCGCCTGGCTTGGCCGCTCGAAGCCGCCGGAATGCCTGACATAGAGATTGTAGTCCATGGCGATCACCAGCCTACCATCAGGGCCTTCCGGGATCTGCGGCAGCGAAAAGCGGGTCAAGCCGCCGCCGGTCGGCGGCTCGACCGGGCCTTTCGAAACGCCGCTGGCATCATAGTGGTAGCCGGCTTCAGGCAGGGCCTCATAGAGCCCTTTGCTGGTCGAGAGGTACGGCGCGCGAAAGCCGACAACGGCATGGGCAATATCGCGCCATCCCTTGGGCTCGGGTTCAATACCGTTGATCGCATAGGCGTTTTCCAGAATGCGCTCGAACGAGGCGAATTCCTTCAGCCAGTCGGCCTTGCTCCAGTCCTTGCCGTCGAAATGGCCGCAGCCATGGCTGGCGATGTCGTGGCCTTCCGAAGCGGCGAGCCCGATCTGATCGAGCCGATCGGCGACGTCCTGCTTCGAAGCGGCAAAGCCGATGTTGGATTTGCCCGCGGACTTGGCCGGAGCTGTGTAGTCGGCCCGCGTCTGCGGCGACAGCAGGAAGACGCAGGACAAAAAGTAGGTGAAATGCGCGCCGGTGCGCTTGGCCAGCGCCCGGCTGCGCTGCCATTGCGAGATCTCCCGGGCGCTATCGAACGAGATGATGACGATTTGCTTCGGCTTTGCCGGGGCAGGCGGCGCCGGCGGGTCGGCGAAAGCCGCACCAGCCATGGCAAGCACGGCTGAGGAAAACGCAACAACGCGGGACAAACGTGGCATCGGCAATCTGGGCTTGATCTGGAGGCAGTCCAAGCCGGCTATCGGCAAAATGTGGCGTGGGTGCGATCAACGTCGGCAGCTATGCGCCCGGCGATTAGCCGATTTTCCTGCCGAGCCCCTTCCATGCCCGCGAAATTTCGCTAAAACGCGGGCTCAAGAAGCGCCCCTGTTAGGGCAGCAATGGTTTTGATTGATGTCCGACGACAGTTTTATCCGCGAAGTCAACGACGAGATCCGTCGCGAGCAGGCGCAGGCGCTATGGGACCGCTTTGGTCCGGCGATCCTTGGCCTCGCCATCCTGGTGGTGCTTGGCACCGCCGCCTTCGTCGGCTACCGCTATTGGGACGAGACGCGCGCCAACCGCTCCGGCGATGCCTTCTCGCAGGCGCTGAAGCTTGCCAATGACGGCAAGAGCGACGAGGCGCTGACCGCCCTCGAACAGCTGGAAAAGGACGGCTACGGCGCCTATCCGCTGCTCGCCCGCATGCGCGCGGCGACCGTCAAGGCCGACAAGGGCGACTTTGCCGCCGCCGTCGCCGATTTCGATGGCGTCGCCGCCGACAACGCCATTCCCCAGGGCATTCGCGACATGGCGCGCCTGCGGGCCGCCCTGCTGCTCGTCGATCACGGCTCCTTCGCCGACGTCTCCAGCCGCGTCGAGGCGCTGACCGCCGACAACAACACGCTGCGCCACACAGCGCGCGAAGCGCTCGGCCTTGCCGCCTGGAAGGAAGGCAAGACCCAGGATGCGCTGAAACTGTTCGACCAGATCGCCGCCGATGACGGCGCCCCGCGCAACGCGCGCCAGCGGGCGACGCTGATGTCGGAATTGATCCGCGGCTCGGGCGCGTCATGATACGCATCGCCCAAAGCCTGCCCTCGGGCCTGACCCAAGGGCGCGCTGCGGTTTGGGCGATGATATGGATAGCCGGATGAGCTTCAAAGTCGCCATTATCGGCCGGCCCAATGTCGGCAAATCGACGCTTTTCAACCGATTGGTGGGACGGAAGCTGGCGCTTGTCGACGACACGCCGGGCGTCACCCGCGACCGTCGCGTCCACGCGGCCAAACTCTACGATCTGCATTTCGATGTCATCGACACCGCCGGTTTCGAAGACGCCGCCGCCTCGACGTTGCCCGGCCGCATGCGCGCGCAGACCGAGATCGCGATCCGCGAAGCCGACCTGATCTTCTTCACCATCGACGCCAAATCAGGCCTTTTGCCCGACGACCGCACCTTTGCCGAGATCGTGCGCAAATCCGGCAAGCCGGTCGTGCTGGTCGCCAACAAGGCCGAGGCCAAGGGCGCCCAGGGCGGCATGCTGGAGGCCTGGGAACTCGGCCTCGGCGAGCCGATCCCGGTCTCGGCCGAGCACGGCCAGGGCATGCCCGATCTGCGCGACGCGGTGATCGAGGCGCTGGGCAAAGACCGCGCCTTCGGCGAGGAAGAAGACGAGGCCGAGGACGTCGCCGCCAGCGAGGTGCTGATCGGCGAGGACATCACCGATCCCGACGCCGAACCTGCCTATGACGACACCAAGCCGATGCGCATCGCCGTCGTCGGCCGTCCCAATGCCGGCAAGTCGACGCTGATCAACGCGCTGATCGGCGAGGAGCGGCTTTTGACCGGCCCGGAAGCCGGCATCACCCGCGATTCCATCTCGGTCGACTGGGACTGGCATGGCCGTCGCCTAAAACTGTTCGACACTGCCGGCATGCGCCGCAAGGCCAGGATCCACGAAAAGCTGGAAGTGATGTCGGTGCAGGACGGTCTGCGCGCCATCCGCTTTGCCGAGATCGTCATCATCGTGCTCGACGCCACCATCCCATTCGAGAAGCAGGACCTCCAGATCGCCGACCTGATCATCCGCGAGGGCAGGGCGCCGGTCATCGCCTTCAACAAATGGGACCTGATCGACAATCCGCAGGAACTGCTGGCCGAATTGCGCGAAAAGACCACACGGCTTTTGCCGCAAGTGCGCGGCATCCAGGCGGTGACGGTTTCGGCCGAGACCGGGCGCAGCCTCGACAAGCTGATGGATGCCGTCATCAAGACGCACAAGGTGTGGAACAGCCGCGTTTCCACCGGCAAGCTCAACCGCTGGCTGGAAAGCATTCTTGCGCATCATCCGCCGCCCGCCGTCGCCGGACGCCGGCTCAAGGTCAAATACGTCACCCAGGCCAAGACCCGGCCGCCGGGTTTCGTCGTCCAGTGCTCGCGGCCCGACGCGATGCCGCAATCCTATGTCCGCTACCTCTCCAACAGCCTGCGCGAAGCCTTCGACATGCCCGGCGTGCCGATCAGGATAGCGCTGCGGACTTCGGACAACCCGTTCGCGGGGAGAGCGAACAAGCGCAAGTGAGCGGTGACGGTTGCGAAATTCTCCGCAAGATTGGCGGGGCACACCCCCCTCTGCCCTGCCGGGCATCCCCCTCAAGGGGGGAGATCAGCAGCCGCTGCGGCCGTTCTCACCTTGCAAGATCAAAAATTGGCGAAAGCGTTGATGACAGCAATCTCCCCCCTTGAGGGCCCTTGAGGGGGAGATGTCCGGCAGGACAGAGGGGGGTGTGACGGAACGCGACACCGGGTGATCACCGCGTCTAAGCGACCTCTCTCAACCGCTCGTCCTGCGGCAGCGCCGCCACCGCCGCCTGCCACAAAATATCCGCCAGCCGCGTCGCCACCGGGTCCAGTTCGGCGTCTTTCTGGTGCATCACCAGCGCCATGGTTGGCAGCGCGGGTAAGCCCAACGTTTGCGGTGCCATCGTCCTGACATTGGCCGGCAGGCCGATATCCGTGCGGATGGTCAGGCCGAGGCCGGCGGCGACCGCCGCCCAGATGCCGCCAAGGCTGGGGCTGGAGAAGGCCATCCGCCATGGCAGGCCGGCGCGGTCGAGCGTTTCCGTCGTCACTGTGCGCAGCAGGCATGGCGCTTCCAGCGCCACCAGCGGCAGTGCCTCGCCCTCGCGTAGCCTGGTCTCGATCAGCTTTGCCGGCCCGATCCAGCGCAATTGCGCGTCGCCGACATGCCGGCTGTAAGGCAGCGCCTGGCCGCTGTCCCAGGCCAGCGCAATGTCGAGATTGCCTGATGTGATCCGCTCGGCGAGTTCATAGCTGCGCCCGATCCGCGCCTCGATCTTGACCTTGGGGTGCGCGCGGGCGAAGCGTCCGAGCACCTCCGGCAGCACCGCCTCGCCGAAATCCTCCTGCAAGCCGAGCCTGACCCAGCCTTCCAGTTCCACGTCGTGGATGGCCGAGGCCGCCTCGTCGTTCAACTCGAGCAGCCGCCTGGCATAGCCGAGCATGGTTTCGCCGGCTTCGGTCAACGCCAGTCCGCGGCCCGACTTGCGGAAGATCGGCGTCGCCGCCTGGTCCTCCAACTTCTTCAGTTGCGCGCTCACCGCCGAGGTCGAGCGGCCAAGCCGGTCGGCGGCCTTGGCGAAGCTGCCGAGTTCCATGCCGGTGACGAAGCTTCGGAGGACATCGAGGTCGAAGGTTACGCGGCGCATCACAACGATCCTGTTTTTCGGGAACAATTGTCAAAAACTTCCCGATATTCGGGATGAAGTTATGGCGGTAAAGACGAGGCGTCAAGGTCCCGAAAGGGCATCAACAGGAGTCCCGCCATGTCGATCGCCGACGCAAATTGTGAGCCAGGCCGGGTTGGCCGAGCCGCCGCCGTCACGTCGAAGGCTGAACGATTTCGCGCCAATCATCGCTGGAAGGTGCTTGGCATCGGCGTTGCCGCCAATGCCAGTTTCTCCGCCACCTTCGCCGGCATACCGGCGGCGGCGGTGTTTCTGCGGTCGGGCTATCACTTGAGCAATGGCAATCTCGGCCTGGTCCTCGGTCTTCTCGGACTGGGCGTTGCCTTGAGCGAACTGCCCTGGGGTCTGCTCACCGACCGCTGGGGCGATCGCGGCGTGCTATTGACCGGCCTTGGTGCGACCGCGGCGTGGCTCGCCCTGATGGCGTTGTTCATCGTGCCCTCAGTGACCTATGTGCCTGGCGTCGCAATGCTGGCCGCATGCCTTCTGGTCACCGGCCTGCTCGGCGGCAGCGTCAACGGTTCCAGCGGCCGCGCCATCATGGCCTGGTTCCACGAAGGCGAACGTGGCTTTGCCATGAGCATCAGGCAGACCGCGGTGCCGCTCGGCGGCGGGCTCGGCGCGCTGGTCCTGCCGTCGCTGGCATCGGTGCACGGTTTCGCGGCGGTCTTCGGGCTGCTGGCCGCCATGAACGCCGTCTCTGCGCTGTTTGCCTGGCGATGGCTGCACCAGCCGCCGGAACTGGACAATGCCGGCAGCATGGCCGTGGCAAAGTCGGGCGGTCCGGCGCCGCTGCGCAATGTCGAGGTCTGGCGCATCGCCACCGCCATCGGCCTGCTCTGCTTTCCGCAAGTGGCGGTGCTCACCTTCGCCTCCGTCTTCCTGCACGATTTCGCCGGCATGGCCACGCTCACGATCAGCGCCAGCCTTGCCGCGGTGCAGACCGGCGCGATGGTGATGCGCGTCTGGAGCGGCCGCTTCACCGACCGCCATGGCAACCGCCGCTGGTTCCTGCGCCTCTGCAGCATGACGAGCGCGCTTGGCTTCGCGGCCGTCGGCCTGCTGGTCCTGGCGGCAGGAGCCACGCCAGACGCCCATGCCGCGTTGATCCCGGCGATCGACGTGCTGCTGGTCGTTGCCGGCATTTCGGTCTCCGCCTGGCATGGCGTCGCCTACACCGAACTCGCCACGCTTGCCGGCGCCAGCCGCGCCGGAACCGCGCTCGGTCTTGCCAACAGCTTCGTCTTCATCGCCTTCTTCGTGGTGCCGACCGCCATTCCGGCTTTGCTGCTCATCTGGTCGTGGCCTGGCGTCTGGCTGGTGGGCGCGCTCTGCGCCATGATTGCATGGCCAATTTTCCTGCGGCCGAACTGACGGGTTGCCGGTCGGCAAACGGCGTCCCATTTCGGGCCGCTTCGGAAAAACACGATCAACCGCGTTAACCCCGCATCAAGGTTAATGCTTCACTTTGGCTCTCCAGTGGCTCAGTGGCGTTTCTGGAGAGTTCCCCGTGCATCGACGTGTCCTGAAGCGGCTGGCCGCCGCCGCCGGTGAGAAAAAACGTTCCTTCGTATCGCCATTGGTCATCGGGCTCGGCATCTGGATCGGCTTTCCAACTGTCGTCGCCTACCAGGACATGGGCAGCTTGATTTCCGGCCTCGAAGCTTCGGGCACCCGCTGGAACTCTTATGTCGAGCGCTCCGTCGCCGGCTCGGTTCATGCCGCCGAAATGCCTTTCATCGATTCCGTCACCACCGGTTCGCTCTCGGGCTCGGGCGTGCGCCTGCCCGGCGTCGGCAAGGTCTCGTTTCGCGGCAAGGGCAATGTCGCCGGCATCACGCCCGACGAGGACCGCATCATGCGCGCCGACAAGAAGGGCCGCATCATCCAGGTCTCGCCGGTGGCGCCGCCGAAGAACTTCAATGCCGGCTCAATCTTTCAGCGCACGTCCTCGCTGCTGCGGCCGAGCATGGACAGCGGCCTGAAGCTCGCCTTCGCCAAGCCCGGCATCAAGGGCAAGGAAATCCAGATCGCCCAGGCCTTCCATACCAATGTGGACAAGAAGCCCGATCCCGGCGTGCCGGCCATGCTTGCCGCGTTGGTCAACAATGACAGACCGGACGTGCTGGCCACCGCCTATGCCCAGGCCGAACCCGATTACGCCAAGGCCTCACCCTTCGAAGCGCTGCTGCAGGACGAGGAGCCGAGCAGCGGGCGCTTCATTCCGCCGATGGCCAAGGGTGACCACTCGTGGATCCAGAACCCGCTGCCGGCCAGCGTCTTCTCCACGAAGGAGCAGGCCTGCCTCGCCAACGGCATCTATTTCGAGGCGCGCGGCGAATCCGTGCGCGGCCAGGCCGCCGTCGCGCAGGTCATTCTCAACCGCGTCCGCAATCCGGCCTATCCGAACTCGATTTGCGGCGTCGTCTACCAGAACGACAACTGGCTGAACCGCTGCCAGTTCTCCTTCGCCTGCGACGGCCGCAAGAAGCGCATCGAGAGCCCCGCCCATTACAAGACCGCGCAGGACGTCGCGATGGCGGTCACCGCCGGCAAGATATTCATTCCCGAAGTCGGCTCATCGACCCACTACTACGCCAACTACGTCCATCCGGGCTGGGCGCGCACGATGCAGAAGATGACCAAGATCGGCCTGCATATCTTCTACCGCACCTATGGCGGCGGCTGGAGCTGAGCCCTTCGGCTTGCCTGTCGCAAACGAACCGCAAAGGCCCTGGAAGCCGAAATCGGACAACGGTCGCCGGACGGATTCGGGGCATGTGCCGACCCGATAGTGCCGGGCACGATGTCGCACCTCGCCAAGTGATTGATTCCAATAGAAAAAATACATGGCTTTGAAGTCCCGCCCGTGGCTTGACGGGCGCAAACCCTCTAACTATGTTGCCGGCGACTTTAGAAGCGGACGGACGGTGACGGTCTGACCGGGCAGGGGGGTTACGATGGCCGACAAGAACGGGCCAGACGGAACCGGAGAAACCGGCCGCGGCAGCAAGCACGAGGCCGACATCCGCGACGAAGATCTCGAACGCCGCCGGCGTGAGCTTGGAGCATCGCTTGCGACAAGACGGCCGGATCAGCTCGAGGGGAATGACGGCGCGAAGGCGACGGCCGGATATGGCCAGGCGCTCAAGCTGTCCAGCGAGTTCATCGCCGGGATAGTGGTGGGTGTGGGCCTTGGCTGGTTTCTGGATCGCGTGGCGGGAACCTCGCCATGGGGTCTGGTCGTCGGCTTGTTGCTGGGCTTTGGCGCCGGCGTGCTCAATGTCCTGCGTTCGTCAGGTGTTGTGGCGGAATTCGGAAAAAGCGAGAAGTCGCACGATCCGAAAGAATGAAATGGCGCGCCGCCAATGGCGCACAAGGACACTTAAGGCCGCTCGCGGTTTTGACGGGGATGTAAATGGCTGCTGACAAGGTCGATCCGATCCACCAGTTCCATATCGTCAAGCTGATTCCGATCAATATCGGCGGCTATGACCTGTCCTTCACCAATTCGGCTCTGTTCATGGTCGCGACCGTGCTCGTCGCATCGGCGTTTCTGTACCTCTCGACCTCCAGCCGCAGCCTTGTTCCCGGGCGCCTGCAGTCGGTTTCGGAAATGGGCTATGAGTTCGTCTCCAACATGCTGCGCGACGCCGCCGGAACGCAGGGCATGAAGTTCTTCCCCTTCGTGTTCTCGCTGTTCATGTTCGTGCTGGTCGCCAACCTGCTTGGCCTTTTCCCTTACTTCTTCACCGTCACCAGCCACATCATCGTCACCTTCGGCCTCGCAGCCCTGGTGATCGGAACCGTCGTTGTCTACGGCTTCACGAAGCACGGTCTGGGCTTCCTCAAGCTCTTCGTGCCGCACGGCGTTCCGGTGTTCCTGTTACCGCTGGTGGTGCTGATCGAGGTGATCTCCTTCGTGTCGCGCCCGGTCAGCCTCTCGGTTCGTCTGTTCGCCAACATGCTGGCCGGCCACATCACCCTGAAGGTGTTTTCGGGCTTCGTCGTCAGCCTGAGCGCGCTCGGCGCCGTCGGCGTTGCCGGTTCGGTGTTGCCGCTGGCCATGGCAGTCGCGCTGACCGCGCTGGAATTGCTGGTCGCTTTCCTGCAGGCCTACGTCTTTGCGGTGCTGACCTGCATGTATCTGAACGACGCCCTGCATCCCGGGCACTGACCTTAGAATTTCCGGCATCTTTCGCCGGATGGAATTGCAACGGAATTACAGATCCAAAGGAGTTCAAAATGGACGCAGAAGCAGCAAAGTACATCGGCGCCGGTATCGCTTGCCTGGGCATGGGCGGCGCGGGCATTGGCCTCGGCAACATCTTCGGCAGCTACCTGGCGGGCGCCCTGCGCAATCCGTCGGCCGCCGATGGCCAGTTCGGCCGCCTGATTTTCGGCTTCGCCGTGACCGAAGCTCTGGGCATTTTCTCGCTTCTCATCGCGCTTCTCGCCCTGTTCGGCTGAGCCCCTGTTCGGCCAATTATCGGTCGGACGAGCATTGGGAAGAATTGGCTGGCCGCATTCCTGCGGCCATGCCTGATATGAGGGGATAGTCCATGTTCGTGACATCTGCGTTTGCGCAAGAGTCCGCACCCGCCGCTGAAGGCGCCCACACCGGTACGGAAGGCGACACGCATTCCGGCACCGGCGTGCCTGCCGAGGCGCACGGCACGTTCCCGCCATTCGATCCGGCGACGTTTCCGTCCCAGCTTCTGTGGCTGGCGATCACGTTCGGGCTGTTCTATTTGTTCCTGAAGAAGGTGGTGATGCCGCGCCTTGGCGGCATCATCGACGTCCGCAGCGATCGCATCACGCAGGACCTCGACCAGGCCGCCAAGCTGAAGGGCGAGGCCGACGCCGCCGTTGCCGCTTACGAGCAGGAACTGGCGGAAGCCAAGGCCAAGGCCAACGCGATCGGCCAGCAGGCCAACGACGCTGCCAAGGCTGAAGCCGAGGCTGCCCGCAAGAAGGTCGAGGCCGCCCTCGACAAGAAGCTCGGCGAGGCCGAGGCCAGCATTGCTTCCATCAAGGCCAACGCCATGAAGGAAGTCGGCATGATTGCCGAGGACACCGCTTCAGCCATCGTCGATGCGCTTGTCGGCGGCAAGACGAGCAAGGCCGAGATCTCGGCTGCGGTCAAATCCGTGGCCCGGTGAGGAGCACATCATGGACGCCACATCTCTCGCAACGCTTTGGGCAACGGTTGCCCTCGTCATTTTCCTCGGCGTTGCCGTTTACATCAAGGTGCCAGGCCTGATCGCCAAGTCGCTCGACGCCCGTGCGACCAAGATCAGCGACGAGCTTGCGGAAGCCCGCCGGTTGCGCGAAGAGGCCCAGCAACTGCTCGGCCAATACCAGAAGAAGCGCAAGGAAGCCGAGCAGGAGGCCGCAGCCATCGTCGCTGCCGCCAAGCGCGAGGCCGACATGCTTGCCGCCGAGGCGCACAAGAAGACCGAAGACTATGTCACCCGTCGCACTGCGCTTGCCGAGCAGAAGATCGGCCAGGCCGAGCGCGAAGCCGTCGCCGAAGTGCGCGCCAGCGCCGTCGACATCGCCGTCGAGGCGGCCCGCACGCTGCTTGCCGGCAAGATCGACGCCAAGGCCGGCGCCGACCTGTTCAAGTCCGCGCTGCAGGACGTGAAGGCCAGGCTGAACTGAGCGGGGTTAACTCGCTGACATCAAGCCGCCCGGGCAACCTGGCGGCTTTTTTGTTGAGCGGCGACGGAGATTGGCGAAGGCGGTGGTGCGCCTGATCTCCCCCTCGAGGGCCCTCGAGGGGGGGATGTCGCCAAAGGCGACAGAGGGGGTCCGTTCGACCAGGCGCGACGCTCTTTCTGCGACCAAGAAGGGCTAGCACTTCACGCGCGCGACCCCCTCTGGCCTGCCGGCCATCTCCCCCTCAAGGGGGGAGATTAGCTGTCCAACCCGACAAACCCTTCTTCTTCCACCACCTCAACCCCACCCAGCCTGAACGGCGCGAATGATGCCCGGTGCAGCCTTGCCACCGGCCCATGCGCTTCGATCGCGGTGCGGTGCCGCACGGTGGCGTAGCCCATATGGACCTCGAACCCGTAGCGCTCGTGATGGCTGCCGCAGCCGCACATCATGCGGTCGCGCATCACCTTGGCGACGATCGAGGCGGCGGCGATCGATTGCGAGCGCTGGTCGCCCTTGATCAGCGCGCGGCCTTCGCAGAGGAGGCCCGGCGGCACATCGCGGCCATCGGCCAGCGCCAGCTTCGCCTGGATCGGCAGGCCGGCAAGGGCGCGGCGCATGGCTTCCAGGCTGGCCTTGAGGATGTTGCTGCCGTCAATGCCTTCGGCGCTGACCGAGGCCATCGACACGCCGAGCGCTGACCCCAGGATTTTCAGGAACAGCGCCTCGCGCTGCAAATGGTTGAGCCGTTTGGAATCGTCGAGCCCGTCGGGAATGTTGGCGGGATCGAGGATCACGGCCGCCGCCACCACCGGCCCGGCCAGCGGACCGCGGCCGGCCTCGTCCATGCCTGCCACCGGCCACAGGCCTTCCGCCATCGCCTTCGTCTCGAAGGAGAAGTCGGGCTTTTCGACGATTTCGAAAAGAAGCGGAGAATCGGAACGTGCGCGAGCCATGTTGCGGCGAGGTTCGCATCGGCTCCGATTCTCCGCAAGTCCCTCCAAGGTCGAGTGGGGCAAGACCGGGAGGGCACCGTCTGCAGGCCGGGGGACAGGCCGGACGGGATTCTTGGGTCGCCTGACAGCCACGAGGGCAGGGCAGGCGCTACTCTCAGAGCAGCATCAGCTGCTCGGTCGCCTTGGCGGCGGCGACAAACTGGTCGGTTCGGAGCGTGCGCCGCTCGGCGTTGAGGCCGAGCCGCTTGGCCGTGATCTCGAAGCGCCGGCCGATCTGCCAGGCATAGGGGCCGGCGCCTTTCATCCGCTTGCCCCATTCCGAATCATAGTCCTTGCCGTCGCGCATCGAACGGATCAGCGACATCACGTGCCGATAGCGGTCGGGATAATGGCGCAGCAGCCAGTCCTTGAAGATCGGCGCCACCTCGAGCGGCAGGCGCAGGATGACATAGCCGGCCTCGCGGGCGCCTGCGGCGCGTGCCGAATCGAGGATGCGCTCCATCTCCTGGTCGGTCAGGCCGGGAATGATCGGCGCCACCATGACAGAGGCCGGAATGCCGGCATCGGAAAGCTGCCGGATCGCCTCAAGCCGCTTGGTCGGCGTCGACGCGCGTGGCTCCATGGTGCGCGCCAGCATGCGGTCCATCGTTGTCACCGACAGCGCCACCTTGGCCAAGCCCCGTTCGGCCATGCGCGACAAGATGTCGATGTCGCGCGTCACCAGATGGGATTTGGTGACGATGCCGACCGGATGGCCGCGCGCCTCCAGCACTTCGAGGATCTCGCGCATAACCCGGTATTGTTTCTCGATCGGCTGGTAGGGATCGGTGTTGGTGCCGATCGCGATGGTGCGCGGCTGATAGCCATCCTTCGACAGTTCCTTGTCGAGCAGCCGCGCCGCATCCGGCTTGGCAAACAGCTTCGCTTCGAAATCCAGCCCCGGCGACAGGCCCATGAAGGAATGCGTCGGCCGGGCGAAACAATAGACGCAGCCATGCTCGCAGCCGCGATAGGGGTTGATCGAGCGGTCGAAGGAAATGTCGGGCGATTCGTTGCGGGTGATGATGGTGCGCGGCTTCTCGACCTGCACTTCGGTCTTGAACGGCGGCAATTCCTCCAGCGAATTCCAGCCGTCGTCGAACACATCCCGGCTGACCGGCTCGAACCGGCCGGACGGGTTGATGCCCGCGGAACGGCCGCGGTTGCGATCCGGACGGACGCGCATGCCGCTCTGTTCGATCATCGCATTGGCCATCTCGGCTCGCCCTGCTCCGAAAGCAGCAATGTCCGCACGCACGATATGTTCCATTTTGGCCCTTTCCCAAGGACTGTCGGCTGGCTGTCGAATCGCTCTGTTCATGAAAATAATCCTATTTCGCTGATGAGAACAAAGCAAGAACTTTTTCGTTGGGCCATGCAAAACTGGCGCTGCGCCGGGCTTTCCGCTATTCGGCTAAAAATGCTCAGCGTTCTCATCGAAACCCGGGATGACGAAGAAGGCCTTGCCCGCACGCTCGCCTCGTTGATCGGCGGCGCGGTCGAGGGCGTGGTGCGCGATGTCATCGTCTGCGACACCGGCTCGACCGACCAGACGCATCGGGTTGCCGATCATGCCGGCTGCCACTTCGTGGCCGGCGGCATTGCCGCGGGAATCAGGCAGGCGAAGGGTGACTGGCTGCTGTTTCTGGAACCCGGCGCAAGGCTGGCGGAGGGCTGGATCGACGACGTTGTCGCTCACACGGCGCGGCAAACCATGCCGGCGCGCTTTTCCCGTGCGCGCGGCAGCCGCACGCCGTTCCTGTCACGGGTGTTTTCGGGCAACCGGGCGCTGGCCGAAGGGCTGGTCATCAGCAAGCGCCAGGCCGCTGCCCTGTCGAAGAACGCGCACAGCGCCGAAGCCCTTGCGCGCGGTCTCGCCACCAGGCGGCTCGACGCCGAAATCTGGCTGGCGCCGAAGAAGTGATGTTTCTCCCTTTTCCCGTTCCCAGGGAGAAGGGTGCCCGAAGGGCGGATGAGGGGCAGCGTCGGCGTCTCATCCGCATTGGCACGGTCGCAGCACCATCCCTCTTTTTCGCCGCAAAAACCTATTGTGCATTGCACAAAAGCTGACGCGGGATTAGCATTCCGTTGATGCGGGATATCGGGGTTTGGGTAGTGCCGGAGCGGTAAGCAAGCGCCGCGTCGTCGTTGCTGCCGTTCATATCTGAGGACCCCGATGAACCTTTCGTCCCCTGACAAATCCGGCGCCCCCAGTCTGGAAGCCATTGCCCGCAACGGCAGCCTGCTCCGCCGCATTGCGGTGCGTATCCCGACCTATCTGTCCGACCTGCGCGAAAATCCCGCATGGCTGCCGATGTTCGTGCTTGCCCGCACCATGCCGGCGCGCAAACTGCACTGGCTTGGCGCCAAAGCCGCGCGCCCCGCGCAGAGTGCCGGAGCGACGATGTTCAGGGGCGTCGACCTCAAGTCGATCGTCGCGGCGCTGCGCGCCGATGGCCTGTTCTCCGGACTGGTCCTTCCGCAGGCAATCCACGAAGAGATCGCCAGCTTTGCTCAGAGCACGCCGTGCTTCGGCAATTTCGACCGCCGGCTCGAATTCATGCCCGGAGAACACGCAGAAGCCGAGAAGCGGTTCGGCCGCTCTTTGCTCAGCGGACACTATTTCGAGCGCATCCTCGGCTGCAAGGCGGCACTCGCCATCCAGAACGACCCGCTGCTGCTCGACATCGCCCAGCACTATCTGGGCGGGCAGGCAAAGCTGATCACCACGCGTGTCTGGTGGAGCTTTCCGACCGGCGAGGCTTCCGACGCCGACAAGAACCTTGCCTCGCTCGGCAAATATCATTTCGATCTCGACGACTGGCGGATGCTGAAATTCTTCTTCTATCTCAAGCCCTGCGATGCCGGCACCGGCCCGCATGTCTATGTCAAAGCCAGCCACAACAGGCGCAGCCTCAAGCACCAGCTGACGCTGCTGGTCGGCCATCCGGCGCAAGACGTGCTCAAGGTCTATGGCGACGACAGCCCGGTCACGCTGACCGGCGAGGCCGGCCTCGGCTTCGTCGAGGACCCGTTCGGCTTCCACATGGGCACCGTGCCGTCCACCACGCCACGGCTGATGATGGAGGTCGGCTTCGGCGTCTCGCCGCCCTCGCGCCGCCGCTTCCACGGCGAGCCGGTCATCCGCTGACGCCGGAGCGGATCTCGACCGGCATCCAGCGCGCTTGCCGCCGGGCAATGCGACCCTCTTTGTTCTCGGCATCATAGTCCATTGGGACCGGCTCGCGGTTGAACCGCGGCCGGTCATCCAGCGCATTGACGATGACGATCGCTCTCGGTTCGCCGTCGGTGGTCACAGCAGCGACATAGACGCCGCAGTCCCGGCAGATGAGATAATCGGCGGTGCGCAATCCGAACCGGTATCGGTGCAGCCGCGCCTCGTCCTCGACCGAGACGATCAATCGGCCCTGCGGATCGGCAGCGGCGCGCGAACCATGCCGGACACAGAACGCGCACTGGCAGGCGCGGATCTCCACCTCGGCCGGCTCGATTCCCGTTTCGAACGTCAGGTGGATGTTGCCGCAATGGCAGCCGCCGCGGTGCGCGCTCATTGGATCTCTTCCGTCTTGACTTGGCGACAGACTATCCGCCCGACGACCCGGAGGAAATGACCTCTCGAAGGCGCAGCCGCCATTCTGCCTGACAAAGGCAGCACTTGGCCGGCTTTGCCTTGGTTTACGAGGCGGCCTTGCCGCGCCGCAAATGCTCGTCCAGGCGCGGCATGATCTCGACGAAGTTGCAGGGCATGTGGCGGTAGTCGAGCTGCGGTTTCAGGATGCCGTCCCAGGCGTCCCTGCAGGCGCCGGGCGAGCCCGGCAGCACGAAGACGAAGGTGGCGTTGACGACGCCGCCCGTCGCCCGACTCTGCACTGTCGAGGTGCCGATCTTGTCGTAGGAAATGCGGTGGAACACTTCGGAAAAGCCATCCATGCGCTTCTCGAAGATCGGCTCCAGCGCCTCCGGCGTCACGTCGCGGCCGGTAAAACCGGTGCCGCCGGTGGTGATGACGACATCGATGTCTTCGTCGCGCGACCAGCCCAGCACCTTGTCGCGGATTTTCTCCCGGTCGTCGGTGACGATGTCGCGCGCGGCCAGGACATGGCCGGCCTCGACGATGCGATCGGCCAGCGTCCGCCCTGATTTGTCGTCGGCAAGGCTGCGCGTATCGGACACCGTCAGCACCGCGATGCGCACCGGGATGAAGGGGCGGCTTTCGTCAATTTTGGTCATCGGCCCCCTCTGAAGCGATGCTTCGTGTCGCGGCGACAAACCACTCCGGTTCGCGGCTGCGGATCTCGGCGGCGGCGCGCTTGGCGACATTGCCGGTCTCGAACAGTCCGAAGCATGTCGCGCCGGAGCCCGACATGCGCGAGAATCCAGATCCGGCCCTGTTCAGCAGGGAAAGCGCTCGGCCGATGGGCGGCTGGATCGCCTGCGCCGCCGGTTCGAGATCGTTGCGGGTGATCTCCAGCCAGTTGCGGACACTGTGGAAGTCAAATGCACGCGGCAGCGGCGGCAATCCCTCATTGTCGCGTTTCTCAAGTGCGTTGAACACATCAGGCGTCGAGACGGCGACGCCGGGATTGACCAGCACCAAAGCGAGCGCCGGAAAATCCGGCACCAGCGACAGCTCGTCGCCGACGCCACGCGCAACCAGCGGTTTTGCCGCAAGACACATCGGCACGTCGGCGCCGAGCGTGAGACCGATCCGGCTCAGTTCGGCCTCGCCGATGTCGAGCCCCCAGGTCCGGACAAGACCCTGCAATACCGCCGCCGCGTCGCTTGAGCCGCCGCCGACGCCGGATGCGATCGGCAGGTTCTTTTCCAGCCGGATGGCAACCGGCGGCGTGCTCTGCTGGCCGGCCTGCCTGCGCAGCGCCTCGCGCGCCTTCACCACCAGATTGCTGTCGTCGATCGGCACGGAAGTCGCGTAACGGCCCGATACGGAGAACCGGTCGGCGTCGGCAGGCTCGATCTCGACCCTGTCGCCGAAGCGGGTGAAAACGACCAGGCTCTCGAGCAGATGGTAGCCGTCGGCGCGCTTGCCGGTGACGTGCAGCGCCAGATTTATCTTGGCGGGCGCAAGCCACGTCCGGGCTGCGGCATCCAAACTGTCGGCTGCTGACGGGATGATGCTCAGTCCTTGGCCAGGCGGTATTCGCCGGTCTTGGGATCCTGGACCAGCGTGCCGTTGGTGCCGTTGGCTGCCTGCTTTTCGGTGCGCCGCACCTTGGCGGTCACACGTTCGGCCTCGCGGACGAAGGTGCGGTAGCCGAAATAAGCGGCGGCGCCGACAACTGCGAAGAAAATGATCTGTGGCATTTCAAAGCTCCTCCCTCGCAAGACGGCAAGGCAGACTGTCAAGCGCTCATGCTAGACGCTTTCCCCGCTTTTTCAAAGCCCGAAGCGCGCCCACAATGCGCGCTCTTCCGCCGCATCGATCACGCCCCTTGCGGCGGCGGCGGCAATATCGGGCGCTGAAAAGTTCGAGCCGAACAGGCCGATGCGGCCAAACAGGCCACGCGGCGCGGTGACCAGCCTGAGCTGGGTTTTCGCGCCGAAGCGGGTTTTCAGTACCGTGCGCATGTCGCTCAACGCATCGACGAGGCCAAGCTCCAGCCCTTTCTTGCCGGTCCAGAACAGGCCGGTGAACAGGTCCGGATCGTCCTTCAGCTTGGTGCCACGGCGTTCCCTGACCAGGTCGATGAAGGTCTCGTGCACTTCCAGCTGCAGCGCCTTCAGGCGCTCGACGTCTTCCCTCTTCTCCGGCTTGAACGGGTCGAGCACCGCCTTGTTCTGGCCGGCGGTGTGGACACGGCGCTCGACACCGATCTTCTTCATCAACTCGGGAAAGCCGAACGAGGCCGAGACGACACCAATCGAACCGACGATGGAGGACGGATCGGCAAAGATCTCGTCGCCGGCGACCGCGATCATGTAGCCGCCCGAGGCCGCCACATCCTCGACAAAGACCAGCACCTTTTTGTTCTTCTCGACCGCGAGGTCGCGGATGCGCTTGAAGATCAGCCGCGACTGCACCGGCGAGCCGCCAGGCGAATTGATTGAAATGGCGACGGCGGGCGCATCGAACAGGAACGCCTTTTCGATGAGGGCGGCGGTGGACGCCAAGGACAGGCTCGGCCGGAACGGGCCGCCGCCGGCCATGATGGTGCCATGCAGCCTGATGACGGGAATGGTGACGACGCTGGATCGCCAGGATTTCGGCAGCAGGCGGTTGAAAAGGCGTTTCACGAGGTGGCTGTCTCCAAATGGCTTCAACGCATGTAGGGATTTGCCGGTCAACGGCAATGCTGCAATCCATCTCAGCCAACTGTGTGCCGGTTTTGCGGCAACGACACTGACGGGCCTAAATCAATCGCCAAACAGCGACGCCAGTCCGTTGTTGATCATCTCGGTTCGTTCCGACGGGCCGTCGCCCGTTTGCCCATGCAGCATCAAAGGCGGGCGGATCGACAGCTTGCCGCGCGCGCCGAGCGCTGCCCTGACCACAATGCGGATTGCGGCTGCTTCCGGGCGCGGATGCACGGCCAGCATCTCGGCGTCGCCGAAGCGGCCCGACAGCGCATCGAGGAGGTCGCCAAGCTGTTCCGGCCGCGCAATGACGGCCAGGCCCCCGCGCGGCTTGGCGACGGCAGCCGCACTTCGGATCCAGCTCTCGAACAGCCCGTCGTCCATGACATGCGCTTGCCGCCGCAGCGGATCTGGCGTGGCGCGGTCCTGCGCCGCGTTGAAGGGCGGGTTCATGATGACGAAATCGAAGGAATTGTCGGCAAGGCCGGCTTGCGTCCGCGCCCGGCCCGACAGCGTGACGTCGGCGGTCAGCACCGAGGCGCGATTGCCGAGATGCGCATTGCCGGGATGGGCGAGCGTGGTTGTGGCGAAGCCTGCCATCTCGGTCGACCGTTCGACGAGCACGACCTGCGCCTCTGGGCAGCGCGACAGCACGGCAAGACCCGCCGCACCGGCGCCGGCGCCGAAATCGGCGAGGCGTCCAGCAAAGCCGGATGGAACTGCTGCCGCCAGCATCATGGCATCCATCCCGGCGCGATGCCCTGTCCTGGGCTGGACCAGCCAGAAGCGGCCGCGATGGAAGGCATCGACCGTATGGGCCGGCGTATCGCTGGTAAGCGCGCTCGCTTCAGCCATTATGTCTGGCGGATTTCGTTCTCGATGCCGGCGTCTTTCAAGATGCGCCGCGCCTGATCGGCCTGGTCGGCATCGACCATGACGCGCTTCTGCAAAAGACCGATCGACCCTTCGAGAATGCTCATGTTCTGGTCGGCGACGAAGCAGGCAATCCCGGCATCGCGCATCAGCGATTCGACAAAGGAGATGATCACGGCATCGTTGGTGCGCACGAGTTCTATCATCGGACGAAGTTCGCAGGTTGCAGCGTTGATGTAAACGCTGGAGCATGGCGCCGAAAAGTGTGGAGCGGTTTTCGGGCAACGGCATGCGGTCGCTAAGGTTGACACGCCGTCACCGCAGCCGCGCCAATTCGCCTCTTGCCGTGCCCGTATGTGCCGCCCTAGAGTCCCAGGCGGGACCAGGGTGCCGTCGCACGCGTGATCAAAGACGGGAGTGTTTGTTGGTGGGTGTCGTTCTCAACATCGAAAACGGGAAGCGGGAACCCGCCTCCATCAAGGATCTCATCGACCTGACAGCAGCCGATATGGGGCGCGTCAACAAACTGATCCTGTCCAAGGCCGGCTCCGACGTCGAGATGATCCCGGAGGTCGCCAATCATCTGATCTCGTCGGGCGGCAAAAGGCTGCGTCCCATGCTGACGCTCGCGGCGGCCCAGATGTTCGGCTATTCCGGCGAGGGCCACGTCAAGCTCGCCACCGCGGTCGAGTTCATGCACACCGCCACGCTGCTCCATGACGACGTCGTCGACGAGAGCGGCATGCGGCGCGGCAAAAAGACTGCCCGCATGATCTGGGGCAACCAGGCGAGCGTGCTGGTCGGCGATTTCCTGCTCGGCCAGGCTTTTCGCATGATGGTCGATGTCGGTTCGCTGGAAGCGCTCGACATCCTGTCCAGCGCCGCCTCGATCATCGCCGAGGGCGAGGTGATGCAGCTGGCGGCCGCCAAGAACCTCGATACCACCGAGGACGAGCATTTCGCCGTCATCAAGGCCAAGACCGCGGCGCTGTTCTCGGCTGCCGCCGAGGTCGGTCCGGTCATCGCATCGGCGACGCGCAACGATCGCGCCGCATTGCGCTCCTACGGCATGAATCTCGGCCTTGCCTTCCAGCTCATCGACGATGCGCTGGATTATGGCGGCTCCAGCCAGGAGCTGGGCAAGAATGTCGGCGACGATTTCCGCGAAGGCAAGGTTACGCTGCCGGTCATCCTCGCCTACCGGCGCGGCACCAAGGCCGAGCGCACCTTCTGGAAGCGCGCCATCGAGGACAATGTCACCGACGATGCCGGACTGGAAAAGGCCATCGGCCTGATGACCCGCCATGGCGCCATTGCCGACACCATCGGACGGGCCCGCCATTTCGGCGAGATCGCCCGTGACGCGCTGGCGCCGCTGGAGGCGACGCCGCAGAAATCGGCGCTGATCGACGTCATCGACTTCTGCATCAGCCGGGTGAACTGATCCGCGCCTGGCGCCAAAGAAAGTTTGCATGCAAAATCGGGCAATCACCGCTCGACAATCGGCAGCAGTGCAAATTATCTATAAAACATGGCAAAGACCGCAGACGACACCATCGCCATGCGCATCAGCAAGGTGCTGGCGGATCGCATCATATCGGGTGCGATCGAACCCGGCGCCCGGCTGCGGCAGGATCACATCGCCGAGGAATTCCAGACCAGCCATGTCCCGGTGCGCGAGGCCTTTCGGCGCCTAGAGGCGCAAGGGCTGGCGGCCAGTGAGCCCAGGCGGGGCGTACGCGTCGCCGCCTTCGACCTCGGCGAAGTCAGGGAAGTCGCCGAAATGCGCGCAGCCCTCGAAGTGCTGGCGCTGCGCCATGCCGCGCCGCATCTGACGGCTTCCATTCTCAATCTTGCCGAAGAAGCCACAAAGGCCGGCGACAAATCCCGCGATGTCCGCTCTTGGGAGGAGGCCAACCGCACCTTCCACCGGCTGATCCTGGCGCCCTGCGGCATGCCGCGGCTCATCGCCACCATCGACGATTTGCACGCCGCAAGCGCCCGCTTCCTGTTCGCCGCATGGCGCTCGGAATGGGAAATCCGCACCGACCAGGATCATCGCGCGATCCTGAGCGCGCTGCGGCAAGGCAACACCGAATCGGCCGCGGCCACGCTTGGCCGGCACGTCCAGTGGATCGGCCAGAAACCGGTCAAGACCGCGTCGGGCAAGATGCGCGAAGCGTTTGCCATCGTCGGGTAGGGACGAAGGGACAAGTCGTCGGATTCCGCGCGTAGCGATCCTTCACACCCCCCTCTGTCCTGCCGGACATCTCCCCCGCAAGGGGGGAGCTCAACAGCTTTGCCGTTGCGTTAGTCCTGCAACGTCGGCCATTGGCGAAAGCAAAGGCGACATCCGATCTCCCCACTTGCGGGGGAGATGGCCGGCAGGACAGAGGGGGGTGCTGTCCCGCCAGCCTTTCCAAATGTCCTTTATTCGACACGCAAGCCCAAGCCTTTTGGGGTGAGGGTTGCCATTCCCGCGCAAATATGGATTCGATGATAGATCGAACAATAAAATTATCTATAATTTCAAACCAGCTAGGAAGCAACCATGACCGACATCGCCTTTTCGCCGTCCAAGCCGTCCTTCAGCCCGTTGCGCCTGCAAACCCGCTCGCATAGCTGGCAGGCCGCGGCCGTCGTCCTCGGTACGCTGTTTCTGGCGCTGTTGTCGCAGATCGAGGTGCCGATGGTGCCGGTGCCGGTCACCATGCAGACCTTCGCCGTGACGCTGGTCGGCGCACTTTATGGCTGGCGGCTTGGCGCCATGACCATCATCGCCTGGCTCGCCGAGGGCGCCGTGGGCTTTCCTGTCCTGTCCGGAGGGGCAGCGGGCGCGTCGTATTTCGTCGGGGCAACGGGCGGTTATCTCTTCGCCTTCCCGCTCGTCGGCGCGCTTGTCGGCTGGCTGGCCGAGCGCGGCTGGAACGGCAACCGCGTGCTGCTCGCCTTCGCCGGCATGGTCCTCGGCAACCTCGCCTGCCTGGTTCTCGGAACGGCCTGGCTCGCCGTCATGATCGGCCTCGAACAGGCCATCGCCTTCGGTTTCCTGCCGTTCCTCGTCGGCGGCCTGCTGAAATCGGCGCTCGGCGCCGCGACGCTCAAGCTGTTTTCCGGTAAGGCGGACCCGGCAGGAGCATGATCCCGAAAAATGAGTCCGGTTTTCGGAAGAGATCATGCTCAAACAAAAAGATGGAGCCCCATCCCGATACCATCGGGATGGAACAGGCTCCGCTGGCGCGTCCTGACCGATGACCGTCCGGCTGCGCTCCCACCATCTGCTTTGCCTGCTGACCTATATCGGCGAAGGGTACAGCGCAGCCTTCGTCGCCAACTATGACGTGATCGCGAAACGTCTGGGCCGGGGCGAGGATATTCTGATCGTCTCCGGCCCCGACGACATCTGTCGGCCGCTGCTCGGCGAGGCCGAGCCCCACTGCTTGCGCGAAAGCGCCGCAGGCCGCGACGAGCTGGCAGCACGCGATGTCGGCAAGCTGCTGGCCCGGCCGATCCGGGCCGGCGTCCGCTTCAGCCTCGACGCGGCAACGCTTGCCGCCTTGCGCGCGGCCTTTTCAGCCGGCGTGACGCGTGAGGCCTGCCAGGGTTGCGAGTGGGCCGGCCTGTGCAGCACGATAGCGGCAGGTGGATATCGCGATGTCAGGCTGTAGCTCCCAACCCCGATCTGCTATTATCTCGAACCGACAGTGTGTGTGTCGCCATGGTTTGTTAATCGGGTGACCCGATTGTGAATTCGGCCCGGATTGAAGCCTGACCCCAAAAAGGCCATGCTTTGTCAGGAAACATCGAGTCTATGGCTTCTCCGCGCCGACGCGGGATGGCGCTTGGCTGAAAGGGATACGATGCGGCAAGGACGTGCGCGCTGGCTCGCGGGGCTGGCAATTGTGGCAGGGATGGCGATTTCTCCGCTGCCTGCCTACGCCAAGGAATCGACCGACCCGGTCAAGATCACCTCCTTCTCGGGCGCCTATCTCGCCGCCCGCATCGCCGAAGGCGACAACGACCTCGACAATGCCATCGCTTATTACAAGCAGGCGCTCGCCTTCAATCCCGGCGACACCTCGCTGCAGCAAAGCCTGATGCTGTCGCTGATCGCGCAAGGCCGCTTCGAGGAATCGCTGGTCTATGCCGACAAGCTCAAGGCAGTTCCCGACGTCGAGCGCTTCTCGCGTCTGGCTCTGGCGGTCGATTCCTTCCACAAGAAGGATTTCACCAAGGCGCAGTACTGGCTCAAGCTGTCGCTCGAATCCGATCTCGACCGGCTGATTTCCGGCGTCATGTCCGGCTGGGCACAAGAGGGCGCCGGCGACCCCACCGGGGCGATGGCCTCGATCGACAAACTGCAGGGGCCTGACTGGTTCGGCCTGTTCAAGTCCTTCCACCGCGCGCTGATCGCCGATGCCGCAGGCCTGTCGGACAAGGCCGACGCGCTTTATGACGCGACCCTGACCGACGTCACGGCCGGCGGTGCCGCGCCCGAGACATGGATGCGCAACGCCCAGGCCTACGCGTCTTTCCTGGCGCGCAAGGGCAACAAGAACAAGGCGCTCTACGTGCTCGACAAGGCCGAGGCGTTCGCGCCCGGCAAGCTCGACATCCAGGCGCTTCGCGACAGGATCAGCAAGGGCGACAAGATCGAGCCCTTCGTCGCCAGTCCCTCCGAAGGCGCCGCTGAAATCCTGCTCGACCTCGCCATCGCGCTCAATCGCGGCGGCGGCGAGCCGTTCGTGCGCCTCTATCTGCAATATGCGCTCGCGCTCAAGCCCGACAGCGACGCCGCTTTGGTGCAGCTTGCCGCCGTTGCGGAGCAGTTGAAGGACGGCGAAGGCGCCATTGCCCTCTATAGCCGCATTCCAGCCTCTTCGCCTCTGAAAGAGCTTTCCGACCTGCAGCTCGGCCTCAACCTTGCCGATCTCAACCGTCACGACGAGGCGATCGCCCATCTGAAGACATTCGTCGAAGCTCACCCCGATGACATGCGCGCCTATCTGGCGCTCGGCGGGGTCTATGCCTCGAAGGAGGATTTCCGCTCCGCCGCCACTCTCTATGACAAGGCGGTCGCGGTGCTGAAGACGCCGACCAATGCCAACTGGAACATCTACTATCAGCGCGGCATCGCCTATGAGCGGCTGAAGGAATGGCCCAAGGCCGAACCGAACTTCCTCAAGGCGCTGGAACTGTTTCCCGACCAGCCGCAGGTGCTGAACTATCTCGGCTATTCCTGGGTCGACATGAACATGAACCTCAAGGAAGGCCTGGCGATGATCCAAAAGGCCGTCGACCTCAGGCCGAGCGACGGCTACATAGTCGATTCGCTGGGCTGGGCCTATTTCCGCATGGGCCGGTTCGACGACGCCGTGCGCGAAATGGAGCGCGCCGTGTCGCTCAAGCCGGAAGATCCGGTGCTCAACGACCATCTCGGCGATGCCTATTGGCGCGTCGGCCGCAAGCTCGAAGCCACTTTCCAGTGGAACCAGGCGCGCGACCTGAAGCCGGATCCCGATGTGCTTGCCATTTTGCAGCAGAAGCTGATGAAGGGCCTGCCGCCGATCGAATCCAACACGGCGCAGGAAACCCCGAAGGTCAAGCCGGCCACCCCGCCAGCGCCGAAGGGGTGATCGGGCCATACTTCTGATGAAACGGGGCTCGCTGAGCCCCGTTTTTGTTTCGGCTTGGCGTCTTAGAGCAATTCCAGGAAAAGTGTGCGCGGTTTTCCGCTCGGAATTGCGACAGAAACAAAGAGATAGAGACGCCCTATCGCGATCGTCATTCTATGGCGGAGCAAGGAGCGAAGCGACGGGGCGCAGACCCAGCGTTGGCGCTCATTCTAGAACAGCTTTCGGTAGACGACGAAGCCCGAGAGATCGCCGATCTTGTCGTAGAGCTTCATCGCCGTGTGGTTGGTTTCGTGTGTCAGCCAGTAGACGCGGCTGGAGCCTGCGGTTTGCGCCCTGGTATAGACGTCTTCGATCAGTGCCCGGCCGACGCCCTTGCCGCGCGACGCCTCATTGGTGAAGAGGTCCTGCAGATAGCAGTTCGGCGAAATCGCCGTCGTGGTGCGGTGATAGAGATAGTGGACAAGACCGAGAAGCTTGCCTTCGCTCTCCGCGACCAGCGCATGCATAGGCTCATAGGCATCGAAGAAGCGCGACCATGTCATTGCAGTGATGTCACCGGGCAGGGCGGTCTCGCCCGAGCGGCCGTAAAACGCATTGTAGCCGTCCCACAGCGGCAGCCATTGCTCGTAATCCTCTCGGGTGACGGGGCGTACGGTGAGCTGGCCTTGCATGGCTGAACCTCTGTCGTTGAAGCTGGGCGAGCAAACGGCCACCGGCACCGTCCGGCAATGGGCCAGTCCGAAGCAAAGCGTTCAACCTCTCATCAAGGCGGCGATAGGCGCTGCCTTGACGCTAGCCGGCCCGGCAACTAGGGAATGGCATCATTTCAGCGCTTTCCGAGGCCGCCGTGACGTCAGACAGTCCAGCCCATATACATCCCAGCCGCTCGTTCCAGGGGCTGATCCTGACCCTGCACAATTACTGGGCCGCCTATGGCTGCGTCATCCTGCAGCCTTACGACATGGAAGTCGGCGCCGGCACCTTCCATCCGGCCACCACGCTGCGCGCGCTCGGGCCCAAGGGCTGGAACGCCGCCTATGTCCAGCCCTCGCGCCGGCCCAAGGACGGCCGCTACGGCGAAAACCCCAACCGGCTGCAGCATTATTACCAGTACCAGGTGATCCTGAAGCCCAACCCGCCGAACCTGCAGGAGCTCTATCTCGGCTCGCTCAAGGCGATCGGCGTCGATCCGTTGCTGCACGACATTCGCTTCGTCGAGGACGACTGGGCAAGCCCGACGCTTGGCGCCTGGGGGCTCGGCTGGGAGTGCTGGTGCGACGGCATGGAAGTGTCGCAGTTCACCTATTTCCAGCAGGTCTGCGGCATCGAATGCGCGCCGGTGGCGGGAGAACTGACCTACGGCCTGGAGCGGCTGGCCATGTATGTGCAGGGCGTCGACAATGTCTACGACCTCAACTTCAACGGGCGCGAAGGTGCTGAAAAAGTCACCTATGGCGAGGTCTTCCTCCAGGCCGAGCAGGAATATTCCAGGCACAATTTCGAATATGCCAACACCGCCATGCTGCTCAGGCATTTCGAGGACGCCGAAGCCGAATGCAAGGCGCTGCTCGCGGCCGGCGCCCCGGCCTTGAACGACAATCTGCCGATGCACCGCATGGTCTTCCCGGCCTATGACCAGTGCATCAAGGCCAGCCACGTCTTCAACCTGCTCGATGCGCGCGGCGTGATTTCGGTGACCGAGCGGCAGAGCTACATCCTGCGGGTGCGCAATCTGGCGAAAGCCTGCGGCGAGGCATTTTTGCAGACCCGTGCCGGCGGGCTCGCCGCCTGAGGCTCACTTCATCATTTCGAGGGAAATGTTGATTGGGGCCAACATCGGGCCAGTCGACCCCGCCATGGTCCGCATAGCCTGCCGTACGCCCGGCATTGAGAAGGCGCCATGCACTTGCGCGGCGAAACAGGCGCTGAGCGCGATGATCTGGAGGAGTCTCGATGCCGTTTTCATGGTCGTTCAGCCAATAAGTTCCCTGCCTGAGCGTTGGTCGCTTCAGCGCTGCGTTTGGTTCATGGAAATCTTTGATCCAAGGACGGGCGGGCTGGTTGCGGCCCGACAGGGGCGGTCAAAATTTCTGGAAACAGCGGTCAGCCGAGTTGCTATGCCCTCTTACCTCCCCCTAGATGGGGGAGGTCGCCGCGAAGCGGCGGGTGGGGGTGACAGCGCGACGTTCCATGCCAAAACTCGATCGATTCAAGCTGCAGTCTGCGCAAAGGCTTCGCGCGGCGATGACCGACGAGGAACGCATCCTGTGGCGGCATCTGTGGCGCATTCCAGTAGAAGGCACTCATTTTCGCAGGCAGGCGTCGGTAGGCGTTTACTTCCCTGATTTCACCTCCCACCGGCTGAAGCAGATCATTGAGGTGGACGGTGTCCATCACAGCTTCGATGGCCAACAGCACCATGACGAACGTCGAACGAAATGGTTTGAGAGCCAGGGTTATCGAGTCATCCGCTTCTGGAACCATGAAATCAAAAACGAACTGGATTCCGTGCTCGATACGATCTATGCGGCGGTGGAAGAACGAAAATCACACCTGCGTTTGCGCGATGGTGCCGAAGGTATCGGCGGCTGAGAGGTCGCCACCCCACCCCGGCGCTGCGCGCCGACCCTCCCCATCGAGGGGAGGGTGGGAGCCTGACCATGCCTGACCTGCTTCTAGAACTCCGCTCGGAAGAGATTCCCGCCCAGCCGCGCAACCGCAGCGCCGGAGGCGCGAGGACGCGCAAACGGGAAGAAGGCATGCGGGTGGAGAAACTCTGATGCCGGATTTGTTGCTGGAATTTCGCTCCGAGGAAATACCGGCCCGGCTGCGCGCCCGCAGCGCCGGAGGCGCGAGGACGCGCAATCAGGGAGAAGGCATGCGGGTGGAGAAACTCTGATGCCGGATTTGTTGCTGGAACTCCGCTCCGAGGAAATCCCCGCCCGCATGCAGCGCAAGGCGGCGGGCGATCTCAGGAAGATGCTGACCGACGGTCTGGTCGAGGCGGGTCTGACCTATGACGCCGCGCGCGAATACTGGACGCCGCGGCGCCTGGCGCTCGATGTCAGGGGCCTGACCGCGCGCTCGAAGGATATCCACGAGGAGATCAAGGGGCCGTCGACGACGGCGCCGGAACAGGCGGTGCAGGGCTTTCTGCGCAAGGCAGGTCTTGCCTCGGCTGCCGAGGCGCATGTCCATTCCGATCCGAAGAAGGGCGACTTCTACGTCGCCCATATTTCGAAGCCGGGCAGGGCGGCGGAAGAAATCATCGCCGAACTGGTGCCGGCCATCATTCGCGGCTTCCCCTGGCCGACATCGATGCGATGGGGGCCGGCTTCGGCGAAGCCCGGTTCGCTGCGCTGGGTGCGGCCGCTGCAGACGATTCTGTGCACCTTCGGGCCGGAGACCGAGGAGCCGGTGGTGGTCGATTTCGAGATCGATGGCATCCGCTCGGGCAATATCACCTACGGCCATCGTTTCATGGCGCCGGGTGAAATCACCGTGCGTCGCTTCGACGATTACGTGACCAAGCTGGAAGCAGCCAAGGTCGTGCTCGACGGCGACCGGCGCAAGGAGATCATCCTTGCCGACGCCCGCAACCTCGCCTTCGCCAACGGGCTCGATCTGGTCGAGGACGAAGGGCTGCTGGAGGAAGTGTCGGGCCTGGTCGAATGGCCGGTGGTGCTGATGGGCGAATTCGAGCAGGCCTTTCTTGCCATTCCGCCCGAGGTGGTGCGGCTGACCATTCGCGCCAATCAGAAATGCTTTGTCACCCGTCCGCAAGGCGACGGCGAAAACCTTTCCAACCGCTTCATCCTCACTGCCAACATCGAGGCGAAGGATGGCGGCAAGGAGATCGCGCACGGCAACGGCAAGGTGGTGCGCGCGCGCCTGTCGGATGCGCTGTACTTCTGGCGGACCGACCAGGGCGATCTGCCCGATCTGGGAGAGCTCGAGGCATCGGCAAAAAAGTTCGGGCTCGATCTGAAAAAGCCGCTCGACCAACGCATGGCCCGCCTCGACCATCTCGGGGTGACTTTCCACGCCAAGCTCGGCACGCAAGGCGAGCGGGTGGAGCGGATCAAGCGGCTGGCGGAAGAGCTGGCGCCAACAGTGGCGCAGTCGATCTCCCCCCTTGAGGGGGAGATCGCCGGCAGGCCAGAGGGGGTCGCTTCGGCTGCCGCGACGCCGTCCGGTCTCTCGAAGAAAGAGGGAGTTGGCGCTCCACGCGAGACGACCCCCTCTGTCGCCTTCGGCGACATCTCCCCCTCAAGGGGGGAGATTACCGCGCTCGCCGGGCGTGCGTCGGTGCTCGCCAAGGCCGATCTTACGACCGAAGCAGTGGGCGAGTTTCCGGAACTGCAAGGCGCCATGGGGCGCAAATACGCGCTGCTGCAGGGCGAGCATCCGTCCGTGGCTGCGGCCATCGAGGAGCACTACAAGCCGCAAGGCCCGTCTGATCGCGTGCCGACCGATCCGGTGTCGATTGCCGTCGCGCTGGCCGATAAAATCGATACGCTGGTCGGTTTCTGGGCCATTGATGAAAAGCCGACGGGGTCTAAGGACCCTTACGCGCTGAGAAGGGCCGCACTGGGTGTAGTCAGGATATTGGTCGAGAATGGCATCAAGCTGGCAATGTTGAGTTTGCTAAGAGCTGCTCATACCGCCCAATACGACCGGCTGCACAGCCGCAAGCTAGTGGTAACGGAGATAGATCCGACGGACTTTGAATTGCCAGAGGACCATCCGGACACCCTTTGGGGGCAGTATGATTTTTCGGACGAAGGTCGGGAGATTTACCTAACAGACGGCTGTAACTATGCACGTTTTGAAAGCGGTCAGATCGCGGAGGTGTATACGTTTCGAGGCTCGTTAGAAGTTCTCTCCGACCTCATCGCCTTCTTCCACGACCGCCTGAAAGTCTATCTCCGCGACCAGGGCGCCCGCCACGATCTCATCGATGCGGTCATCACGCCGCAGTCGGATGACCTCCTGCAGATCGTGCGCCGCGTCGAAGCGCTCGGCTACTTCCTCGACACCGAGGACGGCAAGAACCTGCTCGCCGGCACCAAGCGCGCGGCCAACATTCTGGCTGCCGAGGAGAAGAAGAAAACGCGTGTCGCCGCGACTGTTGAGCCGGCGCTGTTTCGCGAGGAGGCCGAGAAATCGCTGTTTGCGGCGGTGAATCAGGCGGAGAGAGAAGCCGGCGAAGCGATTCAAAACGAAGACTTTTCCGCCGCCATGCTGGCGCTTAGCGTGTTGCGTGAACCGGTTGATTCATTCTTTGAACGCGTTCTCGTGAATGATGAGGACCAGGCCGTGCGCGCCAACCGCCTGGCGCTGCTGGCTCGCATCCGCACGGCCACCGATCAGGTCGCGGATTTTTCCAGAATAGCTGGCTAAGCGACGGACAAGCCCGAACACGGGCGGCGTTCACACGCCGCCCGTCTTGTTTTCAGTCCTCCCGAGGCTGACCCGTCAGTCCTCCAAAATGCTGACATGCACGCTGTCTGAATAGACGTCGACCTGGATCAGCGGCTCGCCATTGACGATGGCGTTCCGTGTCGAGGAGCTCATCGCGCCACCGCGCTTCAGCATGCGTTCCAGATACGCGCGATCATCGTTGCTGCGGAACCAGTCATCGCCCTGGTCGTCGGCATCGCGCCGGTGGAACTTGTGCCAGTTGGCACGGTCCTGCCGCACCATCTGTGCTGCGCTGCTCAGCCCATAGCCGTCGCTGGCATGGTGGTCGCGATCGGAAATGCGCGCGACGTAGGACCCTAGCTCGTCACCGGCCTGCGCGCCGCCGACAGCTATAGGTGACGCCAGCAACAGGCCGGCAATAGTCAAAGATTTCGTCATGTTCATGATAACCCCTCGCTCTCCTAGAACCCGGCGCGCTCATGCCAAACCCGATTTGCGAAATTGGGGCCGCCGCCGCCAAGCCGATCGTGCGCCGGGGCGTCGATCCGCGTCAAGCGGCATGGATCGGCCGACTGTCTTGGCCGACTGTTTTGGCTGAATGGCCTACTCGGCTTTGCCGACGCCCTCGATCAGCTGCTGCGGTGTTGCTGCCGGCTGCGGCGCTGCCGGTTGCGACTCGGGCTTGCCGTTCGATGCCGTTGCAGTTCCGGCTGGTGCGGTCTCTGCCGTCGGCTCAGTTGCCGGCGCCGCGGCGCTCGCCCTGGCCGGAGCCGGCGCGGCGAAGGCGCCGCCGACGATGCCGCCGCGAATGATCATCGGGTCCTGCCTAGGCTTTTCGGGGATCGCCGCGACCTTTTCATAAGTCACATCGGGCTGGGCATCGCCGAGTGCGACGATCGATGGCGACGAGGCGATCCTGACCGGTTCGGATCCGCCAACCTTGATGACCGATGGCGTCGAGGTCGAGACGCCGAGAAAGACGATCGACGAGGCGTGCGCCCCACCAGTCATCGCCGCCAGGGTGAAACCAAGCGCTCCAAGCACACGCATCGACATCGAAACCGTCCCCTTGCCCGACAAGCCGCCAGCCCTAACCGCAAATAGCCTTAACCCCAGTGGATTGATGCCGGCTTGCAGGGAAACGTAGCATTTTAGGCATTGATAATTCGCCAACGCCGGCTTGCCCGAAAACCACTGCCGTATTAGAGCAATTCCAGGAAAAGTGAGTAGCGGTTTTCCGTCCGGAATTGCGCAAAAACAAATACTTAGAGCGTTTCAGCGAACCGCTGAACCGCTCTAATGCATGTCGTTCAAAAGTGGCCCCGGTTTTGAGAGAACGACATGCATCAAAACAAAGACCTAAAGCGCGTCGCATGAATCCGGTTCAGCGCGACGCGCTTTAGGTCCGGCGCCTGTGAGGTGAAGCGAGTGGCTGAGATACTATCCGTCGGCGAAGCGATGGAGCGGGCGTTGGCGCTGCTCGAGGGCGGCGAAGTTGTCGCCATCCCGACGGAAACCGTCTACGGACTGGCCGGCGATGCCACCAATGGCGTTGGCGTCGCCCGCATCTTCGAAGCCAAGGGCCGGCCGCGCTTCAATCCGCTGATCGCCCATGTCGCCGATCTGGCGATGGCCGAGCGCATTGCGATCTTCGACCCGCTGTCGAAGCGGCTGGCCGAGGCATTCTGGCCGGGGCCGCTGACGCTGGTGCTGCCGCTCCGACCCGGCAACGGCATCCATCCGCTGGTCACCGCCGGGCTGGACACGATCGCGCTGCGCATGCCCAGGGGGTTCGGCGGCGAGCTGATCGCCAGACTCGGCCGGCCGTTGGCCGCGCCCAGCGCGAACTCTTCGGGCAAGATCAGCGCCACGACGGCGCAAGCCGTCGCGGCCGATCTCGGCGCCAAAATCCAGCTGGTGGTCGATGGCGGCGCCACCCCGGTCGGGCTGGAATCGACCATCGTCAAGGTCGAAGGCAACAGCGTGCGGCTGCTGAGGCCAGGCGGCATCGCTGCCGCCGATATCGAGGCCGTCACCGGCATCAAGCTGCAGCGCGGCGCGACAGCCGGCATCGAGGCACCCGGCATGCTGGCGTCGCATTATGCGCCGAGCGCATCGGTGCGGCTCGATGCACAGAGTGTGGCTGAAGGCGAGGCCTTGCTGGCCTTTGGTGGCGACCGCGCGGAAGGCTGGCAAGCGGCCGCGGCCTTGCGCAACCTGTCCGCATCGGGCGATTTGCGCGAAGCCGCAAGCAATCTGTTCGCGTATCTGCAGGAACTCGACCGCAGCGGTGCGGCCACGATCGCCGTCGAGCCGATCCCGGTCGAAGGGCTCGGCGAGGCGATCAACGACCGGCTGTTTCGTGCCGCTGCCCCCCGTGACAAGCTCGATTGAGCGCCATAGTTTGCGCCGATGAACGACTCCCCCTTCGACCTCGATCCCGCTCTCATCGACCGCTTCACTGCCATTGTCGGCGAAAAATATGCACTGCGCGACCAAGCCGATATTGCGCCGTATCTTACCGAGCGGCGCGGGCTGTGGCACGGTAGGACGGCCTTGGTGCTGCGTCCCGGCAGCGTCGACGAGGTGAGCCGGATCATGCGGCTGGCGAGCGAGACGGGAACGCCGGTCGTGCCGCAAAGCGGCAACACCGGGCTGGTCGGCGCCCAGGTGCCGGATGCCTCCGGCCGCGAGATCGTGCTTTCTTTGTCGCGGCTGAACGGCATTCGCGAGATCGACGTCTTCTCGAACACGGTGACCGTCGAAGCCGGCGTCATCCTGCAGACGCTGCAGGAAGCCGCCGACGCCGCCGACCGGCTGTTTCCGTTGTCGCTTGCCGCGCAAGGGTCCTGCCAGATCGGCGGCAATCTCTCGTCCAATGCCGGCGGCACCGGCGTGCTTGCCTATGGCAATGCGCGCGAACTCTGCCTTGGTGTCGAAGTCGTGCTGCCGACCGGCGAGGTGTTCGACGATCTGCGCAAACTGAAGAAGGACAACACCGGCTACGATCTGAAGAACCTGTTCGTCGGCGCCGAAGGCACGCTCGGCATCATCACCGCGGCGGTGCTGAAACTGTTTCCCAAGCCCAAGGGGCGCGAAGTGGCCTTTGCCGGCCTGTCGTCGCCGGAAGCAGCGCTTTCGCTGTTCAGCCTGGCGATGGACCGGGCAGGGGCGGCACTCACCGCCTTCGAGCTGATCGGCCAGCGTCCTTATGATTTCACGCTGCGCCATGCGCAGGGCGTCACGCGGCCGCTGGTGCAGCGTTGGCCATGGTATGTGCTGATGCAGGTGTCGTCGGGCCGTTCGGCCGAGGACGCCAAGGCGCTGATCGAGGAGGTGCTGTCGGCAGGCCTCGAGCAAGGCATCGTCGGCGACGCGGTGATCGCGGCCAGCCTGGCGCAGGGCGACGCCTTCTGGAACTTCCGCGAGGTGCTGCCGGATTCGCAAAAGCCCGAAGGTGCTTCGATCAAGCATGATATTTCGGTGCCGGTGGCATCCATCCCGGCCTTTATCGAAAAGGCGGCCGGTGCAGTGGCTTCGGTCAGTCCGCAGGCGCGCGTGGTCTGCTTCGGTCATATGGGCGACGGCAATCTGCACTACAACATCTCCCGGCCGGAGGGCGGTGACGACGAAGCGTTTCTCGGCCTCTACCACGCCATGAACCATGCCGTGCACGATGTCGTGCGCTCCTTCCACGGTTCGATCTCGGCCGAGCATGGCATCGGCCAGTTGAAGCGCGACGAACTGATCGCCACCGCGCCGCCAATGGCGATCGAACTGATGCGCCGGGTGAAGGCCGTCTTCGATCCGGCCGGCATCATGAATCCCGGTAAGGTTATCTGATCCTTTCAACATTTTGTGGCTGGTCTCATTCCGATAACCATCGCCTGAGATCAGCAAAATTTAACTGACTTTCTTAAGCCGCGCGGCAGAAGCTCGCGCTAATGTTTCACACAACGAGGCCGGGAAAACTGGCCCGGTGGGATCCGTGAAAGCGGCTCTCAGGAGAAACACAGGAAGGCAGCAGATGAACAGTGTATTGAAGCCCGTCTGGGCCGGGCGCAACATGCGCCTCGACCCATTCCGCCTGCCGCAAGTGGTGAGCTATGCCACGCGCGACGACTATGGCGACGTTACCTTTACCATCGACCAGCGCGGCGCCGTCATCCGCCGCACGCTCGAGATGAGCGGCGTGCCGGCGATCATCGCGCTGCCCGCCAACGCGTTTCGCGGCGTTGCCGCCCGCGCCATGGAGGATCCGGAAGGCAATGTCACGGTAACCCTGGAACTCCTGCACAACGACCCGATGCTGTCGGTGCCGCTGCTGGTGGCCGACGATCTCGAAGACGTCGCCGCCGACTGGCGCGCCTGGGCCGATGCCTATCGGCTGCAGATGCTTTTGATCGAATCCGACGGAATTGCCCGCACGCTTGAGGAATCGCTGGGCGCCGCCATCAAGGCGCTGCCGGCCAAGGATCGCCGCAAAGGCCGGGTCTCGACCACGCGCCGCCCACGCTTCCTCGCCCGCCGCAGGGCCGGCGACCTCGGGCTGAGGCTGGTTATTGATGGCCAGGAGATTATTTCGAGAGAATAGAGCGCTCTTCTCCTTCCCCCCTTGTGGGGGAAGGTGGATTGCCGCGAAGCGGCAAGACGGATGAGGGGTGTTCCAGGGAACGCCAACGCCTCACTCCGCTGGAGCACCCCTCATCCGTCTCGGCGCTGCGCGTCGATCCACCTTCTCCCACAAGGGGAGAAGGAAGAGGGAGCCTACACCAGCGGCTTCAGCGCCACCCACAGCGCACCGCCGATCAGGCCGAGGAAGATCAGCCAGCCGACCTGGTTGTTCGATTTGAACAGCCGCAGGCATTGATCGGGATCGTTGATATCCAGAACCGCTATCTGCCGCGCCATATGCGCGCCGGCGGCGATCAGCCCGGCCAGCGCCACCACCGGCGCCTGCACCGAGGCGAAGGCGATGGCAAAGCAGACCAGCGTGCCGCCATAAAGCCCGACCAGCCAGGTCTTGGTGTTGTCGCCGAACAGCCGCGCCGTCGAGCGCACGCCGACAATGGCGTCGTCTTCCTTGTCCTGATGCGCGTAGATAGTGTCGTAGCCGATCACCCACAGGATTGAGCCGATATAGAGCATGACGGCCGGGCCATCGAGATCGCCGAACTCGACCGCCCAGCCCATCAGCGCACCCCAGGAGAAGGCGAGCCCGAGCACCAATTGCGGCCAGTTGGTGAAGCGCTTCATGAAGGGATAGACGGCAACGATGACCAGCGAGGCGATGCCGAGCGGAATGGCGAAGTCGTTGAACTGCAACAGCACGACCAGCCCCAGCAGCGCCTGGATGACCAGGAATATCCAGGCCTGGCGGCGCGTCACCTTGCCGGCCGGCAGCGGCCGCGAACGGGTGCGCTCGACCTTGTTGTCGATGTCCTGGTCGACAATGTCGTTATAGGTGCAGCCGGCGCCGCGCATGGCGACGGCGCCGACGAAGAACAGGAACAGGAACCATGGCGACGGGAGCAATGTGAGCAGCGGGTCGCTTGCGCGCGGATAGGCGCTGGCCGCAAGCGCTGCCGACCACCAGCAGGGCCACAGCAGCAATTGCCAGCCGATCGGCCGGTCCCAGCGCGCAAGCTGCGCGTAAGGCCACAGCCAGCGCGGCAATATCTTGTAGACCCAATGGCCGCTCGGCGCGTCGGCGACGCGGCCCTGTGCGGCTTTCGACTGGATGGTTTCCATCGTGCTGGAGTGGCAGCAGCGGCGTGCGCCGTCAAGCGGCCGCATTGTCGCTCAGGCGGTGAAAATATCGTGGCTGGCAAACCATTCCTTCGCCACCTCCGTGAAGGCCAGCGCCGCCTTCGACAGCCTTTGCCTTGTGTCATGGGTGAGGATGATGCGCTGCATCGGCAGCGGATCGGACAGCGGCTTGCAGACCAGCGGCAGCCCGTCATAACTCCTGTCGCCATAAGGCCTGGTGTAGCTCACCGCGACGCCGAAGCCGTTGGCGACCATGCTGCGCTGCAGTTCGAACGAACTCGCCGTCGATTGCGAGACCGGCGACAGGCCGCGGCTGAGGAACAGGTCCAGCATATGCTGCCAGCTATGCGGCTGGTCGGTGGTGATCAAGGGATGGGTCGCCAGCTCCGCCAGGCTGACGCTGGCCTGGCTGGCCAGCGCGTGGCCTTGCGGCAGAAGCGCGTGTGGCCGCAGCTCATGCAGCAGGGTGCGGGCGAAGTGCGAGGGCAGGCCGAGATCGTAGGTCAGGCCGAGATCGATTGCCGCATCGCCGAGCCGCCGGCCGAGCGTCTCGAAGGTCTCGTCGCGGACCACCACGGTGACCGCCGGGCAGCGTTGCGAAAAAGCGCGGATCAGCGCCGGCGCGAAATAAGGCGCCAGATCCTCGAAACAGCCGAGCACAAGTTCGCCGCCGACATCGGCGTCGCGCGTCCCGAGCCCAACCAGTTCGTCCGCTTCGGCCAGCACCTGCTTTGCCTTCGCCACCGCGCTGCGGCCGAACGAGGTCAGCGCGATGCCGCTGCCGCGCTGGCGCACGAACAGTTTCTGGCCGAGCGTCGCTTCGACATTGTCGATCGCCACCGAGATCGAGGGCTGCGAGACGTTCAGCATCCGCGCGGCCGCGGTGGCGCTGCCATGCCGTGCGACGGCGACGAGGTAACGCAGCTGGGTGAGGGTCAGATTCATAGTCTAAAACTATAAGAGAGATGAGAAGTTATTATTTTACGCGATGTGCGGCGGCTGCGATAGTCGGTCATCGAAACAGGGAAGACATGAGATGGCCGCCAGACATATCGATGCCGCAGCGATTGCCGACTACCAGCGCGACGGCGCGGTCTGCATACGCGGCGCTTTCAAGGACTGGGTCGGCACCATCGGCGCCGGCATCGAGCGCAACATGCAAAACCGCAGCGCCACGGCGTCGGACATCGCCAACGGCAAGGGCAGCTTCTTCGACGATTACTGCAATTGGGAGCGCATTCCCGAATTCGTCGACGTGGTGCGCAATTCCCCGGCCGCGGAACTCGCGGCAGCGGCGATGCAGTCGCGCAGCGCCCAGTTCTTCCACGACCATGTGCTGGTCAAGGAACCGGGCACGCAAAAGCCGACGCCTTGGCACCAGGACATCCCGTATTACTTCGTCGATGGCACCCAGACCGTCAGCTTCTGGATTCCGATCGATCCGGTCAAGGAAGCGACGCTGCGGCTGATCGCCGGCTCGCACAAATGGGACAAGATGATCCTGCCGGTGCGCTGGCTCGATGACAGCAATTTCTATGCCGGCGAGGGCGATTATCTGCCCGTGCCGGATCCAGACAAGGACCCGTCGCTGAAGGTGCTCGAATGGGAGATGGAGCCGGGCGACGCCATCCTGTTCGACTTCCGCACCGCGCATGGTGCGCGCGGCAATCCGACCGCGGCGCGTCGCCGGGCGCTGTCGCTGCGCTGGGTCGGCGACGATGCGCGCTATGTCGAGCGCCCCGGCCGTACCTCGCCGCCCTATCCCGGCCATGACATGAAGCCCGGCCAGAAACTGCGCGAGGACTGGTTCCCGGTCGTCTTCCAGAGCTGATACCGGCCGGGGACGCCGTGCTCTCGGCGCGACGTTCCCGTGCGCAACCGGTATGGCGCAAGGTAAAACTCTTGACCCGCGCCGCCCGGGGCAATAGCGCAGTCCCTGTCGTGAAATGACAAGGGACATCGGCATGCGCGTTTTGTTGATCGGCTCCGGCGGCCGCGAACATGCCCTGGCCTGGAAGATCGCGGCCTCGCCGCTTTTGACCAGGCTCTATGCCGCGCCCGGCAATCCGGGCATCGCCCACGAGGCCGAACTGGTCAAGCTCGACATCGCCGACCATGCCGCTGTTGCCAGCTTCTGCAAGGACAACGCGATCGACCTCGTCGTCGTCGGGCCGGAAGGCCCGCTGGTCGCCGGCATTGCCGATGACCTGCGCGGCGAAGGCATCCGCGTCTTCGGACCGTCGAAGCGCGCCGCAAGGCTCGAAGGCTCGAAAGGTTTTACCAAGGACCTCTGCGCCAAATACGATATCCCGACCGCTGCCTATGGCCGCTTCACCGATCTGACCGCGGCAAAGGCCTACGTCGAAAAGATGGGAGCGCCGATCGTCATCAAGGCCGATGGGCTCGCTGCCGGCAAGGGCGTCACCATCGCCATGACGCTGGACGAGGCGCGCGCCGCCCTCGATGCTTGTTTCGACGGCGCATTCGGTGACGCCGGCGCTGAGGTCGTGGTCGAGGAATTCATGACCGGCGAGGAGGCGAGTTTCTTCTGCCTGTGCGACGGCACGACCGCACTTCCCTTTGGCACCGCGCAGGACCACAAGCGCGTCGGCGATGGCGATACCGGCCCCAACACCGGCGGCATGGGCGCCTATTCGCCGGCGCCGGTGATGAGCCCCGAAATTGTCGAGCGCACCATGCGCGAGATCGTCGAGCCGACCATGCGCGGCATGGCCGAGCTTGGCGCGCCGTTCGCCGGTATTCTGTTTGCCGGGCTGATGATCACCGACAAGGGGCCGAAGCTGATCGAATACAATACCCGCTTCGGCGATCCCGAGTGTCAGGTGCTGATGATGCGGCTGAAGGACGATCTGCTGGTGCTGCTCAACGCCGCCGTCGACGGCCAGTTGGCGCACAGTTCGATCCGCTGGAGCGACGATGCCGCGCTGACCGTGGTGATGGCGGCACAGGGCTATCCCGGGACGCCGGAAAAAGGCTCGGTCATTCGGGCTCTCGACGAAGCCGCTGGCGAAGGCGTTGAGATTTTCCATGCCGGCACTGCCATCAATGGCGGCGCGCTGGTCGCCAATGGCGGCCGCGTGCTCAACGTCACGGCATCAGGCAAGACGGTGGGCGAAGCGCAAAGCCGCGCTTACGCCGCGCTCGACCGTATCGACTGGCCGCAAGGCTTCTGCCGCCGCGACATAGGCTGGCAGGCGGTGGCGCGGGAAAAGGCCAGCGCCGCCACATAAGCCTCAGCGCTCGCGAACCAGTTCCGTCGAAGCGGTGCTGACCGGGTCGGCGGCCTGCGAGAAGGCGGCCTCGAGCAGAGCCTCCGAACGATACGTGGTCCGCTTCCAGGCGACATACTCGGCAATACCGAAGCGCGCGCGGCGCGGCACCGTCTTGACCACCGGCATGCGGAAGGCGGCGCGGAATGTCTGCCAGCGCGCGCCGAGCACCGCCACCATTTCCTCGACCGTCGGTGGCGTCGCCACATCGGCGTATGTGATGGTGACTTTGCCGGCGAGCCCGGCCGCGCGCGACACCGGCACCGGTATCGAGGCGAGGTAGTCGGGCGGCACGTCGATCAGGCCGCCGAAGGGCCATTGCTGGCGCAGTGCCGCCGCGTCCATCGGCGCGACGTTGACGTCGATGTCGTTGGGCGTGCCGGCGACGCGGTAGGGGCAGCGCAGGCGCCCGCAATTGGCCTGCGCCGAGAACTGCCACAGCGCATAGCCCTGCCAGTTGCCCATCGGAAAATGCACGTCGATGTCGGGCTTGTAGCGCGCATACCAGAGCGGCAGCCGCGACAGCAGACGGTATTGGTAGCGGTTGTCGGCGATGTACTGGGCGGTCTTGCCGTTGGTGTAGAGGATCGGGAAACGGCCGAGCCGCCGGTGCACCTGGCGCACGAATTCCTCGGCATCCTCGAGCGACATCCATTGCGAGGGGTCGTTGCCTTCGAGATCGAGGGCGAGCAGATCGTCAGGGGCTGGCTCGGCGAAATCGATGAAACTGTTGGCCTGCTCGAGCGGATTGCCGGGGCGGGCAAGATGATAGGCGCCCCATTTCAGGCCGAGCGCCTTGGCCACCACCTTGCGCGTCTGAAACAGCTCGCGCGTCACCGCAAAGCGTTTCCACAATGTCTTGCAGAGTTTGACCGTAGGCTCGTCGCCGTAGCAGAAATAGGGCGGCGGCAGCCCGTCGGAGGCCTTGTTGATGAAGCCGACAATGCGCTTGTCGGTGGCAAGCTGCGCCCAGTCGATGGAATTGTATTCATAGGCGTCGACCACCAGCGCGCGGTCGCCATCCCGCCAAGGCTCGGAAAAGTCCGAGGCTGTAGCCGCTGACGTCAGCGCCATCATCGCTGCGAGAGCGATCGCTGAGCGGCGAAGAAGATGCGCCGGCGTTTTCAAACAGGGGATCCCCGCTGACCAAACACCGATGGTGGACCGGTATGGTTAAGGAAGTGCTTTCGGGCAGGAGTCCTGTCGCTCTCGCGATTTCGTCATTCTATGGCGAAGCAAGGAGCGAAGCGACGCGGCGCGGACCATAGTATGCATTCCGCGACTTCGAAGCGTTGCCACGGCGCGGAATTCTGCACCGTTCCGCCCCTGGCGCGAGGTCGCGACATGGTACTCGGCATCCGCTACGCTCCCGCTCCACCTGTGGACGACGAAGTTCGATGAAAATCCGCGTGACAAAGTTTGACGTTTACGTAAAAAGAAGGTCGGAGGCCGCCCAGAGGCGGATGGTTTTGCATCGGCCCGGGTCCTAGGATCGAGCAGTCGGAGCAGCGGAGGAGAAAGCGGCATGTACAAGGCCCCGGTCGACGACATTTCGTTCACGCTCAAGCATGTCGCCGGGCTCAAACCGGCGCTCGACAGCGGCGCGTTCGGCGACCTCGGCGAAGACCTTGTCGACGCCATCCTGGCCGAGGCCGGCCGCTTCGCCAGCGAGGAAGTGGCGCCGCTCTACAAGATCGGCGACGAGCACGGCGCGGTGCTGAAGGATGCAGCCGTGACCATGCCGCCCGGCTGGAGGGCGCTTTACCGCAGCTGGATCGGCGGTGGCTGGAACGCGCTGTCCGGACCGGAAGAATTCGGTGGCCAGGGCCTGCCGACCATGCTCGGCGTTGCCGCGCTCGAAATGTGGAACTCCGCCGCCATGGCCTTCGGCATCGGCCCGACGCTGACCATGGGCGCCGTCGAGGCGCTGGACAAGCATGCCTCCGAAGCGCTGAAGGCAAAGTATCTGGCAAAGCTCGTCTCCGGCGAGTGGATGGGGACGATGAACCTGACCGAGCCGCAGGCCGGTTCCGATCTCGCCGCCTTGCGCAGTCGCGCCGAGCCTGCCGGCGACGGCACCTACCGCATCTTCGGCCAGAAGATCTTCATCACCTATGGCGAGCATGATTTCACCGACAACATCATCCATCTGGTGCTGGCGCGGCTGCCCGACGCACCGGCCGGCACGCGCGGCATCTCGCTGTTTTTGGTGCCGAAATTCCTGGTCAATGATGACGGCTCGCTCGGTGCCCGCAACGACGTCTTCTGTTCCGGCCTCGAGCACAAGCTCGGCATCCATGCCTCGCCGACTTGCACCATGATCTATGGCGACGGGTTCCAGGGTGCTGCGCCCGGCGCCGTCGGTTGGCTGATCGGCGAGGAGAACAAGGGGCTCGCCTGCATGTTCACCATGATGAACAACGCGAGGCTTTGCGTCGGCATGCAGGGCGTGGCAGTGGCCGAAGCCGCGACGCAGAAGGCGATCGCCTATGCCAATGAGCGCCGCCAGGGCAAGGCATCGGACTTTTCAGGCGCCGGGATGGCGCCGATCGTCCATCACCCCGACGTGCAGCGCAATCTCTTGACCATGAAGGCTTTGACCCAGATCGCCCGCGCCATCTCGTATTCCTGCGCCTATGCCATCGACTTTGCGCGTGTGTCGACAGGCGAGGAGGCCGCGCATTGGCGCGATCGCGCCAATCTGCTGACGCCGCTGGCCAAGGCCTTTTCCACCGATATCGGCGTCGATGTCGCATCGCTCGGCGTCCAGGTCCACGGCGGTATGGGCTTCATCGAGGAGACGGGCGCGGCCGCGCTCTATCGCGACTCCCGCATTGCGCCGATCTATGAAGGCACCAACGGCATCCAGGCGATCGACCTTGTAGCCCGCAAATTGCCGCTTGGCGGCGGCGAGCATGTGCATGGCTATATCGCCGAACTGAAGGCCATCGCCGACGAGGTGCGGACCTCGAACCTGCAGGGCTTCGGCCGCACCGCCGAAGCGCTTGACCAGGCGTTCGACGATCTCACCGAGGCGACGCGCTTCCTGCAGAAGCTGCTGGCCGACGGCCGTCTGGACGAAGCGCAAGCCGGTGCGACCCCCTATCTCAGGCTGATCTCGCTTGCTGCCGGCGGCGCTTATCTGGCGCGTGGCGGACTTGCCCAGCAGAGCCGCATCGCCCTTTGCCGCTTTTTCGCCGAAAACCTGCTCGGCGAAGTCAGCGCCTTGAAGGAACGCGTCATCGATGGCGCCGAGAGCCTCGCTGACGCCGGCAAGGCGCTGATAACGGCCTGAATACCAGAGCGCTCACCAGGGAAGAATGACCGTGACAGACCATATTCTCGTCGAGCGCCAGGGCGCCATCCAGATCATCCGCATGAACCGTCCCGACAAGAAGAACGCACTGACGCGCGCCATGTACGCGACAATGTCCAAGGCGCTGGCCGATGGCGATGCCGACCCGGCGGTTCGCGTCCATGTCTTCCTCGGTGTGCCTGGCGCCTTCTCTTCCGGCAACGATCTCGCCGATTTCCTGGTCATCGCCACCGGCGGTGAGGGCGGCAACGAGGTCTGGGACTTCCTGATGGCGCTGGCCAAAACGGAGAAGCCGATGGTCTCCGGCGTCGACGGCATTGCGGTCGGCATCGGCACCACGCTCAATTTGCATTGCGACCTGACTTTCGCCACGCCGCGCACGGTGTTCCGCACACCCTTCGTCGACCTCGGCCTGGTGCCGGAGGCGGGCTCCAGCCTGCTGGCGCCGCTCATCCTCGGCAGGCAGGGCGCCTTTGCGCTGCTTGGACTCGGCGAAGGTTTTTCCGCCGAACGCGCCAAGGCCGCCGGCCTGATCTATGAGGTGGTCGAGGAGGGCGGGCTAGAAGCCGCGGTACTCGCCGCGGCCGGCGCGATCGCCGCCAAGCCGCCGCAGGCGCTGAAGATTGCGCGTGACCTGATGCGCGCCCCGCGCGACGAGCTTGTCGCCCGCATCAAGGTGGAGAGCGAGCATTTCTCCGACCGGCTGAAGTCCGACGAAGCGCGCGCCGCGTTGACCGCCTTCATGACGCGTAAGAAGGCATAGGCTCACGCCAAGCTGTATCCGATCTTGCCGGTGGCGGTAGGCGTCAGGGGAAAACCGCTCAAGGGTTGTCAAAGCGCTTCGGCCTGCACTATTTCTCGCTCGATCCTGGCGGCCAGGTGGAGAGGACATGACCCGAGAATTTGTCATCGATGCGCACAGCATCGAAGCCGGCGCCCGTTGACGGGTTGAACGCCGGGACATGCTTGCCGATTTTGCAAGGCCGCTCGGCCTGACGTTCAGGCTCTGGTGGCGCTTCTGGCCGCAGCTGATCGCCATGGTGCTGTTGGGCATTTTGGGCGGCGACCTGTTCATGCAGATCGCCGCGCGCGCCGCCTTCCTCAACCATATGGCGGGCTTGGCGCTGCTGACGCTCGTCGCCTTGACGCAGCTCATCGTCACCGTCGCCATGTTCCAGACCCTGCTTCCCGGCCTGCCGGCCATCCGCGCGGCGCAACAGGGCGCGCGGGACAAAGCCTCCGAGAAAACATCTGGCGAAGAACCGAGCAGCAGCGCCGCAAGGCTGACGCACATGGTCACTGTCGCGCTCCTGCCCTTCTTCGCCTACTACGCCGCCTGGGGTTTTCTCGGCGACACGGTGCGGCAATATTCGCGCGTCACCCTCGACATGGCGCCGTTCGGCGAAGGCTCGGGTAATGTGCTCGATGTGCTGGATTCGCGCTGGCTCATATTTTCCGTTGTCATCTCCTGGCTGGTCAGGCGTTTTGCCCAGGCGATGCAGAAGCGCGGCGGCGCAAATTCCTTCTGGCAAATCGTGGTCGTGATCTGCGAGACCAACTGGATCTTCGTCGGTCTGTACGTCATCTCGCGCTGGAAGGACGACATCGTCGGCTGGATCATGAGCCGCAACATTTTTTCCGTCCTGCAAGCTGCAGCCGACGGCGTGGCCAATCCTGTTTCCACCGCCTTTTCCGAGCCGATGGTTCCGGTGGAAGTCACTTCCGTCGACACGACGACGAAGCTCATCGCGCTGTTCTTCTTCATGCTCCTGCCGGTGATCTGGCTGGTCATGACGGCGTTGATCTATGGCTATGATGTACGCGACGACAAGGAACTGCTGCGCGTGCACGACCGGGTCGAGCGCCTCGGAGCCCGCTATCGAAGCATCCCGAAATTCATGCGCGACTTCGTCGAACACTTCATCTCGGGCTATCGCTCGCGCTATCTGCCGATCGCCAATGGCGTGTGCATCACCTTGAGTTCGGGCCTTGTCCTCGTGCTCACCCTGATCGTCGGCTATCGTCTCATCGACTGGCTGGCCGCCTGGGCGTGGCTCGGCGCGACGCGCATGCCGGCCCGCACGATCTCGACATCTGGCAGGTGCTGTCCGAGGGCGTGTCGCTGCTGTTCGGCAGTGCCTTTCAGGACTCATCGACCGGTATTCTGGTCGAGCCGTTGCGCATCTGCTTCCTCGCGGCGATCCTCGAAACGGCATTTGCGCTGCCCAAGCGCCGGGCCAGCGAGGCTGCGCAGCCGGCTGGTCCGGCCGGTCCGGAAGGCGAGGCGCAGAATGCTTGAAACCGCCCGCTCGCGGCTGAGAGCATGGATCGCCGCAGGCATCGGCACGGCGGCCGCGATTGCCGTTGCCGGTGTGCTGGGCGCTTTCGGAGCAAGGCACGCGCAAGTGCCGGCGCTGGCCCCAGCCGGCCCGATCGAAACCGGGCAATGGCTGCTGCGGCCGGTGAAGGCCTATGTCAGCGCCGAGAAATATGTCTATGGCACGTTGCGCAAGCCCGGGACCAAAGCGCTGGTCTTCGAGGTCGACATGACCAACCGAACGGCCCAGTCGACGAAGGATTATTTCGAACTCCTCCGGGCAAGCCAGCCGGCTGTCGACCCGGCGACAAAACCGTACATCGTGCTGACGCGCGACGAGACGCTGTCGCCCGAACTGCACCCTGATATGCCGGAGCGCATGGTGTATATCTGGGAACTGCCGGAAAGTGCTGCCGCTCCGGCCAGCCTCGATCTGACAGTCATCCGGAAAATCTACAAACAGCGCGACAATCTCTTTGGCCTGCCCGGCTGGTTCAATCCGAGCCCGGTCGGCACGCTGACCATCCCTGTCGCACCCGATGCTGGAGGCCAGCCATGATGCGCAGACTGGCCAATCTCGTCCTGCTGCTCGCCGCCGTAGCGCTCTGCTACGGCTTGCAGGTTTCGAAGCCGCACTATGCCGACCTGATCGGCCCTATCCCGGTAAGGGGCAATGTGGGAGAGACAATCGTTGGCCGCAGCTTCGAGGTGCGCGCGAAAAAGCTGGAGTTTGCGCGCAAGCTCAAGGCCGACCGGTTCGGCGAGACCAAGGTGCTGACCACCGGCGGCGTGTGGGCGGTGGTGACGGTCGAGTTCGCGGCCAGGGCTGCGTCGACGATCGTCGCGGTCGCCTCATGGCGCGGACCAACGGGCTTGACCTACGACCACACCGAGCGGCTGTCCTTCATCAACGGGTTTCTCCCGGTTACTGTCGACCCAGGCCTGCCGCGGAAGGCCAGGCTGGTCTTCGAGGTGAGGCCGGAGGAGGCCGGCAACGCCACGGTGCTGATCTCGAGCAAGCTGATGGCGGCGCTCGATTCGCAGGCCGAGATTTCGATCGGACCGGTCGCAGCCGGTTCCGACGGCATGCCTGCCGGCACCGTCGGCACGCTCGATCTGACGCAGCCGATCGATGGGCAACCGCAATGACGGCGCTGATTGAGGATAGAGGGCTGACGGAGAAAAAATGGCGCCGCCGCAGCCTTTGGGCGCTGCTTGTGCTCGTTCCCCTGACCCTGGCGGTGCAGGCCTATGACAGCGTCAAGGCGCTGCTCGGCGACAACGATCTGTTCGAGCGCCGCGTGGCCTGGGGCCAGAGCGCGCATTTCGGCGGCAGCGAGTGGAAGCTGACTGATCTGCGCGGCGCCTTCGGAATGAAGAACCTGCCGCCCGATTCCGTACCGGTGCTCGCGGATTTCGCAGTGACCATCGGCGATCCCGACCTGCAGAACCTCTGGCTTGGCTGCAAGGTGATGCTGATCGATGCCGAGGGAAGGCGCTGGTCGCCGACATCGGCGGTAAGGCTGAACGCGCCGGACAATGTTCAGACCTGCATTTCCGCGATGTTTTCGGGCGCCAAGGCCGGGGACACGATCAAGCTGCGCGAGACATTCCTGGTGCCGAAGGACGTCACCAGGACTATACGACCAGCGGTCGGCGTTGCCAGCGAACGGCCGCATTTCCTGCTGTTCCAGATGGAGAAGGACTGATCTCCGGCGGCCCCGGCGATCCTCAGGGATAAAGCCGTGTCTTGTCCCAGCCGCCTTCGGCGTTGCGCGAAAAGACCAGCCGATCGTGCAGCCGGAATGGCCGGTCGTGCCAGAACTCGATCGCCTGCGGCACGATGCGGAAGCCCGACCAGTGCTTTGGCCGCGGGATTTCGCCGATAGGGTAGCGCGCCGTGTATTCGGCCACCGCCTTCTCCAGGGCAAAGCGGCTTTCCAGCGGCCGCGACTGTTTCGAAGCCCATGCGCCGATCCGGCTGCCGCGCGGCCGCGTCGCGTAATAGGCGTCGGCTTCAGCGTCGCTGACGATCTCCACCGGACCGCGTATGCGCACCTGGCGGCGCAGCGATTTCCAGTGGAAGCACATCGCCGCCTTCATGCTGCCAAGAATCTCGCGGCCCTTGGCGCTCTCGAAATTCGTGTAGAAGACAAAGCCGCTTTCATCGAAACCCTTGAGCAGCACCATCCGCACATCCGGCATGCCGTCGGCATCGACGGTTGCAAGTGCTACGCCGTTGGCGTCGTTGATTTCGCTTTTCTTGGCGTCCTCCAGCCACTCGGCAAAGAGCCGGAACGGCTCGGCGGCTTCGGTAAAGTCACTACTTGTTAACTCAGTGTCACTCATAGTTTTTCTCAAATTGTCTCGAGCTTCAGGAGGTTGCCGATTGTCGCGTATCGCGCAAGCTTTTGACAGCGGGCAATGGAGCGTTATCGCTTCGGCCAGTTCGAAAGCCGTGATCGTGATTATCGCCCTGCCGCTTGCCGCCTGCGGCGCCGGCGGCTTCAGCCTGGAAAAGGCCGAGGTCGATCGTTCCATCGTCACCTCAAGCGCGCCGGCGAGGGTGACATCGACGGACGCCGACAGCGCTTCCGACCAGACCACGATCGGCAATGCGGTGTCTTCGGCCGACATCGAGGAGCTTCGCGGCCAGGCCGTGCCGTGGGCGAATGCCGACACCGGCTCGCGCGGCTCCATCACCGAACTCGCCGAAGTGCAGGACAACGGCCAGGCCTGCCGCAGCTTTACCGCCTCGCGCGAAAGCTTCGACGGCGTCGCTTTGTTCAAGGGGCAATTGTGCATCGCCGCGGCCGGCGGCTGGCACATGCAGGACTTCAAACCGCTCTGATTTTCGAGGTTTGCGGGCATCGCAATTTCAACCCTCGATTAGCCTGCGCGCCACTGGAATTTCTTCCTATGGGAGCGCATATAAGGGCCAACGTGGATTTAACTCATTTTCCAGGGCAGGACGCATGCGCGACCCCTATGAGGTGCTGGGCGTTGCCAAGAACGCATCGGCCAAGGACATAAAATCGGCTTACCGCAAGCTCGCCAAGAAGTATCATCCGGACCAGAATCCGAATGATCCCAAGGCCAAGGACCGTTTTGCCGCCGCCAATCAGGCCTATGAGGTCGTCGGCGACGAGAAGAACCGTGCGGCCTTCGACCGCGGCGAGATCGACGCCGACGGCAAGCCGAAATTCCAGGGCTTCGAGGGCGCAGCCGGCGGCGGCGATCCGTTCGGTGGCTTCCGCCGCCAGCAGGGCGCCGGCGGCTCGCGCTTCGAATTCCGATCGGGGCGTCCGGGCGGCGATCCGTTCGACGGCAACAGCGACATTTTCAGCCAGATCTTCGGCGACGCCTTTTCCGGCGCGCGCGGCGCCGGAACAGGCGACCGCCGCCAGCAGGCGACCGCCGCCGATCTGAACGTCACGCTCGACGTCACCATCGAGGAGATAGCGACCGCCGAAAAGGTGACGGCGATGTTCCCCGACGGCCGCAAGATCGCGGTCAAGCTGCCGGTCTATGTCGAGGATGGCCAGACCATCCGGCTGAAGGGCCAGGGCGAGCAGGGGCCGGGACAGCCGGGCGATGCGCTGGTCAAGATCCGTATCCGCAGGCACCCGCGCTACCGCATCGAGGGCCGTGACTTGCATGCCGATCTGGAGGTAGCGTTGGCCGACGCGGTGCTGGGCGCCAAGGTGCCGGTCGACACGCCGACCGGCAGGCTGGCGGTCAACATTCCGGCCTGGTCGAGTTCCGATAAGGTGCTGCGCCTGAAGGGCAGGGGCTTGCCGGAAAAGGCCGGCGGCCATGGCGATCTCTACGCCCATGTCCGCATCATGCTGCCGGAAGGCGGCGACAGCGAACTCGAAGCGCTGATGCGCAGCCGCAAAGGCTGACGCGGCTCGACTTCGCTGGCTAACTGCCGGGCGCCACTTCCTCCATCCGCCGGATGGTTTCGCCGAAGCGGCGCAGCGCCTGCCGTACCGGGACATGCGGGCTCTCGATCTCCAGCAGGATCATCGTCTCGCTGCCGAGGAAGGCGGCGCTGACCAGGCTGGTCACTTCGGCGGCGGAGAATGGCCCGAGGCCGCCGAACCGCCGCTCCGCCTCTTGCGCCAGTCCGTCCAGCAGTTCGAACCAGCCGCGCAGGTCGCGGCGCACCGCCTTGGCGATTTCGGGGCTCGACAGGCTTGCCGCGATCATCTCGTGCAGGATCCGGACATAGCCGGACGCCAGATCATCGTCGAGGAAATCGCAAGCGCGCTCCCAGCGTTGCCACAGCGGCATAGGTGCCGCAAAAGTCTCCGCCTGGCGCTTCAGCAGGCCCTCGTTCAGATGGTCGAGCAGCGCCAGGAACAGCCGTTCCTTGGAGCCGAAATGGTAATGGATCTGGCTGAGCGGAACGCCGGCGATCTCGGCAACGCGGCGCGTCGACAGATCGGCATAACCGCCTCGATGGAGGCATAACTCGGCAGCCGAAATCAGTTCGGCGCGCGTGTCGCGCTTTTGCTTGTTCTGCGGCGGGGTAACGGCTTGGGCAGCGTCCGTCATGCGGCGTGGCTGCCGCTGGTAGCGGTGCAATCTGGGCGGATCATAGCTTCTCCTGTCCGGGGCTGGACGTCCCTCCACTCTATCTCGGTCGAGCGACCGATCAAGTTGACTCGCTAGAAAATTTATGGTTTTTGACGCTGAATTCGGTCGACCGACCGAATCCTGATGCTTGCATGGAGGGGCAGTCATGGCGGGCGTAATCACCCTTATCTACGGCGTTGCCGCATACCTGATTTTTCTCGGTTCGTTTCTCTATGCGGTCGGTTTCGTCGGCAACATGGTCGTGCCGAAATCGATCGATTCCGGAGTCGCTGGAAGTCCGGTCGAAGCCGTCATCGTCAATGCACTGCTGCTCGGCCTTTTCGCCGCCCAGCACAGCATCATGGCGCGACCGGTTTTCAAGCGCTGGTGGACACGGATTGTCCCGCACGCGGCCGAACGCAGCACCTATGTGCTTTTGGCCAGCCTCATCCTGCTGCTGCTCTACTGGCAATGGCGGCCGATTCCCGGTCTCGTCTGGACGGTCGAGAACCCGGTCTGGGTCGCCGTCATCCATGGCGTGTTCTGGCTCGGCTGGGCGGTATTGTTGACCAGCACCTTTCTGATCAACCATTTCGAACTGTTCGGCCTGCGCCAGGTTCTCGCCGCTTTGCGCAAGAGCGAACCGGCGCCGCCCGTGTTCAGGACGCCACTGTTCTACAAATGGGTCCGGCACCCGCTCTATGTCGGCTTCCTCCTGGCCTTCTGGGCGACGCCGTCCATGACATGGGGCCATCTCCTGTTCGCGGCGGGCAGCACCGGCTACATCTTGCTCGGCATCTTCCTCGAGGAACGCGATCTCGTCGCGATGTTCGGCGATCAGTACCGAAGCTACCGCAAGCAGGTGGGAATGCTCATTCCCTGGCGCAAAATGGCTGGATAGGGCCGATGCGTTGCCGGCCAGCCGATTCGGCTGGTCGGGCGGGCCTGGGCCATCAAGGCGCGCTGGCCGCAGTGAGGCGTTCAAATCTCACAACAACGTTATTATCCCCCATTCGTTGTCACGCCGAGTGTCTGAATTGAACGCGCGCCCCGTCTGCGCTTGATGCGCCTTTCTGCCTGTGCGATAGGCACTCCAAAGCAGAAAATCTTTCGGAGAGCGCTGACATGGCGGGTGGACAGGGCCTTATGGCCGGCAAGCGCGGCCTTATACTGGGCGTCGCCAACAACAGATCGATTGCCTACGGCATCGCCAAGGCCTGCGTCGACCATGGCGCCGAGATCGCGCTGACCTATCAGGGCGAGGCGTTCAAGAAGCGCGTCGAGCCGCTGGCTGCGGAATTGGGCGCCTTTGTCGCCGGTCATTGCGATGTCACTGATCCGGCGAGCCTCGACGAGGTGTTTGCCAATGTCGCCAAGCATTGGGGCGGCAAGCTCGACTTCCTCGTCCATGCCATCGCCTTTTCCGACAAGGACGAGCTGACCGGACGCTATGTCGAGACGACGCGCGACAATTTCCTGCGCACCATGGACATTTCGGTCTATTCCTTCACCACCATCGCCAAGCGCGCCGAAGCGTTGATGACCGATGGCGGCTCGCTGCTGACGCTGACCTATTACGGCGCCGAAAAGGTCATGCCGCATTACAACGTCATGGGTGTCGCCAAGGCCGCGCTCGAAGCCAGCGTGCGCTATCTCGCCGTCGACCTCGGCGGCAAGAAGATCCGCGTCAACGCTATCTCGGCCGGGCCGATCAAGACCTTGGCTGCTTCGGGCATCGGCGACTTCCGCTACATCCTCAAGTGGAACGAATACAATTCGCCGCTGAAGCAGACCGTCACCCAGGAAGAAGTCGGCGATTCCGCCGTCTATTTCCTGTCGGACCTGTCGCGTGGCGTCACCGGCGAGGTGCACCATGTCGATTCCGGCTATCACGTCGTCGGCATGAAGGCGGTCGACGCGCCGGATATTTCGACCGTCAAGGAATAGTTCTGCCGCGGTTTCCGCCCGCCTGTCCTGATTTCCGGAAGACCTGATGGTTCCGCTCGTCTACATCGTGCGCCATGGCCAGACGCAGTGGAATGCCGAGTCGCGGCTGCAGGGCCAGGCCGACACCGATCTCAACGCGCTCGGCCGCGAGCAGGCGACCCGCAATGGACGGCGGCTGGCCGAACTGATCCAGAATCCTGAGGATTTCGACTTTGTCGCCAGCCCGATGAAGCGGACGCGCGAGACGATGCAGCGGCTGCGCTTGGCGATGCAGCTCGATCCCGATGCCTACCGCACCGACCCGCGTCTGGTCGAGGTGCACTTTGGCGACTGGCAGGGCTTTACCTATGCCGAACTCGACGCGCGAATGCCGGGCTCGGCGAAGGCGCGACGACGCAACAAATGGAATTTCCAGCCGCCGGGCGAGGGCGCCGAAAGCTACCAGATGCTGCTCGAACGGGTGAAGCCGTGGTTCGAGGCGCTCGACCGCCAGACGGTCTGCGTCACGCATGGTGGCGTCGTGCGGACTCTGTTTCGGATGGTCGAAGGTGTTTCCGAACATGAAGCGGCAAACCTGGAAGTGCGGCAGGACCGGGTGCTCAGGCTGCAGGACGGGCGTCTGGATTGGCTTTAGGTTCGAGCAGATAAAAACAGGACGACCGTCCTGTTTATCCGGGCAGGGCTCCGCCGAGCGGCAAGACCCTGTTCGGCGTCGGTGTTACTCGGTGTCGGGCAGTTCCATGTCGGTGACGACGTTCTCGCCATTCGTCACGTCATAGGCAATGACGATATCCATGCCCGGCTTTAGCGAATCGAGATCGGTCTCGGCGTTGAGCTTGAAGGACTTGCCGTCCTCCAGCGTCAGCGTCAGCGCGTCCTTGTCGACCTTCTTGATCAGGCCTTCGGTCTGGCCGGCATAGGCGGCGGTGGAAATCAGCAACATGGCGGCAGCAGCGCCAATCAGGGTACGCATCGTCGTCCTCTTTGTCATTGCGCCTGCACGGATGGCGGCGAGCTTTCAACGGGCGGATGGAAGAGAGCAGAAACCAACCGAATGTGTCAAAACTAAAACCGCCGGATCACAGTTTGACCGCTGTGGAAAACGCCAATAGAACGCACCCTTGATCCGGCTCCGCTGCCGGGCAGGGCTAAAATTCATGTCTCACAACACGTTCGGCCATCTCTTCCGCGTCACCACCTGGGGCGAAAGCCATGGCCCGTCGCTCGGCTGTGTCGTCGACGGCTGCCCGCCCGGCATCCGCTTCACACGGGCCGAAATCCAGGCCGAACTCGACAAGCGCCGTCCCGGCCAGTCGCGTTTTGTGACCCAGCGCCGCGAGCCGGACGAGGTGAACGTGCTATCCGGCTTCATCCTCGACGAGGACGGCGAGACGATGATCACCACCGGCACGCCCGTCTCGATGCTGATCGAGAATGTCGACCAGCGCTCCAAGGACTATGGCGAGATCACCCGCCAGTACCGGCCCGGCCACGCCGACTACACCTATGACGTCAAATACGGCCTGCGCGACCATCGCGGCGGCGGCCGCTCCTCGGCCCGCGAGACGGCCGCGCGCGTGGCCGCCGGCGCGCTCGCCCGTAAGGTGGTGCCCGGCATGGTGGTGCGCGGCGCGCTGGTGTCTATGGGCGAGAAATCGATCGACCGCGCCAACTGGAACTGGAATTTCATCGGTGACGCCGAAAACCCGTTCTTCACCCCCGATCCGGCCTCCGTTCCGGTCTTCACCAGCTATCTCGACGGCATCCGCAAATCCGGCTCCTCGGTCGGCGCGGTTATCGAGATCGTCGCCGACGGCGTGCCGGCCGGCCTTGGCGCGCCGATATACGCCAAGCTCGACCAGGACATCGCGTCCGGCCTGATGTCGATCAACGCCGTCAAGGGCGTCGAGATCGGCAACGGTTTCGAAGCCGCCCGCATCACCGGCGAACAGAATGCCGACGAGATGCGCATCGGCAATGACGGCAAGCCGGTCTTCTTGTCCAACAATGCCGGCGGCATTCTGGGCGGCATCTCGACCGGCCAGGCGATCGTCGCCCGCTTCGCCGTCAAGCCGACCTCGTCGATCCTGACGCCGCGCAAATCCATCGACAAGGACGGCAACGACGTCGACGTCATGACCAAGGGCCGCCACGACCCCTGCGTCGGCATCCGCGCCGTGCCGATCGGCGAAGCCATGGTTGCCTGCGCCATCGCCGACCATTATCTGCGGCACCGGGGACAGACAGGCCGGGGATTAGGCAGTAGGGATTAGGCAATAAGCCAGCCCGTACTTCCTTCCCTAACTCCTACTGCCCAACCCCTATTCCCTGCGAGCGAAGCGAGCCAATGCCATACGATCAGAAGAAAATCGTCGAAGCCATCCGCGCCTTCGAGCGCGGCGAGATCGTCGTCGTCATGGACGATGACGGGCGTGAGAACGAGGGCGACCTGATCGTTGCCGCCGTGCATTGCAGCCCGGAGAAAATGGCCTTCATCATCCGTCACACCTCCGGCATCGTCTGCACGCCGATGCCGCGCGAGGAGGCCAAGCGGCTCAATCTGCAGCCGATGGTCGCCGACAATGATTCCGCCCACACCACGGCCTTTACCGTCAGCGTCGATTTCAAGCATGGCACCACCACCGGCATTTCGGCCGAGGACCGCACGCTGACCGTGCGCAACCTGGCCAACGGCAATGTCGGCGGTTCGGATTTCGTTCGCCCCGGCCACATCTTCCCGCTGATCGCTAGGGAAGGCGGCGTGCTGATGCGTTCGGGCCATACCGAAGCCGCGGTCGATCTCTGCAAGCTTGCCGGCCTGCCGCCGGTTGGCGTGATCTCGGAGTTGGTCAATGACGACGGCACCGTCAAGCGCGGCCCGCAGGTGGCGAGCTTTGCCGAGGAACACGGCCTCAAGCAGGTCTCGGTCGCCGACCTCATCGCCTACCGGCAGCGCAAGGAAACGCTGGTCGAACGCGTCGCCTGCTCCGAAATCGACACACTCGGCGGCAAGGCACAGGTCTTCACCTACACGCTGCCCTGGGATTCCATGCACCATGTCGCGGTCGTTTTCGGCGACATCCGTGACGGCGAGGACGTGCCGGTGCGGCTGCATTCGGAGGATGTGGTGACCGACGTGTTCGGCACCAGCCACCGGCTCGACGCCATTATGAAGGCGATGGGCGAACGCAAGCGCGGCGTCATCGTTTACCTCCGAGAGGGTTCGGTCGGCGTCGCCCATCAGGAGCGCAACCGGCCGATGAGTGCCGACCGTGAGGACCACGAAGAGGCCCGCCGCCGTGAGAACGAGTGGCGAGAAATCGGCCTCGGCGCGCAGATTCTCAAGGATCTCGGCATCTCCTCGATCAATTTGATCGCCTCGCGCGAACGCCACTATGTCGGGCTTGAGGGCTTTGGCATTCATATCGCCAAGACCGAGATTTTCTAGGGGACAGGGGGCGGTCGGATGAGCTTCGAGGCCTATCTCAATTGCTTTGAAGATGGCGAAGAGAGCTACTTCCCCACATCGATCGTCGAGGATGCCTTCGCGCCGTTCGTCACCAGGCGTGAACCTGAATTCACCTGCTGGGTCGTCGCCTATGACGATGCGTCGTCGGCCGACCTCTATCTCAATTTCGACCCCGGCGATGCCTCGCGATGTTCAGGCTTCACCGTCGCGCGGCCGCCCGACGATCCGCGCCTCTACGAAGCGCTGTGGAAAATCCTGCGTGTCACCAGCTCGGTCGTGTATTGCGCCGGAGAATGTCCGCCGATGGTCGGGCGCGCTGAAACCATACCCCATCTGAACCCGGATATGGTTGAGACACTGGGAAGTCCTGTTGTCGTTCTCGATGGAAACGAGATCCGCAAGAGGCTTGAACAGTCGTAGGGAGCCGCGCTCCTTTGGAGAAGCTGCGTCCGATCCGCGTTCCCGACCGGACGCTTGTGCGTTTATTCCGCGGGAACGGCGGCTGCACCGCAGCCGTCCAGCTCGCAGGCGCGGGTGGCCAGGCTGCGCTGGCCCAGCAACACCGTCACCAATGCGATGACGCCGGCCGCCACCGAGACCCAGAACCCGTTGCGGGCGCCGAATTCATCCACCACCGCACCGGCGGCAAACGAACCGAGCGCCATGCCGATGCCGATGCCTGTCATCACCCAGGTGATGCCTTCGGTCAGCATCGCTTCCGGCACGTGGCGTTCGATCAGGCCGAAGGCGGTGATGAAGGTTGGCGAGATCGCCACGCCGCTGATGAAAACGGTCAGCGCCAGCAGCGGCACCGTGTCGGCGGTGAGCGGCAGCAGCGTGCCGAGCGCAACGAGGGCGACCGCGAGGGCCAACTGGCGCTGCAGCGGCGCTTTCAGGTTGAGCGCGCCGACGATAAGGCCGAGCACGAACGATCCCAGCGCATAGACGCCGATGACGAGGCTGGCGGCGCCCGGCTGGCCGAGTTCCTTGGTGATCGCCACCGTGCTCACTTCCGTGGTCGCGAAGGTGGCGCCGACGAAGATCAGGGCGAAGGTGATGATCTGCACCGACCTGAGCCGGATTGCCGAGCCGCTCGAGACATGATTCACCGGCCGCACTTGTGGTTCGGTCGAACGCTGCAGGATGAAGGCTGCCGAGCCAAGGGCGAGGAATAGCGTGCTGACCAGGACACCGGCTTCCGGGAACAGAGCGGCACTCAAGCCCACCGACAGCGATGCGCCTGCAATGTAGACGAGTTCGTCCGCCGCCGATTCGAAGGCGAATGCGGTGTTCATCTGCGGCCGGCCGCGAAAAATCTCGGTCCAGCGCGCGCGCACCATCGCCGGCATGCTGGGCATGGCGGCGGCCGCCAGTGCCGACACAAACAGCGTCCACACCGGCCAGTCCTGATTGGCTGCGGCAATCAGCACCGCGAAGGCGAGCACGGTGAGGATGGTGGTCGGAATCACGATCCGCGTCTGGCCGAGGCGATCGACCAGCCGTGATATCTGCGGCGCCACGAAAGCGTTGCTCAGCGCGAACGTCGCCGAGACAGCTCCCGCCAGCCAGTATTCGCCACGCGTCTGCGAGAGCATGGCCACGATGCCGATCGGCGCCATGGCGATCGGCAGCCGCGCGAGGAAGCCCGCGGCGGCAAACCCCTTGGCTCCAGGGGCACCAAAGATTTCCGAGTATGGGTTTTGCATGGCTGGTTCCTCGACAAAGGCCAATTCGACAATTACATACGGTCCGTATGAATATAGGTAGTCGATACGCCGCGTATGTCAATTGGCATACGAAGCGTATGTGAATAAGGCCAGAACCATGCACAGACCCCGCAAGGAGATGATTGCCGAAACGCGCGCCAAGCTGATCACGGCGGCCCGCCACGCTTTCGGCACAATCGGCTATGCCGAGGCGTCGATGGACGACTTCACCGCCTCGGCCGGGCTGACCCGCGGCGCGCTCTACCATCATTTCGGCGACAAGAAGGGCCTGCTGCAGGCTGTCATCGCCGAAATCGATGGCGAGATGGCCGTCCGCATCCATGAGATTGCGTCGCGGGCGCCAAGCCGCTGGCAGCGTTTCGTCGACGAATGCACGACCTATATCGAGATGGCGCTGGAGCCGGAAATCCAGCGCATCATGTTTCGCGACGGTCCGGCTGTGCTCGGCGATCCGGCGCAATGGCCGAATGCCAATGCCTGCGTCGGTTCAATGACCGATCATCTGACGGCTCTGCAGCAGGAGGGGGTGGTCGTCCCCGGCGTCGACCCCGAAACCGCCGCCCGGCTGATCAACGGCGCCAGCAGCCAGGCGGCACAGCGCATCGCCAATTCGAACGACCCCGAAGCCACGTCGAAGACCGTGGTGGCGGCCTTCCAGCAGTTGCTTGAAGGCTTGCTTAAAAAGCAGGACTCGCAGCCGGTCTGAAATCTCGCCAGCCGATCCCCGGCATTGCCGAGATTGACAATTCCCGGCCCGGGTTCATCCTCGCCGTCCATCTCTGAGGGGAGATTCGGGCGCATGTGGGATTTCGAAATCGGCAGGTCGGTGTCCATCATGATCAGGACATGGCCATTCATCGTCTTTCGCATGATCGTCTATTTCGGCATTACGCTCGCCTACATCGTGGCGACCGGCAGCGGCGCCTCGGTCGGCTATGGCGTCGGCCACATCTCCACCGATCCCGACGGGCCGCTGTCTTTTGCGCTCTGGGGCGGCATCGTCGGCATCGGCGTCGTTTCGATCGCGCTGTACTGGATCCGCGAATACATCCTCTATGTCGTCAAGGCCGGCCATATCGCCGTCATGGTCCATTTGATCGATGGCCGGGACGTTCCCAATGGGCAGGACCAGATCGCCTACGCCAAGGACGTGGTGAAGGAGCGTTTCGCCGAGGCCAACATCCTTTTCGTGGTCGACCAGCTGGTCAAGGGCGCCATCCGCGCCATCACCGGCCTGATCGGCGGCATCGCCGCCTTCCTGCCCATTCCGGGTCTCGGCGGCCTGATCGCTTTCATCAATACGGTCATCCGCCTGTCGCTGACCTATGTCGACGAGATCATCCTCGGCTACAACATCCGCATCAATTCATCATCGCCCTTCGAGACAGCCCGGCAAGGCGTCGTGCTCTACGCCCAGAACGGCAAGACCATGGTCAAGAACGCCATCTGGCTGGCGGTCATCATGTGGGGTGTGTCCTTCGTCATCTTCCTTTTGATGCTGGCGCCGGCCGCCGCCATCATGTGGTTCATTCCGGGGCAGCTCGGCGGCTGGGCCTTCGTGCTCGCCATCCTCCTTGCCTGGGCCTTCAAGGCGGCCTTCATCGAACCCTTCGCCATAGCCTGCCTGATGCAGGTCTATTTCAAGACCATCGAAGGCCAGGTGCCGAACGCCGAATGGGACCAGCGGCTGGCCGAGGGGTCGTCCAAGTTCAGGGAACTCAGGGATAAGGCGCTGGCCTCCTTCGGCGGCTCGCGCTGGACGCAGCCGGCGCCCGGGGTGTAATCCCTGTTGAACGTCGGGGCGGTGCGGCGTCAAACCATGGTCAAAGCGGCCGGGCGCGCCTATATCGGGTCATGGTCACCAGGCTCTACACCCATCCGATCTTCCTCGAACATCTGACGCCCCCCGGTCATCCGGAGCGGCCGGACCGCTTGCGCGCTATCGAGCGCGTGCTCGACGACGAGGCCTTCACCGCACTCGATCGGGTAACGGCGCCGCAAGGCGACGAGGCCACAATCCTCTACGCCCACCCCGAGGATTTCGTCGCCCGCGTCCGCGCCGCGATCCCTGAAAGCGGCATTGCCTCGATCGACGCCGACACGAGCGCCAGCCCGAAAAGCTGGCAGGCGGTGCTCACTGCCATCGGTGCGGCCAACGCTGCCGTCGACGATGTTTTCGAGGGCAGCGTTGCCAATGCCTTCGTCGCCGCGCGTCCGCCCGGCCATCATGCCGAAAAGACCACGGCCATGGGCTTTTGCCTGTTCAACACCGCGGCGATCGCGGCCCGCTACGCGCAGAAGAAACACGGCGCCGAGCGTGTCGCCATCGTCGACTGGGACGTGCATCACGGCAATGGCACGCAGGACATTTTCTGGGACGATCCCTCGGTGCTCTATTGTTCGACGCACCAGATGCCGCTCTATCCCGGCACCGGGGCTAAAAACGAAACCGGCGCCGGCAACATCGTCAACGCGCCGCTGGCGCCGCAGACCGGCTCGGACATGTTTCGCGATGCCTTGCTGTCGCGCGTCCTTCCGGCACTCGACAATTTCGCGCCCGATCTGATCATCATTTCCGCAGGCTTCGACGCTCACCATCGCGACCCGCTGGCCGAGATCAACCTCAGCGAGGACGATTTCGACTGGGCGACAGGCCAGTTGCTGGAACGCGCCGGGCGCCACAGCGGCAACCGGCTCGTCAGCCTGCTTGAGGGCGGCTACGATCTGCAGGGACTGGCATTTTCGGTCGCCGCCCATGTCGGGCGGCTGATGAAGGGGTAAAGTATGGCTGGCGAAGCAAATGAAGACGTGAAGGCGATGAGCTTCGAGCAGGCACTCGACGCGCTGGAAAAGATCGTCGATGATCTGGAACGCGGCGACGTGCCGCTCGACCAATCGATCAAGATCTATGAGCGCGGCGAGGCGCTGAAGGCCCATTGCGACCGGCTGCTGAAGGCGGCCGAAGACAAGGTCGAGAAGATCAGGCTGTCGCGTGATGGCAAACCGGTGGGAACGGAGCCGCTCGACGCGGAGTAGTGGAATGGGGCGGGCATAAAGCAGATAGGAGTTCAAGCATGTGCAGAAACATCAAGACCCTGTTCAATTTCGAGCCGCCGGCGACCCATGACGAGATCCGCGACGCCGCCCTTCAATTCGTGCGCAAACTGAGCGGAACGACGCGCCCCTCGCAGCGCAACCAGGCAGCCTTCGACCGTGCCGTCGAGGCGATCGCCGAATCGGCGCATGAATTGCTGCATTCGCTGGAAACCACGCATCATCCGCGCAATCGTGAGGAGGTGGCGGCCAAGGCAAAAGCCAAATCGGCGCTCCGCTTCGCCTGAGGACATCCAGATGAGTTTCTTCCCCGGCAAGGACCCTGAGCCTGGCGATGCCTTCGCCAGCGACCAGATCGAGCTCATGGTCATTCCAAACGCCAAGGACATTGGCGGCTTCCAGGTTCGTCGCGCTCTGCCGACGGCAAAGCGGCGGCTGGTCGGTCCCTTCATCTTCTTCGACCGCATGGGGCCGGCGATCTTGCGCGCCGGCCAGGCGATGGATGTGCGCCCGCACCCGCATATCGGGCTTTCCACCGTCACCTATCTGTTCGACGGCAATATCAGGCACCGCGATTCGCTCGGCACCGAGATGGTCATCCAGCCCGGCGACGTGAATTTGATGACCGCCGGCCGCGGCATTGTCCATTCCGAGCGCACGCCCGAAGAACTGCGCGGCGCGCCGATGTCGGTCTCCGGCCTGCAGACATGGCTGGCTTTGCCCGACGGCAAGGAGGAAGTGGCGCCGGTGTTCGAGAACACGGCCGCGCTCCTTCTGCCCGAGATCGACGCCGAAGGTGTTTCCGGCCGCGTGGTGATCGGCGATTTCCAGGGACTGCGCTCGCCGGTAAGAGCCGACACCGAGACGCTCTACGCCGATCTGAGGCTGGCGCCCGGCGCCAGCGTCAAAATTCCCGCCGACGCCGAGGAACGCGCCATCTACACGCTGGACGGCGATGTCTCGATCTCGGGCGACCGCTTTCCGGCCGAACGGCTGCTGGTGTTCCGGCCTGGCGACGAGATCGTCGTGTCGTCCGAGCGCGGCGCCCATTTCATGCTCTTCGGCGGCGCTTCGCTCGGCTCCCCGCGCCACATCTGGTGGAACTTCGTCTCGTCGTCGAAGGAACGCATCGAACAGGCCAAGCAGGAATGGAAGACGGGCCGCTTCGATATCGTTCCCGGAGACGAGGAAGAGTTCATTCCGTTACCGGACAATTAACGTCAGCATCACCCGCGTCACTGACACGCATTTACATTCCGGCGACGCAGGCATATTTCGCCATGATCGACGCGCATCATAGCTGAGCAGGCCCTTTAACAGTGAACGCAACGCTGCATACGCCGCTTCTCGACAAGGTCCGCATTCCAGCCGACCTGAAGAAGCTTGACGAAAGCGAGCTGCCGCAGCTGGCCTCGGAGCTGCGCGCCGAGCTGATCGATGCCGTCTCGCATACGGGCGGGCATCTCGGCGCCGGCCTCGGTGTCGTCGAACTGACGGTGGCGCTGCACTATGTCTTCAACACGCCGGAAGACCGCGTGATCTGGGATGTCGGCCACCAGGCCTATCCGCACAAGATCCTGACCGGCCGCCGCGACCGCATCCGCACGCTGCGCCAGGAGGGCGGCCTGTCCGGCTTCACCCGTCGCGCCGAGAGCGAATACGACCCGTTCGGCGCCGCGCACTCCTCGACCTCCATTTCCGCTGGCCTCGGCATGGCCATGGCGCGCGACCTCTCCGGCGGCCACAACAATGTCATTGCCGTCATTGGCGACGGCGCCATGTCCGCCGGCATGGCCTATGAAGCCATGAACAATGCCGGCGCGCTTGATGCCCGGCTGATCGTCATCCTCAACGACAACGACATGTCTATCGCGCCGCCGACCGGCGCCATGAGCGCCTATCTGGCGCGGCTCGCGTCGGGCAAGACCTATCTTGGCCTGCGCGATTTCGGCAAGAAGCTGACCTCCTATCTCGGCAAGCGCGCCGACCGCGCCATCAAGCGGGCGGTCGAGCATGCGCGCGGCTACGTCACCGGCGGCACGCTGTTCGAGGAGCTTGGCTTCTACCATATCGGCCCGATCGACGGCCACAATCTCGAGCATCTGATCCCGGTGCTGAAGAACGTCCGCGACCATGCCGACGGTCCGGTGCTGATCCATGTCGTGACCCAGAAGGGCAAGGGCTACGCGCCGGCCGAGGCTGCGGCCGACAAATATCATGGCGTGAACAAGTTCGACGTCATCACCGGCGCGCAGACCAAGGCCCCGGCCAATGCGCCGGCCTACACCAAGGTGTTTGCCGAAAGCCTGGTCCAGGAAGCCCGCCTGGACGAACGTATCGTCGCCGTCACCGCCGCCATGCCGAACGGCACCGGCCTCGATTTGTTCGGCGAAGCGTTTCCGACCCGGACCTTCGATGTCGGCATTGCCGAGCAACATGCCGTGACCTTCGCCGCCGGCCTCGCCAGCGAGGGCTACAAGCCCTTCGCCGCCATCTATTCGACCTTCCTGCAGCGCGCCTACGATCAGGTCGTCCATGATGTGGCGATCCAGAAACTGCCGGTGCGTTTCCCGATCGACCGCGCCGGTTTCGTCGGCGCCGACGGCGCCACTCATTGCGGCGCCTTCGACACCACCTTCCTGGCGACGCTGCCGGGCTTCGTGGTGATGGCGGCCGCCGACGAGGCGGAGCTTCGCCACATGGTGCGCACCGCCGCCTATTATGACGAAGGCCCGATCGCCTTCCGCTATCCGCGCGGCAATGGCGTCGGCGTCGACATGCCGGAGCGCGGCTCGGTGCTCGAAATTGGCAAGGGCCGCATCGTCAGGGAAGGCACCAAGGTGGCGCTTCTGTCCTTTGGCACAAGACTGCAGGACTGTCTGCTGGCGGCCGAGGAACTCGGCGCGGCAGGGCTTTCGACGACGGTTGCGGACGCCCGTTTCGCCAAGCCGCTGGACGAGGATTTGATCCGCCGTCTCGCCCGCTCGCACGAAGTGCTGGTGACGGTGGAAGAGGGGGCTGTCGGCGGTTTCGCCAGCCACGTGCTGCAGTTCCTCGCCCATGAAGGCTTGCTGGAAAGCGGTCTGAAAGTTCGGCCGCTGGTGCTGCCGGACGAGTTCACCGACCACGCCAAGCCGGAAAAAATGTATGCCGATGCCGGGCTCGACGCGGCCGGCATCGTGCGCACCGTGTTCGTCGCGCTCGGCCATTCCGCGCGCGCGCAGCGCGCCTGAATCAAACCTCACGCAGCTGAAGCAGTTGCCTGAGCAAGCCTGACACTTTGTTAACGCTTCTCTTTGGCGTTTCGCTTACCGTCTCTTTTGGCCGTTTTTCAACGCCGCCCTGCTAGAACTCTCCAGGCAGGGAGTTAAAAACAATGCGAACGCTTCTGTGCGGCGCGGCCCTTTTGGCCGTCATCGCCGCGCCGGCCATGGCCGAGACGCGCTATGACCGCAAGCTCGAACAGGCGGTGGCAGGCATCGTCGCCCGCAAGATGGGCGATATCAGGGGCGCTTTTTCCTACAAGCAGGTGCCGCAGCTTGTCGTCGTGCCGGACGCACCAGTCGTTGCTGTCGAGCGCCCGCGCAAGCAGGCTTCAGATGACGGAAGCGACGGCCTGATGCCGGCCGTTGAACGGCAGGTCTCACGGACGATCTTCTAAAACCACATATCGCGCACGCAGCGCCCATCGCGCGGCAGGTCGTCATAAGTGTCCAGCCCGTCGAAATGGTCGATCGGCAGGTCGGCGACCGCCTCCGGCGGTGCCAGCCTGACATTGACGGCGATCCGCGTGCGGCCGCTGTCGCTGCGGCGCAAACCGCGCCAGGCAAGCACACCAGGCACATGTCGGGCAAAACAGTATTTCCAGCGACGGCGTCTCCTTGCCAGCGCGGGTGTAGGACTGCACAGGCCCCACAAGCCGGATACGCTCGTCGACAAAGTCATAGGCCCAGAGTGTGCCATAGCGGCGGCAAAGCGTGCAATTGCAGGCCGTGATCGGGCCGGGATCGCCTTCCAGGGTCCAGTGGGCGGCGCCGCAATGGCAGGTTCCCGTCAGCATTCGTCTTCCTCCGCATTGCCTGAGCCTCTACATCTTGCCGGACTGGCTGCGCTATTCAACCGGGCGGACTGGCTTGCGGCCCGGGTCTCGACGTCCTCCTATGCCAATGTCCTTGCCTTCGCGGCCGGCTTTCGCCATGAAGGCCGATGAACTCCCCTCTGCCAGCCAGCACACGCCAGCGGCTCGACGAATTGCTCGTCCAGCGCGGCCTGTTTGCGAGCCGCTCGCGCGCCCGCGACGCGGTCGAGCGCGGCACCGTGACGGTCGACGGCGTGGTCGCCCGCAAGCCCGGCCAGACGGTTCTGCCGCACTGTCTCATCGTCATCGACGACCCGGCGCAGGGTTATGTCTCACGCGCGGCGCTGAAGCTGATTGCCGGGCTCGACCATTTCGGTCTCGATCCCGCGGGCAGTGAAGCCCTCGATATCGGCGCCTCGACGGGCGGCTTCACCCAGGTGCTGCTCGAACGCGGCGCGGCCCATGTCACGGCCATCGATGTCGGCCACGGCCAGATGCATCCCGACATTGCGGGCGACCCGCGCGTGACGGTTATCGAGGGCCTCAACGCTCGCGAGCTCACGGCTGCCGATCTCGGCGGCCGCATCCCGGATTTCATCGTCTCCGACGTCAGCTTCATCTCGTTGAAACTGGCGATGCCACCGGCGTTGGCATTGGCACGGGACGGCGCTCGTGCGGTGTTTCTGGTCAAGCCGCAATTCGAGGCCGGCCGCGAGGCGATCGGCAAGGGCGGTCTGTTGAAAGACCCTTATGACGCCGCCCGTGTGGCCGGCTTGCTGCAGGAATGGCTCGAAGGCGTCCCTGGCTGGCGTACATTGGGTCTGCACATGTCGCCGATCGAAGGCGGCGACGGCAACCGCGAATTCCTGCTTGCCGGGATCAAGGATGCCGGGATCAAGGATGCCGGGACCAAGGACCGATGAGCACGGGCTTCACCATCAAGAGACTGGGTTCGCAGGGCGACGGCGTCGCCGAGACGGAAACCGGCGAGCTGTTCATTCCCTTCACCCTGCCCGGCGAGACCGTCACCGCCGCGCGCGAGAGGGATCGCGCCATGCTGATGGCGGTATTGGAGACGTCGCCGCTGCGTATCGATCCGGCCTGCCGGCATTTCACCGAATGTGGCGGCTGCGCCGTCCAGCATCTGCAAGCCGACGCTTACCAGCAATGGAAACGCGACAAGGTCGTGCACGCCTTGAAAGGCATTGCCGGCGACATCGGCGCCCTGGTGCCGTGTGCGCCACACACACGCCGCCGCGTCGTGCTTGCCGCCAGGCGCGCCAACACAGGCATGCTGCTTGGCTTCCATCGCCATCTGTCGCCGGAAATCATCCCCATCGAGGAATGTCCGATCTCGCTGCCGGAGATCGTTGCCGCGCTCGATCGTTTGAGGTCGGTCGCCGACCTGGTTTGCGCCACCACCAAATCGTTCCGGATGGCGGTCACTGTGACGGGCTCGGGGCTTGACGTCGCTGTCTATGACTCGGGCAAGCTGGGCGAGAACCAGCGCCGGGTCGCCTCCAACTTCATCATGGCCAATGGCTTTGCCCGGCTTTCGATCGACGACGAGATTGTCATCGAGCCGAAAAAGCCGGTGGTCATGTTCGGCACAGTCGCTGTCGCTATACCGCCTGGCGCCTTCCTGCAGGCAACGCAAGCCGCCGAGCAGACGATGGCCGATATCGTTGGCGGACACCTGAAACGGGCCAGGAAAGTCGCGGATCTTTTCGCCGGCTGCGGCAGCTTTGCGCTTCGGCTGGCGGCCAAATCCGAAGTCCACGCGGTCGAAGGCGACGCGGCAGCTCTTTCGGCGCTCGACCGCGGATCGCGCTTCGCCACCGGCCTGAAGCGGGTAACCTGCGAACGCCGCGACCTGTTCCGGCGGCCGCTGACATTCAAGGAGCTGAATGCTTTCGATGGCGTCGTCTTCGACCCGCCGCGCGCCGGCGCCGAGGACCAGTCGAAGCAGATCGCCCGCTCGGATGTGCCGTTCGTCGCCGCCGTCTCCTGCAATCCGGTGACGCTGGCACGCGACCTGCGCATCCTGATCGACGGCGGCTACATCTTGAAGAGCGTCACGCCCATCGACCAGTTCCTGTGGTCGCCGCATGTCGAGGCCGTGGCGCTGCTGGAGAAGCCGAAACGGCGACGTTAATCCGCCGATTTTCACAAGGCCGTGCTTGAGTTTGCCGCCCCCCGCAAGACGTAGCCGGCTGGCAAACTAGCCTTCGCGAACGCTTTCGTACCCGGCCGCTTGTGCGGCCTTGATGAACTTACGGTCGAAGGACACAAATGCTGAGCATTGCGAGGACTTGCCCAGATGGAGCGCATCGGCGAAATCCATTCCTGTCTCGGCTAGATCGACCGCGGAAGAGACGATCGCAGCATCCTCCATCTCGACAGTGGGAAGCCCGCCGAACACCCGCAGTGCATTGACGATCGAGGCCTGATCATAACCATAGCCGCTGCGCAGCACCCACTCAGCCTCCAGGATCACCGTGACGGCGACGAAAACGGGCTGACCGTCGATCAGCCGCCGGGCTCGCGGGGACTGCTCGGGATCGTCGTTCGTCAGATACCTGACGACAACGTTGGTATCAATCGCGAGCATGGCGCCGCCGTGCTTCAGCAAGGACGGCCGCGTCCATCTCCTCCAAGGTCTTCGGTCTGCCACTGTGCGGCAGGACACCAAAGACATCTTCTGGTCGTGTCGGGGCAAAGGCAGGCGCCGGTCTCAAAAGTACACCGTCCGGTGTGTCTTCGACCTGCAGGCGCGTGCCCGCGCCCCAGTGCCTCCGTTTGCGGATAGCGCTGGGCAGGATTACCTGTCCCTTGGTCGAGACGGTCGTTATAAGTTTTTCGGTCGCAGCCATCGCGAAGGACCTTTGCGTAAGACGAACGTAAGATAGCCCTATCGCGGAAGGTATTCAAGCCGACCGGATTCGTATCCTCAAACCCTGGTGCCGCCGACCGTCATCTGGTTCATCCTGAGATGCGGCTGGCCGACGCCGACCGGCACGCCTTGTCCGGCCTTGCCGCACATGCCGATGCCGGTGTCGAGCTTCATGTCGTTGCCGATCATCGACACACGGTGCATGGCGTCCGGTCCGTTGCCGATCAGCATGGCGCCCTTGATCGGCTGCGTCACCTTGCCATTTTCGATCATGTAGGCCTCGGTGCAGCCGAACACGAACTTGCCCGAGGTGATGTCGACCTGGCCGCCGCCGAAGGATACGGCATAGATGCCGTTCTTGACCGAGGCGATGATCTCGTCCGGCTCCATGTCGCCTGCCGTCATATAGGTGTTGGTCATGCGCGGCATCGGCTGGTGCGCATAGCCTTCGCGCCGGCCGTTTCCGGTGGCTTTCATGCCCATCAGCCGGGCGTTCTGGCGGTCCTGCATGTAGCCGACAAGCTTGCCGTCCTCGATCAGCACATTGCGGGCCGAAGGCGTGCCTTCATCGTCGACAGTCAGCGAACCTCGCCGCTCCGGCATGGTGCCGTCATCGACCACGGTAACGCCCTTGGCGGCGACCTGCTGGCCGAGCAGGCCGGCAAAGGCGGAGGTCTTCTTGCGGTTGAAGTCGCCCTCCAGCCCGTGGCCGACGGCTTCGTGCAGCATCACGCCCGGCCAGCCGCTGGACAAAACGATGTCGAACGTTCCGGCCGGCGCGGGAATGGCTTCGAGATTGACCAGCGCCTGCCTGAGCGCCTCCCTGGCAGCATGCTTCCAGGCGTCCTCGACCAGGAACTCGCCGAATGCCTTGCGCCCGCCCATGCCATAGGAGCCGCTTTCCTGGCGGTCGCCGTCGCCGACGACGACGGAAACGTTGATGCGGACCAACGGGCGGATGTCGCGCACCATCTGGCCGTCGGCGCGCACGATCTCGACATGCTGCCAGGACGCCGCGAGCGAGGCCGTCACCTGGCGCACGCGCGGGTCCTCGGCGCGCAGCCATGCGTCGATTTCCTGCAACAGCTTGGCCTTGACCTCGAAGGAAGGCGAGGGGATCGGGTTCTCCTCGCCATAGAGATGGCGGTTGGTGCGCGCGGGCGCCGCGGCAAGCGTGCCGGAATAGCCGCCCTTGACGGTCGAGACCGCGTCTGCGGCGCGCAGCAGCGACGCCTCGGAAAGATCGCTGGAATGGGCGTAGCCGCTGGCCTCGCCGGCCACGGCGCGCAGGCCAAAACCCTGGTCGGTGTTGAAATTGGCGGTCTTCAGCCTGCCATTGTCGAACATCAGCGCTTCGCTCTCGCTGTATTCGAGGAACAGTTCGCCATCATCGGCGCCGTTCAGTGTGTCGGCGACGATCCGCTTGATGCGATCGTCTGAAATGTCGAATTGGCCGGTCAGGCTGTTCATGGCAGGTCCGCTCACAAGAGGAATGGTGTTGCCACGATGTAGGCGCGAAGACGCGCCTGCACAATCCGCAATGACGATCCGCAGCCGGACAGTCGAGCGCTAATGCATGTCGCCCAGAAGTGTGCCGCGGTTCTGGGACAACGACATGCATCAAAAAGACCTAAAGCGCGTCGTACGAATCCGTTTCAGCGCGACGCGCTTTAGGGCCCTACTTCTCGTCCACGAACGCTTTGATGTCGCTGGTCATGGAATCCCAGTTCGAGAACTGCTCTTCGAGGTAGGAGCGGGTAACCCCGCCCCTGAACATGACATCCATCTTGAAGTTCGACCCGTCACCCGAAAAGGCCTTCACCCAGCGGTATTTCTTGTTCCATTCATTGGCCTGGTCGGCCGTGAAGGGTTCAAGCTCAGGGCAGGGCGGCAAAACCGTCGGCGAAGCCCTTGAGGTCGACAGGGATGCCGATGCCTTCTTCCGGCGTCTGGAAGACGATGAAGGTGGCCGACGTCCCGGTCTTCAGCGTATCGAGCAGCGGCTTTTCGAGAATGACCTCGGCATAGCAGCCATCCTGGAAGCAGCGCACGAAATAGGCGCGGCCGATATCCTTGCCGTCGACATTGAGGCCCAGGCCATTGGGCAGCAAAACGCCGAGCGGGGCCAGCACGCGCAGGATCTCGGCCTTGTTGTCGGCGGTGCGCAGGACGACGACGGACAGTCCCATTTCCGGGCGATCCTCGGCAACGACGTTCTGCATCATCACGCATTGTTCCGAGGTGGCGCCGGCCGGCGTGTCGCAGATGATCGACCACGCGCCATGCGTCGACTTGACCGTGCCGCTGGGCTGCGCTGCATTGGCGACGCCGGTTGCGGACGAGCCGATACCGATCAGGGCGGCGAGAAAAACGACCTTCGCCCCGCTTCTCGAAAGCCAAGCGCTTTTCGAATGCCAGGCGCTCTTCGAATGCCAGGCGTTTCTCGAAAGCCAAGAGGTCATGACGGCTCCATTGCGAATCACGGCACTTTAAGCCGCGCCAAGGCCAAGTAAAGGATAGGGCGACCGCCGGTCAGCCCCGGCAGGCGCAATAATGCGCTTTTCCCTAGCAAATTCGCCCGAATTGCGACCGTCAGGCGCATTCCGGACACAAGCCCGCATAGCCTGTCTGTCGACGACCCGCGCGGGCACGAGGCCGTCGAAACAGCGCGGCAGCACTTGCGCGCAAAAATGCCGCACGGTTTCGCCCGCTCCTTTCTTGCGGAGGGAAATAGAGTATGGTTTGAACCACCCTTGGGACTGTCCGGGATTCCCATCCCGGCATTGTTCGATATTCTTGCGTCGCGATCGCGAGGAACCGGGAGATGAAGAGGGCGATGAGAAAATTCCCAGCAAGCGCCAAATTGATGGCAACGGCAGCCGCCGCCGCCGCATTTTTCGCCGGTGCCTCCGCCCATGCGGCCCAGCCGCAGCCGTGGGAGATGACTTTTCAGCCGCCGGCGACAGACATGATGCGGCAGATCGAGTGGTTCGGGAATTACACGATGTGGTTCGTCGTCCCGATCACCGCTTTGGTTCTGGCGCTTCTCGCCTGGTGCATCTTCAGGTTCCGCGCCAGCAAAAACCCGGTTCCGTCCAAGACCAGCCACAACACGCTGATCGAGATCATCTGGACAGTCGGGCCGGTCGTCGTCCTGCTGTTCATCGCCATTCCCTCGTTCCAGCTGCTGACGGCGCAGTACACGCCGCCGGAAGAGGCCAAGCTGACCGTCAAGGTGACGGGCAATCAGTGGAACTGGGACTATGAGTACCAGACCGAGAACACGCTCTCCTTCAACTCGGCCATCCTGCAGGATGCCGACCGCGCCGCGATCGGCAAGGAAGACCGCAAGGTCTATCCGCGCCTGCTGGCGGTCGACAACGAGCTGGTCGTGCCGGTCAACACCATGACGCGCGTCCTGGTTACCGCAGCCGACGTGATCCATTCCTTTGCCGTTCCGGCCTTCGGCATCAAGATGGACGCGGTTCCCGGCCGCACCAACGAGACGTGGTTCAAGGCGGAAAAGGAAGGCATCTATTACGGCCAGTGCTCGCAGCTCTGCGGCAAGGACCATGCCTTCATGCCGATCGCCGTCCGCGTCGTGTCCGATGCGCAGTACAAGACCTGGCTGGCAGCAGCCAAGACCGACCTCCCCGGCGCCAACAAGGCGCTGATGGCCGAGGTCGACGGTACCAACAAGGTAGCGGCCGCCGGCAATTGATGCCGCGGGTTAGCAAGAATTAGGGAACGGAGCCGACCATGGCAGAAGCTGCAGCTCACGACGACCACGACCACAAGCCCTATCATGGCTGGGTCCGGTGGGTGTACTCCACCAACCACAAGGACATCGGCACGCTCTACCTGATCTTCGCGATTTTCGCGGGCATCGTCGGCGGCGCGCTTTCGGTCGTCATCCGCATGGAGCTGCAGGAGCCGGGCATCCAGATCTTCACCGGTCTGGCGCAGATGGTCTATGGCATGAACGGCGATGCCGCCATCGACGGCGGCAAGAGCATGTACAACGCCTTCGGCACCGCGCACGCGCTGATCATGATCTTCTTCATGGTCATGCCGGCGCTGATCGGCGGCTTCGCCAACTGGATGGTGCCGATCATGATCGGCGCGCCTGACATGGCCTTCCCGCGCATGAACAACATCTCGTTCTGGCTGCTGCCGCCGGCCTTCCTGCTGCTCATCGCTTCGGCTTTCATGCCGAGCGCGCCCGGCGCCTATGGCGTTGGCGGCGGCTGGACTCTCTATCCGCCGCTGTCGACCTCCGGCCAGCCCGGGCCGGCCATGGATCTGGCGATCCTGTCGATCCACATTGCCGGCGCGTCCTCGATCCTCGGCGCCATCAACTTCATCACCACCATTTTCAACATGCGCGCGCCGGGCATGACGCTGCACAAGATGCCGCTATTTGCCTGGTCGGTTCTGATCACCGCCTTCCTGCTGCTCTTGTCGCTTCCGGTTCTGGCCGGTGGCATCACCATGCTGCTTACCGACCGCAATTTCGGCACCACCTTCTTCGCCCCGGATGGCGGCGGCGATCCGATCCTGTTCCAGCATCTGTTCTGGTTCTTCGGTCACCCCGAAGTGTACATCCTGATCCTGCCGGGCTTCGGCATCATCAGCCACATCGTCTCGACCTTCTCGAAGAAGCCGGTGTTCGGCTATCTCGGCATGGCCTACGCCATGGTCGCGATCGGCGCCGTCGGCTTCATCGTCTGGGCGCACCACATGTACACGACCGGCCTGTCGCTCGACACGCAGCGCTACTTCGTCTTTGCCACCATGGTCATCGCCGTGCCGACAGGCGTGAAGATCTTCTCCTGGATCGCGACGATGTGGGGCGGCTCGATCTCGTTCAAGACGCCGATGCTGTGGGCGCTGGGCTTCATCTTCCTGTTCACGGTCGGCGGCGTCACCGGCGTCCAGCTCGCCAACGCCGGCCTCGACCGCTCGCTGCATGACACCTATTTCGTCATTGCCCACTTCCACTATGTGCTGTCGCTGGGTGCGGTCTTCGCCATCTTCGCCGGCTGGTACTACTGGTTCCCCAAGATGACCGGCTACATGTACTCGCCGGTGATCGCCAACACCCACTTCTGGGTCACCTTCGTCGGCGTCAATTTGATCTTCTTCCCGCAGCATTTCCTCGGCCTGGCCGGCATGCCGCGCCGCACCATCGACTATCCCGACGCGTTCGCCGGCTGGAACATGGTGTCGTCCTACGGCTCCTATATATCGGCCGTCGGCGTGGTGATCTTCCTCTATGGCGTGTTCGAGGCCTTCCAGAAGAAGCGCGTCGCCGGCGCCAATCCGTGGGGCGAGGGTGCAACGACGCTCGAATGGCAGCTGCCTTCGCCGCCGCCCTTCCACCAGTGGGAACAGCTGCCGAAGATCAAGTAAGGCAGCCCGAATACGAAACCGCCGGCCCGCCGGCGGTTTCGGCCAACGGAATGATTGGACTTATGTACGCATGGCCCTTGTCGACGACCCAATGATTGACGAAGCGGGCTTTCGCATGTCGGAAGCCACGTCGGGCGATTTCTTCGCCCTGCTGAAGCCGCGCGTCATGTCGCTGGTGGTGTTCACGGCCTTTGTCGGCATGGTCGCTGCGCCCGTGACCATCAACCCGCTGCTGGCGGTGATCGCCATCCTGGCCATTGCCATCGGCGCCGGCGCCTCTGGTGCGCTCAACATGTGGTACGACGCCGACATCGACGCAGTAATGAGCCGGACCGCCTGCCGCCCGGTACCCTCCGGCCGCATCCTGCCCGGCGAAGCCCTGAGCTTCGGCCTTGTGCTTTCGGTGCTATCGGTGATGACGCTGGGCGTACTGGTCAACTGGCTGTCGGCGGCGCTGCTTGCCTTCACCATCTTCTTCTACGCCGTCGTCTACACGATGTGGCTGAAGCGCTCGACGCCGCAGAACATCGTCATCGGCGGTGCCGCCGGCGCCATCCCGCCGGTCATCGGCTGGGCCGCGGTGACCGGAACGGTGAGCTTGGAAAGCCTCGTCCTGTTCCTGATCATCTTCCTGTGGACGCCGCCGCACTTCTGGGCGCTGGCGCTGTTCAAGTCCGACGACTACGCCAAGGCCGGCATCCCGATGATGCCGAACGTTGCCGGCCAGGCCTCGACCCGCCGCCAGATCTTTGCCTACGCCCTGATCCTGGCGCCGATCGGTGTGCTGCCCTGGGTGCTCGGTTTCACTACCGCCTTCTATGGCGTCGCATCAGTGGCTCTCGGCGCCGGCTTCGTCTGGTATGCCTGGAAAGTGCTGTGCATGACCGATAGCGACCGCGTCATGAAGCCGGCCAAGGCTCTGTTCGCCTATTCGCTGCTCTACCTCTTCGCCATCTTCGCCATCTATCTTGCCGACTGTGTCGTCGGTCGCGCTTTGGCCATCGGTGGAGCATGACCATGATCGACAAGAAGCTTGAACTGGTCACGCTGACCGAAAGCCAGAAGAAGGCGCGGCGCAACCGTTCGGCGGCGATCGGCGTCGCGCTGGCGATTCTGGTCGTCATCTTCTACGTCGCGACCATCGTGAAATTCGGCCATACCGGATGAGGCCGATGATGACCCGCCAGACCGTGACCGATCCCAGGAAGAAGAACACCAACCGCGTCGTCGCCGCCGTCTGCGTCGCCTTCTTCGGCGGCATGATCGGCATGGCCTACGCCGCGGTGCCGCTCTACAAGATGTTCTGCCAGGCCACCGGCTATGGCGGCACCACGCAGCGCGCCGAAAAGCAATATGCCGGCCGCATCCTCGACCGTGACATCACCGTGCGCTTCGACGCCAACACCAACGGCATTCCGTGGCAGTTTCAGCCGGTCGCCCGTTCGGTCACCATCAAGATCGGCGAGACCACGCAGGCGCATTACAGCGCCACCAATAAGTTCGACCGCGCCGTTACCGGCCGCGCCACCTTCAACGTGCAGCCGGAACTGGCGGGCCCCTACTTCAACAAGGTCGAGTGTTTCTGCTTCACCGACACGACGCTGAAGCCCGGCGAGACGCTGGACATGCCGGTCGTGTTCTATGTGGATCCCGGTATCGTCAACGTGCCGGAACTGAAGGACTTGAAGACGATCACCCTGTCCTACACCATGTTCCCGGTCCAAAAGAACAAGCCGGTGGCGTCATCGACGCCGAACAGCAGCAGCAAAGTTTCAGATACCGAAGCAAATCTCGGGGGTTGATATGGCAGACGCGCACGCAAAACCACAACACGACTACCATCTCGTCAACCCGAGCCCGTGGCCCTTCCTGGGGTCGATCGGCGCGCTGGTGACTGCAGTCGGCGGCGTCGCCCTGATGCAGTATCTCAAGAACGGCGATTTTCCGATTTTCGGCCACAACATCGCCAATCCATGGCTGTTCTTCATCGGCCTGGTCATCGTCCTCTACACGATGTTTGCCTGGTGGTCGGACACCATCAAGGAAGCGCATGAGGGCCACCACACGCGCGTCGTGTCGCTGCATCTGCGCTACGGCATGATCATGTTCATCGCTTCGGAAGTGATGTTCTTCGTTGCCTGGTTCTGGGCCTATTTCGATGCCAGCCTGTTTCCGAGCGAAGTGCAGAATTACGCCCGCACCGCTTTCACTGGCGGCGTCTGGCCGCCGAAGGGTCTCGAAGTCCTCGATCCCTTCCATCTGCCGCTCTACAACACCATCATCCTGCTTCTGTCGGGCACCACGGTGACATGGGCGCACCATTCGCTCATCCATGGCGACCGCAAGGGCCTGATCAACGGCCTGGTGCTGACCGTCGGCCTCGGCATGCTGTTCACCATGGTGCAGGCCTACGAGTACATGCACGCTCCGTTCGGCTTCAAGGATTCCATCTACGGCGCCACCTTCTTCATGGCGACCGGCTTCCATGGCTTCCACGTCATCATCGGCACCATCTTCCTCCTGGTCTGCCTGATCCGCGCCTGGAAAGGCGACTTCACGCCCAAGCAGCATTTCGGCTTCGAGGCGGCTGCCTGGTACTGGCACTTCGTCGACGTGGTCTGGCTGTTCCTGTTCGCATCGATCTACGTCTGGGGATCGGTCGGGGCGGTGATCGAAGGCCACTGACGGCTTTCACCGAACCGACAAATCAGAAGGGCGGTCGCGGCAACGCGGTCGCCTTTCGTCTTTTCGGCGCCGATCAATGGCCAACGGATTCGGCTGGTCGGGCTGGCTGCTTCAATTGGTCGACTGGACCGATGGCTGCATTGGGGTTACCGACTGCGACATGGACCAAATCTGGACTAGGTGCCGGATGGAACGCTGATCGAAATCGAGCCGTAAAGCATGACTATCCATGAGTGAAGATAGGGCGATCTGGCCACCCATCGAGCCGATCTCGGCCGGCCTGCACGGACGCTGCCCGCGCTGCGGCGAAGGACGGCTGTTTTCCGGCTTCCTCACCGTCGGCAAGCGCTGCAACAATTGCGGCCTCGACTATTCCTACGCCGATGCCGGCGACGGCCCGGCGGTGTTCGTCATCCTGATCATCGGCTTCATCGTCGTCGGGCTGGCGCTGTGGGTGGAGGTGACGCTGAGCCCGCCGCTGTGGCTGCATTTCATCATCTGGATACCGCTGGCCGTGGCGCTGTGCCTGACGGCGCTGAGGCTGATCAAGGGTGTGCTGCTGACGCTTCAATACGCCAACAAGGCGGCCGAAGGCCGCCTGGACCAGGGGCAATGAACGAGGCGCTGACCAAGCCCGCCGACCGCTCGCGGCCGAAGACGGCATTGCTGCTCGGCCTCGGCCTGGTGGTGTTCGTCATCCTGCTCGGGCTTGGCACATGGCAGGTGCAGCGCCTGTACTGGAAGGAAGCCCTTCTGCAGACCATCGACCAGCGCACCCATTCAGCGCCGCGGCCGCTGGCAGACGTCGAGAAGGAATTCGCCGCCACCGGTGATGTCGACTACACGCCGGTCACTGTCAGCGGGACGTTCCTGCACTCCGGCGAGCGGCATTTCTACGCCACCTGGGACGGCGACGCCGGCTTCAACGTCTATACCCCGCTGGCCCTCGACGATGGCCGCTATATCCTGATCAACCGCGGCTTCGTTCCCTATGATCTCAAGGATGCCGCCAAGCGCCCGCAAGGGCAGGTGACCGGCAAGGTCACGGTCTCCGGCCTGGCGCGCAACCCGCTGCCGGCCAAGCCGTCGATGATGCTGCCCGACAATGACGCGGCCAAGAACATCTTCTACTGGAAGGATCGTGACGTGATGGCGGCGAGTGCCGGCCTCCCGGCCGGCGCCGTGCTGGTGCCGATCTTCATCGACGCCGACAAGACGCCGAACCCGGGCGGGCTGCCGGTCGGCGGCGTCACCATCATCGACCTGCCGAATTCTCATCTGCAATATGCCTTCACCTGGTATGGCCTGGCGGCGGCTCTTGCCGCGGTTCTGATCATCAGGCTGCGCCGTCCGGCAAAGACTGAATGATCCAGAGCATGATCCCGAAAAGTGGGACCCGGTTTTCCGACAAGATCATGCTCCAACAAAGAGTTAGATCAGGTTGACCATTCAACCTGATCCAACTGCCCTTGACAGGGCAGGGGTGCACACCTCATTTCGCGTCACGATACGATCAACCGATCTGGAATCATGCTGCAGACCGCCACAAAACCACCGCTGACGATCCGGCTCTGCCAGCCGCGCGGCTTTTGCGCCGGTGTCGACCGCGCGATCCAGATCGTCGTGCTGGCGTTGAAGAAATACGGCGCGCCGGTCTATGTCCGCCACGAGATCGTGCACAACCGCTATGTCGTCGAGGGCCTGCAAAGCCTTGGCGCGGTTTTCATCGAGGAACTCTCGGAAATCCCGGCCGAGCACCGCAAGTCGCCGGTTGTCTTCTCGGCCCACGGCGTGCCGAAATCGGTGCCGGCCGACGCCAAGGCACGCGAGCTCTTCTATCTCGACGCCACCTGCCCGCTGGTCTCCAAGGTGCACAAGCAGGCGATGCGCCATCAGCGGCTCGGCCGCCATGTGCTTTTGATCGGCCATGCTGGCCATCCCGAAGTGATCGGCACCATGGGCCAGTTGACGGAAGGCGCCGTCACGCTGATCGAGACCGAAGCCGACGCTGCGACCTTTGTCCCCGCCGACCCGGAAGCCCTCGGCTTCGTCAGCCAGACAACGTTGTCGGTCGAAGACACTGCCGGCATATTGCGGGTGCTGCAGGAGCGCTTCCCGCAGCTGCATGCACCGGCCGCCGAATCGATCTGCTACGCCACCACCAACCGCCAGGAAGCGGTCAAGGAAACCGCCGCCGGCGCCGATCTCTACCTGATCGTCGGTGCGCCCAATTCCTCCAATTCGCGCCGTCTTGTGGAAGTGGCGGAGCGCGCCGGCGCCACCATGTCGCTTCTCGTACAGCGCGCTGCCGAAATTCCGTGGAATGACGTCACAAACATCTCGACGCTCGGCCTGTCTGCCGGCGCGTCGGCGCCGGAGATCATCGTCGACGAGATCATCGATGCCTTCCGCCAGCGCTTCGAGGTGACCATCGACCTGGCGATCACCGCCACCGAAACGGAGGATTTTCCAGTCATGCGGGTTCTGCGCGATGTCGAACTGACGCGGGCCGACATGGCCTTCGTCAACGGAGCCGCGTGAACAGCCCATGGCGGTCTACACCGACGTCAATGAGGGCGAACTCGGCGCGTTCCTGAGGGCATATCCGGTCGGCGAACTCTTGTCCTACAAGGGGATCGCCGAAGGCACGGAGAATTCGAATTTCCTGCTGCACACCTCAAGCGGCTCTTACATACTGACGCTCTACGAGAAGCGCGTCGACAAGGCCGACCTGCCGTTCTTCCTCGGCCTGATGGGCCATCTCGCCCGCAAAGGCATTTCCTGTCCGCTGCCGGTGACGGCGCATGACGGCACCGTCATCGGCACGCTGGCCGGCCGTCCCGCGGTCATCATCACCTTCCTCGAAGGCCTGTCGCTGCGGCGGCCGACAGCGGCGCATTGCGCGGAGGTCGGCAAGTCCCTCGCCGCACTGCATTTGGCCGGGCAGGATTTTGCGATGACGCGTAACAACGCACTGGCCATCGAGGGCTGGCGCAAACTCTGGGATGCCTCGCGCGACCGAGCCGACGAGGTCGAGCCGGGACTGGCGGCCGAGGTCGACGCCGATTTCGCGGATTTCGAACGCCATTGGCCGCAGGGCCTTCCTGCCGGCATCATCCATGCCGATCTGTTTCCCGACAATGTCTTCTTCCTCGGCGAGAAACTGTCCGGCCTCATCGACTTCTATTTCGCCTGCCACGACCTCTACGCCTATGACGTCGCCACCTGTCTCAACGCCTGGTGTTTCGAGAAGGATTTCTCCTTCAACCTGACCAAAGGCACGGCGCTGCTGGCCGGCTATCGGAGCGTGCGGCCTTTGAGCGAGGGCGAGAAAGCAGCGCTGCCGATGCTTTCGCGCGGCTCGGCGCTGCGCTTTATGCTGACCCGGCTCTATGACTGGCTGACCGTTCCCGACGGCGGGCTGGTCATGAAGCGCGATCCGACCGAATATATCCGCCGCATGCGCTTCCACCGCGCGATCAAGTCGCCTTCGGAATACGGACTGACATGACCAAGCAGGTTGAAATCTTCACCGACGGTGCCTGCTCGGGCAATCCCGGTCCCGGCGGCTGGGGCGCCATCCTGCGCTTCAACGGCAAGACCAGGGAATTGTCGGGCGGCGAGGCCGAGACGACCAATAACCGTATGGAGCTGCTGGCCGCCATCTCGGCGCTGAATGCGCTGAAGGAGCCGTGCGCCGTCGAGCTTCACACCGACAGCAAATATGTCATGGACGGTATCTCCAAATGGATCCACGGCTGGAAGAAAAACGGCTGGAAGACCGCTGACAGGAAGCCGGTCAAGAACGGTGAACTGTGGCAGGCGCTGGATGAGGCCAATCGGCGCCACAAGGTGACCTGGAACTGGGTCAAGGGCCATGCCGGCCACACCGAGAACGAACGCGCCGACGAACTCGCAAGGGAAGGTATGGCGCCGTTCAAGAGGGGCTCAGCCAAACCTGCGGCGCCGAAAGTGGCGCTGAAGCCGGCGGCATCCGAGAAGCAGCCGGCGCCACGGGCACGGCGCTCGACCCAAAGCTATTGAGCTCAAGCTATCGGCAGGGGATCTCACTCATGCCGATCGTATACTACATCACCCATCCCCAGGTTCAGATCGATGCCAACGTTCCCGTGCCGCACTGGGGGCTATCCGAGATCGGACGAGCGCGAGCATCAGCCATGCTCGATCAGCCATGGGTCGGATCGATCCGCCGTGTCGTCTCGTCGGCCGAGCGCAAGGCGATCGAAACCGCCGAGATTCTTGGCAAACACCTCGGCCTCGCGGTCGAGGTGAGGGAGCGCATGCATGAGAACGATCGGTCGGCAACCGGCTTCCTGCCGCCGCCGGAGTTCGAGGCGGTCGCCGACCAGTTCTTCGCCGACCCGCACAAAAGCATCCGCGGCTGGGAGCGGGCCATCGATGCCCAGCAACGCATTGTCAGCGAGGTCGAAACGGTGCTGGGTGCTGCCGATGGCGGCGACATTGCCTTCGTCGGCCATGGCGGCGTCGGAACATTGCTGCTGCTCTCGCTCAGCGGCCGCGCAATCAGCCGCGCGGCGGACCAGCCGGCCGGCGGTGGTAATTACTTCGCCTATGATGTCGGCACGCGCCGCGTCGTCCACGGATGGCGGCCGATAGACAGTCTGGCGCCGCGCTAAAGCGGATGTCAGGAGATCATCGATACCGTAGCCGCGATGAAGCCGCGCGCGACCAGCGGATAGAACCCGTCCTCAGCGGATCAGCAGGGCCGTGCCGTAGAGGCCGAGCGCGAACACCGTGTGCGAGATCACGTTGAAGGCGCGGATCTGTATCGCGTTGGGGCGCTTTGAGGCGGCCCAGCCGGCGCCCATGCCGGGCGCCAGCAGGAACCAGCCGGCGCCGATGGTGACCATGCCGAGGATGAAGGCCGGCAGGAAGGTCGGCGCGTCCAGCCATGCCCTGCCCACCAGCGCCACCAGGATGAAGCCGTAGACGATGCCGGTGACATAGTGGAAAGCCCAGCCCAGCGCCTGCTCATGCGCATAGGGTGCGGCTTGGGCGATATCGTCGTGGAAAACCTTGCCTTCCCTAAGGTGCCAGACCCAGCGGCCGGGCGGCCCCCAGTTCGGCCGCGGCTGGCTGAGCGCCAGATGCAGGAACAGCGCCCAAAGATCCATCAGCACCGTGGCGCCGATGCCAATCGCAATGCTGCGCCAGATGATGTCAAACATCGTCGATGTCCCCCAAAGCAGGCAATCCGGCTGGAAGCGCATGGTCGTCAGGCCATGGCGCTCATGAGCCGAGGCGGCCGCCGCGGTTTAGAGCTGGCTCAGAATGTGAGCGGCACCCGATGTGTCGACTCCTGGCTTGGTCTCGACATTGAGCGCCGTGACCTTGCCGTTGTCGACGATCATCGAGAAGCGCTTCGAGCGCAATCCCATGCCGCCGCTGGAATAGTCGGAGTCGAGGCCGATCGACTTGGCGAAGTCGCCATTGCCGTCGGCGAGATAGAGGATCTTGCCTTGACCGCCGGTGAAATTGGCCCAGGCGCCCATGACATGGACATCGTTGACGGACACGACGGCGATGGTGTCGACGCCGCGGGCCATGATGGCATCGTGGTTCTCGAGATAGCCCGGCAGATGATTGTTGCTGCAGGTCGGCGTGAAGGCGCCTGGAACACCGAACAGCACGACCTTCTTGCCCGCGAAAATCTCGGCCGAGGTGATCACCTTGGCGCCGTCGGCGGTCATTTCCTTGAAGGTCGCATCGGGCAGTTTGTCGCCAACGGCAATCGTCATGATGGTCCTCGTGTGAAAAGCAGGGAAGGTTTCTTGCGATAGCGAAATCGGCCATCTCCCGCAACCGCCGACAAGGCCTGGATCAAGGGAAAGCCTGGATCGGGTCGGTATCAGGGAAACGGCAGAACGCCCTCGACCGCGCCTTCGGCACTTGTCAGGGTGTAATACAACCCGCCATCGGTCGGTGTCGTCGACGGCCGGTCGAGGATCGGAATGGTAAACACAAGCCGGCCGTCCTTCTCGTTGCGCGCAGGCGCCCCGAACATATAGTCGCGACCCCCGGCGACGAATAAATCCGCCGCCTCCGGATCGCCGGGAAAAGTCGCCTCGACGATCAGCGTCTCATGGTCGCCCGGCAGCACCTTGATCCCGAAATCGGGCTTGGCAGGCGCGGGCAAGGTGGCGAGTGCCGCCTTCACCAGCGCCGCATCCTCGGCATTGTCGGGATCGGCGGCGGGATCGACGCTCAGTCGCGTCTGCACCGGAACACAGATCGTCTCGCAGATGCCGAGAAAGATGTCGGCATCGATGACGGCCGCATCCCCAGGCGACGACAAAGTGAATGTCACCGGCAGCGAGACCGGATGGTTGTAGCCGGCCCATTTGCCGTAGCCGTCGTCATGGCGTTGCGGCGGCGGGAAGGAAAACGCCGCATCGGTGATGTTGGTGCTGGCCGAAACGTCGATCTGCGGCGGCACGCCGGCGTCGCCCGGATCACGCCAATAGGTCTTCCAGCCGGGCTTGAGCGCGATGTCGAGCACGCCATGGATGCGGCCTGCCTCGTCGGCCTTGCCTGATGTCACCAGCCGCACCTTGCCCCCTTCGCTGTTGTACCAGTCGGAAGACGAGGCGGCGGCGGGAATAGCTGCTCCGCATCCGATGGCGGCGCCGAGCAGCAGGATTTTCAAGCTTTGCATGGCGTTGATTTGATCGTCAGTTCATGGCCGCGCAATGTTTTCATGGCGCTCTGCGTATCATATTTGCGTGACCTTCGGGCAAGGAACAGTTGGATTCAAGCAATCGGCCGAGCAAAGTTCGCAGTCAAGATTCCGTTGTTCCAACCGTTGGGCTTTGGCCGAATCGCACGCGGCGCATCTTTTCGGCGTCCCGGAAACGCGTTACGCTCCCGTCCATGGACTTGTTGCGCCACAAAAAGACGGCCGGTGGACGCGGCTTTCTTGACGACCAGTTTCTGATTGCCATGCCCGGCATGAAGGACGATCGCTTCACGCGCTCGGTCATCTACATCTGTGCGCACAGCGATGAAGGCGCCATGGGCCTGATCATCAACCAGACGCAGCAGATGCTGTTTCCCGATCTTCTGGTGCAGCTCGGCATCATGAACGAGCAGGAGGCGATCAGGCTGCCGGCGCAGGCTCGCGACTTCGTCGTGCGCAATGGCGGCCCCGTCGACCGCAGCCGCGGCTTCGTCCTGCACTCGGGCGACTACCGGGTGGAATCCTCGCTCACCGTCTCCGACGATATCTGCCTGACCGCGACGGTCGACATATTGCGCGCCATCTCGTCCGGCCGCGGCCCGCGGCGCGCATTGATGGCGCTCGGCTATTCCGGCTGGGGCGCCGGCCAGCTGGAAACCGAGATCGCCGAGAATGGCTGGCTGACCTGTCCGGCCACGCCGGAGCTGCTGTTCGACGCCGACATCGAGCGGAAGTACGACCGCATCCTGGCATCGATCGGGATTGATCTGGCGCATTTGAGCCTGGCCGCGGGGCACGCCTGAGGCCTCGCCTTCGCCGACGTTCCGCCGAACCTTCGCGACTAGCCGAAGCCGCCCGCCACTTTCGCCATCCTAGGGTCTGCGCCGCGTCGCTGCGCTCCTTGCTTCGCCCTAGGATGACGAAGGCGCGGTCGCTTCAGGGGTTCATTCCAATGTAACCACGCGCCTGCACGACGCATGCCTCACCCGTCACGCCTGCGTCATCGGGTACTGCTCTTTCAACGCCTTCAGCACCTGGTCGCCTGGCATCGGCGCGCCGAACATGAAGCTTTGCACATATTCGCAGCCCATCTGGCGCAGTTCCAGCGCATCGCTTTCGTCGGAAATGCCCTCGGCCACCACCGACAGGCCGAGTTCATGCGCCATGTTGACCATGGATTTGAGCAGCACCGCCCGCTTCGGCGTCGCGTCGTCGACGAAGCTCTTGTCGATCTTGATGGTGTCGAAGGGGAAGCGGGTCAGATAGGCGAGCGAGGAATAGCCGGTGCCGAAATCGTCCAGCGACAGGCCGATGCCGAGCTGCTTGAGCTTGGTCAGCACATGCGAGGTTTGCTCTGGATTGTCCATCACCAGCGATTCGGTAAGTTCGAGCCGGAAGCAGCGCGGCTTCAGATTGGCGCGCGCGATGACCGAGCGGACATCGCTGACCAGGTCGCGGCGGATCAGCTGGCGACTGGACAGATTGACCGACACCGACAGCGGCGTGTCGCCGATCTGCTTTTGCCAACCGGCGAGGTCTTCGGCCGCCTGCTGCATGGCAAACAGCCCAAGCTGCACGATCAGGCCACAGCTTTCGGCGACCGGGATGAAATCGCCCGGCGGGATCATGCCGCGGCGCGGATGGTCCCACCTCAGCAGCGCCTCGAAGCCGGCAATGCTGCCGTCCTCCAGCCGTACGATCGGCTGGTAGGCAAGGGTGAACTCACGCCGCTCGATGGCGCGGCGCAGATCGGATTCGAATTGCAGCCGGTCGGTGCCGACGGTGCGGAAGGCCGGCCGGAACGGCTCGATCCTGTCACCGCCGAAGCGCTTGGCCTGGTGCATGGCAAGCTCGGCGTCCTTGACCATGTCTTCTGCCGAAGTCTGCGCCGAGGTCCAGGTGATCAGGCCGATCGAGGCAGTCAGCACGATCTCGCGCTTGGCGAAGGTGATCGGGTTGTTGATCGCGTGCTTGATGGCGTCTGCCACCGCCGCGATGCGGGAGGGTTCCTGTTCGGAGAGCAGCATCAGGGCGAACTGGTCACCGGCAAAGCGCGACAGCGAATCCTTCGGTTTCAACAGCCGGTGCAAGCGGCGCGCAATGGTGAGCAGGATGGTGTCGCCGGCCGAGATGCCAAGCCCGTCATTGACCTGCTTGAAACGGTCGATGTCGATGACGAAGACGGTGGGGCGCACCTTCTCTTCGGTGCGCGCGATCGAGATGATGGCTTCCAGCCGGTTCATCAGAAGTTCGCGGTTGGGCAGGCCGGTCAGATTGTCGTGAACGGCATCGTGCAGCAGCCTTTCCTCGGACTTTTTCTGCTCGGTAACGTCGACCATGGTGCCGACGCAGCGAATCACTTCGCCATCCGAGCCGATCACCGGCCGCGCCCGAAGCAAGAACCAGTGGTAGTGCCCGTCGGCGCCGCGCAGGCGGAAATTCTGCGAGACCCGGCCGCGCCGATGTTCGAGCACCACGTCGAGCGTGGTGCGGAACGTGTCGCGGTCGTCGGCATGCAGCACCGGCAGCCAGTTGCGGGCCGCACCCCCCAGGCTGTTGGGAGCGAGGCCAAGCTGGATGCTGACGTCGGGCTTGGTGACGACGCGGTCGCGCAGCACGTCCCAGTCCCACACCGTGTCGCCGGAGCCGGCTACGGCCAGCGCCTGCCGTTCGAGGTCGGAGAACAGGCCCTGATGCAGCGCGCCGCCGGCAAAGGCATGCTGCATGACGGTGAAGCCGATCAAAAGGATGATCAGGATCAGCCCGCCGCCCAATGCCGGCTGGGCGATGTCGTTGTCGAGCATGCCGGTGATCGCCATCCACGACCCGCATAGCCATAGCAGCACCATCACCCAACTGGGCACCAGCATGATCGCACGGTCATAACCACGAAGACCGAGCAGGATGATGAGGCCAAGCCCGGTCAGCGCGGTGGCGGCGAAGGACAGCCGGGCAATACCGGCGGCGACGGCCGGATCGATGATGGCCACACCCGCAATCAGCACCAGGCCGAGGATCCAGACCAGCGCGCCATAGCTGAAATGGCCGTGCCACCGGTTGAGGTTGAGATAGGCGAACAGGAACACCACGAAGGTCGCCGCAAGCGCCACCTCCGTTCCCGCCCGCCACATCTGCTCGTTCCCGGGCGATATCTCTATGATCTTGTTTAGAAAGCCGAAATCGACGCAGATATAGGCAAGTACCGCCCACGCAAGTGCGGCTGTCGCCGGAAACATCGAGGTTCCCTTGACGACGAAAAGGATGGTCAGGAAGAGCGCCAGCAGCCCGGCGATGCCGATGACGATGCCGCGGAACAGCGTATAGGAATTGACCGAGTCCTTGTAGGCTTCCGGCTCCCATAGATAGACCTGCGGCAGCTTCGGCGAGGCGAGTTCGGCGATGAAGGTGATCACCGTTCCCGGGTTCAGCGTCACCCGGAACACGTCGGCGTCGGAGCTTGACTGCCGGTCGAGCGCGAAGCCCTCGCTGGGGGTGATCGCGGCGATGCGGGTGGCGCCGAGATCGGGCCAGAAGATGCCGGAATTCACCAGCCGGAAATGCGGCGCCACGATCAGCCGGTCGAGCTGCTGGTCGGTGGTGTTGGCGAGCGCGAATACCGCCCAGTCGCCGCTCGAGCGCGCGTCATTGGCCTCGACCTCGATGCGCCGCACGATGCCGTCGGGACCGGGCGCGGTCGACACCTGGAAGTTTTCGCCCTGATTGACGTAGATCTGGACGGCGCGCGACAGGTCGAGCGCGACATCGTCGCGGGCAATCTTGATCGGTTCGACGGCGAAGGCCGGGAGCGCCGCGCAAAGCGTGACGACAACCGCCAGAACAAAGGCCAACAGCGACCCGTTTCGCAGGAAATTCGTCAAAAATCAGTCCTTCGTTCCAGCGCCCGGCGGATCGTCCGCGATCCGGGCGTAGAGGTAGTGGTCCTGCCAGATGCCGTTGATCCTGAGGTAGGATCGCAGAAGTCCTTCGCGCCGGAATCCGGCTTTTTCAAGCACGCGGATCGACCGGACATTGTCGGGAATACAGGCAGCTTCGATCCGGTGCAACCTCAGCGTATCGAAGGCGAAGCGGCAGACCACCTTGACCGCGTCGGTCATCAGGCCGCGGCCGCCAAACCGCTCCCCGATCCAGTACCCGACATGGCCGCTTTGCGAGACGCCGTGGCGGATATTGCCGAGCGTAATGCCGCCGGCAAGCTTGCCGCTCGCCTTCTCGAAGATGAAGAAGGCGATGGCTGTCCCCTGCGCATAGTCTTCGCGGTAGCGGCCGATGCGCAGCCGCCAGGCGGTGCGGTCGAGTTCATCGGGCGTCCAGCGCGGCTCCCACGGTTCGAGGAAGGCACGGCTTTCGCCGCGCACCGCTGACCATTCGCGATAGTCGTTGGTGTAGGGCACGCGCAGCATGACCCGGTCGCCTTTCAGTGCCGGCAGGTCACGGCGAAAGAAAGGGAGCGCGAACACCGGCGCTTGAAGGCTTAGACGGCGAGCTTGCGGGCCGTGGTGTGCGTGCCCGCAAGCGAATCGAGAATCGCCTCATAGGGCGCGAGCGTACCCACCGGTCCAACCGCGGTCAGCGTCGGCTTGGTCGAAAACAGCCGGGACGAAAGGTCGGTCAGCCGCTCGACGGTCAGCGCCGACAGCCGTTCCATCAATTCCTCCTTGGCGATCGGCCGACCGAACAGAAGCAGCTGCCTGGCGATCTGCGAGGCGCGGCTGGCCGGGCTTTCAGCCGACATGATCAGGCCGGCGCGATATTGCGCGCGGGCGCGGTCGAGCTCTTCCTGAAGGATATTCTCGCCGGCCTTCTGCAGCTCGTCGATAATGACCGGCACCAGTTCGGCAATGTCGCTCTGCCCGGTCGCGGCATGAACGCCGAAGATGCCGGTATCGGAAAAACCCCAGTGGAAGGCATAGACCGAATAGCACAGGCCACGCTTTTCGCGGACCTCCTGGAACAGCCGGGACGACATGCCGCCGCCGAGGATCATCGACAGCACCTGCGAAGCGTAGAAATCGCGCACATGATAGGCTCGGCCTTCGAAGCCGAGCACGATCTGCGCGTCCATCAGGTCGCGATCCTCGCGGAAATCGCCGCCGACATACTGCGCATATTGCGGCATCGTGCTGTCGGACTTGCTGCGGAAACCGCCGAGCTGCTTTTCGACCTCGCGCACGAAATTGTCGTGCTTAATGTCGCCTGCCGCCACGATCACCATCTTCTCGGCGCCATACTGGCGCTCTATGAAATCATGCAGCTGTTTGGAGGTGAAGGATTTGACGGTTTCCGGCGTGCCGAGGATCGAGCGGCCGATCGTCTGGTGGCGGAAGGCGGTCTCGGTGAAACGGTCGAAGACGATGTCGTCGGGCGTGTCGTGCGCGGCGCCGATCTCCTGCAGGATCACATGCTGCTCGCGCTCCAGTTCCTCTGGGTCGAATTCGGACTCCTGCAGGATATCGGCAAGGATATCCACCGCCAGCGGCACATCGTCGGACAGCACCCTGGCGTAATAGGACGTCGTCTCGACTGATGTGGCGGCATTGATCTCGCCGCCGACATCCTCGATTTCCGAGGCGATCTCGAAGGCCGTCCGCCTTTTCGTACCCTTGAAGGCCATATGCTCGAGCAGATGGGCCATTCCGTGCTCGTCGTCACGCTCATTGCGGGCGCCGGACTTGACCCAGGCGCCAAGGGCAACGGATTCGAGGCTTGGAAGGGTTTCGGTGGCGACTGTCAGGCCGTTCGACAGACGGCTTACCTCAACACCCATATGGCAAGTACTCCCTAACGCGCTGCCCTTGAGTGGCGGCTCACGTAATCTTCCACCATTTTCAGGTCGGATGGAAGTACCGTGTACTTTTCGTCGGCTGACATCAAGGACCCCAGCCATGCGGGCAGGGCCGGCGACACGCCGCAGGCGGCTTCGACCGCGGCCGGGAACTTGGCCGGGTGCGCCGTGCCCAGCACCACCATCGGCACTGCACCGTCAGCCTTGCCGGCGGCGACACGCACGGCCGCGGCCGTGTGCGGATCGAGCAGATAATTGCTGGATTCGAGCGTTGAACGGATGGTGGCGGCAACCTCGTCCATATCAGCGCGTCCGGCGTCGAATTCGGACCGCATCCGGTCGATTTCCGCGGTTTCGATGGTGAAGGCGCCGGATTGCTTGAGGCCGGCCATGTAACGCCGCACCGTCTCTGCGTTACGGTCGCAGGCCTCGAACAGCAGTCGCTCGAAGTTCGACGATACCTGGATGTCCATCGATGGCGACGTCGTCGCAAACACACCCTTGGTGCGGTATTCACCGGTCGCGAAAGTGCGCGCCAATATGTCGTTGTCGTTGGTGGCGACGATCAGCCGCTCGATCGGCAAGCCCATCTTCTTGGCGGCGTAACCGGCGAAAACATCGCCGAAATTGCCGGTCGGCACGGTAAAGGAGACCGGCCTGTCCGGCGCGCCGAGCGAAAGCGCCGAGGAAAAATAATAGACGATCTGGGCCATGATGCGGGCCCAGTTGATCGAATTAACGCCCGATAGCGACACGCGATCACGAAAACCATGATCGTTGAACATATCCTTCAGCAGGCCCTGGCAATCGTCGAAATTGCCTTCGATGGCCAGGGCCTGGACGTTGGCGGCCGTCGATGTCGTCATCTGCCGCTGCTGCACCGGCGAGACGCGGCCATGCGGGAACATCACGAAAATGTCAGTTCGGTCGCGGCCGGCGAAGGCATCGATGGCGGCGCCACCAGTGTCACCCGAGGTCGCGCCGACGATGGTGGCGCGCTGGCCGCGCTCGGCCAGTACATGGTCCATCAGCCGGGCAAGCAGCTGCATGGCAACGTCCTTGAAGGCCAGCGTCGGACCGTGGAAGAGCTCGAGGATGAACGTGTTGGCGCCGGTCTGCACCAGCGGGCAGACGGCCCGGTGGCGGAAGGTGGCATAGGCTTCTCGCACCAGGCGCTCGAAGACGGGTGCGGCGATCTCGCCGCCGAGGAAGGGCGTCAGCACGCGGATGGCGAGGTCCGCATAGGGCAGGCCGCGCATGGCGCGGATCTCGGCTGCCGAAAACTGCGGCCATGTCTGCGGCACATAAAGCCCGCCGTCGCGGGCCAGCCCCGCCAGCACCGCATCGGCAAATCCAAGCACGGGCGCATCCCCGCGGGTACTCACATAGCGCATCGTCAAAGGTCCATTGCTGCCGCCGGTTTCATCCACGGCAATTGGTTAATTTTCCGAGCCGGCTCAGTCGCATTTTTGCCGTGGCGTTGCTATACGTCACCAACTTTGCGAGAGGGAAGTGCAGTTTCATGGCGTTTCATAAATTCAACCGTCGCTTTGTCGCGGGTCTGGCGCTCACCGGCTTTATGCTTGCCGCCGCCGGTTGCCAATCGAGCGACAATGGCATCCTCAATCTCGGTTTCGGCAAGAAGACCGACCCGAATGCGCCAATACCGCCTCAGGATCCCAAGGTTCTCGCCAGCCAGTTGCAGGCCTACTGCCCGAAAGTGACGGTGCGTGACGGCACCGCATACTTCAATACCTACGCCAAGGGCGCGCCGCAGCCGAAAAAGAAAAAGGCTGATGCAACACAGGATGCCGAGGCCGCTGCCGCCGCGCAGACGGCGCCTGACGGCTCCATCGTAGATCCGAACAAGGATCCGGCCAAGATCATCTACCAGGCCTCGATCAGCGATGTGAGCCGCGATTGCAGCCGTGCCAACGGCCAGTTGACGATGAAGGTTGGCGTTGCCGGCAAGATCGTGCCGGGACCGCTGTTCGCCCCCGGCAGCATCACCATGCCGATCCGCATTGCCGTGATGCACGGCCCCGACGTGCTTTACTCGCAGATCCACCCCTATCAGATCCAGGTCAGCGATCCCTCGACCGCCACCCAGTTCGTGTTCACCGATCCCAACGTCGTCGTGCCCGAACCCTCCGCCCGGGATTACACTGTCTATGCCGGCTATGACGACACCGCGCCGGCGGCGGCGGACAAGAAGTCCGGCAAGAAAAAGAAGCGCGCTCCCGCGACGAACTAAGCGCTGCCTGCGCGCCGTCGCTGCTGCGACGGTGGCGGGTCAACTCTTTGAAAGATCCAAACGATCCGATCATAACCCTGCAGGTGTGCGCCTGCGGGCAGGTGGCGTCTGCGCTTTAAATCTCGACCCATTCCGCCAGCGCACTTGACTCATTCATATCTCGGCGGTTATACGTCGATCAATAGCTCGCAGGTTATTGATCCCGATGCCGGACGCCCACGATACTCTGTTCAGAACGCTTGCCGACCCGACCCGGCGGGCCATCTTCGAACGCCTTTGCCGCCAGGGTGAGCAGACAGTGGGGGCGCTGACGGCGCAGTCCGGGGTCTCGCAGCCGGCGGTGTCGAAGCATCTCGGCGTCCTGAAGCTGGCCGGCCTGGTGCGCGACCGCCACGCCGGACGCCAGACCCATTATAGCGCCCAGCCCGCGGCACTTGGTCCGCTGACCGACTGGACGAGTGAAATGACCGGGTTTTGGGAAAGCCGCTTCGATGATCTCGAGAACCTGCTGAAAAGGATGGATCAGTGAGCAATCCCGAACTGCGCACCGTCGTTGTCGAGCGGGACATATCGTGGCCGGCGGAGAAGATCTGGCGCGCGTTGACGCAGCCGCATCTGATGGAGGAGTGGCTCATGAAGAACGATTTCAAGCTTGCCGTCGGCCACAGTTTCAATCTTCGCGGCGACTGGGGCGGCGTGCTCGATTGCGAGGTGCTGGCCATCGAGCAAAACAGGACGCTGTCCTACAGCTGGGATTTTGCCCATGAGGATGCCGCCTACAATCTGAAGAGCGTGGTGACGTTCACGCTCACGCCCACCAGCACGGGGACCCATCTGCGCGTCGAGCAGTCGGGCTTCCATCCGAGCCAGAAGCAGGCCTATGGCGGCGCCAGGGCCGGGTGGCAGCAATTCCTCACCAAGCTGGAGCAGCTTCTGGCGAAGCCGGATTGAGGCCTGCCGGCACAAATTTCAGCGCCATGCCCTGACCGCGGGGCACCGAATGCAAAAAGGAGAAAATCGATGAAGATCAAGCTGACCAGCGTCTATGTGGACAATCAGGACAACGCACTGCGCTTCTACACCGACGTGCTGGGCTTTGCTGTGAAGGCCGATTTCAGCAATGGGGCTTTTCGTTGGCTGACCGTCATCTCACCCGATGAGCCCGAGGGAGCCGAGCTACAGCTGGCGCTCAACGACAACCCGGCCGCCAAGGCCTACCAGCAGGCCATCTTCAAGCAGGGGCAGCCCGCGCTCATGCTGTTCACCGACGACGTCAAGGGTGATTACGAGCGCATCAAGGGACGCGGCGGTGCGTTCGCCATGGCGCCGACAGAAGTGACCGGCTCGACCATCGCCCAGCTCAACGACAGCTGCGGCAATCTCATCCAGATCACCCAACTGGCGCGTTGGTAGGCGCTGGTTTCAAGAGGAGGGTTGCGATGAACTTGAGCAAATGGATACGTCAAACCCATCGTTGGCTGTCGATCATCTTCACGCTGACCGTGGCAGCCAATTTCATCACCATGGCATTCGGGCAACCTCCGGCCTGGGTGGTCTATTCGCCGCTGCTGCCGCTCTTCCTGCTGCTGTTCAGTGGCCTCTATATGTTCGTGCTGCCTTACGTCGCGAGATCGCGTGGCGAGCAGGGCGCGCAAGGGTAGGACATGGCCAAGGCGCCGGGAAAATCGAAGGTCGCAAAACCGGCCCCAGACAAGCCGGAAAAGCCGGTCCTGCTTTCGGGCGGCAACCCGCAGATCCCGAAGGCCTATGGGGACGCTCCGGTGCAGGCATATATTGCTGCCATGCCGGGCTGGAAAAGCGATGTCGGGCGCCGGATCGACGCACTTATCGTCAGCGCCGTCCCCGGCGTCTGCAAGGCGGTGAAGTGGAACTCACCGTTCTATGGCATCGAGGGCGAGGGTTGGTTCCTCAGCCTGCATTGCTTCACCAGATACGTCAAAGTCGCCTACTTTCGCGGCACGTCGCTCGATCCTGTGCCTCCCGGCGGTTCAAGGCAAAAGGAAGTGCGCTATCTCGACATCCATGAAGGCGAAGAGATCGACGAAGCCCGCTTCGCCTCCTGGGTGAAGCAGGCCAGCCGATTGCCCGGCGAGAAGATGTGAACGGAGGCAGACCATGAAGACCAGTATGTCGAGCAAGGACGAGGGAGGCGCCTCTGCCTCCGAGCGGATAGATGCCCGAATCCGGGAGCTGGACGATTGGCGGGGCAAGACGTTGGCCAGCCTGCGCAAGACCATCCTCGATGCCGATCCGGAAATCATCGAGGAGTGGAAGTGGATGGGCAGCCCGGTATGGTCGCGCGACGGCATGATCGCCGTCGGCAACGCCCACAAGGACAAGGTGAAGCTGACCTTTTCCCACGGCGCCAACCTGCCGGATCCCGACAGGCTGTTCAACAACGGGCTCAACGGCAAGGTGTGGCGCGCCATCGATGTGTCGGAGGGCGACGAGATCGATGCGGATGCGCTGAAAGCGCTCGTCCGCGCCGCGATTGCCTACAACAGGGCTAAGAAGAAACCGGCTAAGTCGGCCAAAGCCAAGGACTGATCGGTTCAGGCGTCCGACCACTCCGACAGAGCGGCAATCACACTTTTCAGTTCGGCCCAGCGGCGGATGACGGTTTCGGCGCCGGCTTCGGTCAGCACATCGGCATGGCCGGGATAGCTGTGCGCGGCGCCGGTGAAGCCGATCACGCGCATGCCAGCGGCCCTGGCGCCGGTGACGCCGTGCACCGAATCCTCGATGACGAAGGTGTTTGCCGGATCGGCGTTGAGTTGCTCCGCCGCAATCAGGAACACATCCGGCGCGGGCTTGGTTTTCTTGCTTGGTATTTCCAGCGCTGAAAAAATCCGGCCGGCGAAGAACGGCAGCAGGCCCACTTTCTCCAGCATGAACTCGATCCGCTCCAAGCGTGAGTTCGAGCAGACGCAGCGCGGCGCGGTCACCGCCGCGACCGCCTCGCGCACGCCGTCGATGGCGCGCACGTCGCTGCGCAGTTTGCGGTCGACGAGCTCTTCGGCCCGGTCGATCATCGAGGCCTGGAACGGGATCGCGGATTTTGCCTCGACCCGCATCATGATGTCCTTGAAGGTCAGTCCGGCATAGGTTTCGGCGTATTCCTCGGCCGAGATTTCATATCCGGCCAAGGTCAGCAATTCGGCCTCGACGCGGGCTGCGATGATTTCGGAATCGACGAGCACGCCGTCGCAATCGAAGATGACAAGGTCTGGCTGGGGCATGGCAATCCGAACGAGGGAGGGTGATGGAGGCCCGGCAAGGCTCAAGCGGCGCGACATACACCAACGGGCCGGGCTGCGCAAACTGACGACCTCAGGGCTGCCTGGCCTGTTGCGTCCTTCACCGAATATTTACGCTGATCGGTAACCATAACGGGGAGTAAACAGTAACGCGTGCCTTGGGTGTAAAAATGTCTGCCGTGCGTCTTCTCGCCGACCTCTCCCACGCCCCCCAGCAATCCGAGTGGCTGGACACGATCCTCAAGGGCGATTGCGTCGCCGTGCTCGACCGGCTGCCGGAAAAATCCATCGACGTCATCTTCGCCGATCCGCCTTACAATCTGCAGCTCGACGGCGATTTGCACCGGCCCGACCAGTCCAAGGTCGACGCCGTCGACGACGACTGGGACCAGTTCGAGAGCTTCGAGGCCTATGACGCCTTCACCCGCGCCTGGCTCCTGGCGGCGCGCCGCGTGCTGAAGCCCAATGGCACCATCTGGGTCATCGGCTCCTATCACAACATCTTCCGCGTCGGCGCCAAGATGCAGGATCTCGGCTTCTGGATTCTCAACGATGTCGTCTGGCGCAAGACCAACCCAATGCCGAATTTCCGCGGTCGCCGCTTCCAGAACGCGCATGAGACCATGATCTGGGCCTCGCGCGATCAGAAGGGCAAGGGCTACACCTTCAATTACGAAGCCATGAAGGCATCGAACGACGACATCCAGATGCGCTCCGACTGGCTGTTCCCGATCTGCACCGGCGGCGAGCGGCTGAAGAACGACAATGGCGACAAGCTGCATCCGACGCAGAAGCCGGAAGCGCTGCTTGCCCGCATCATGATGGCTTCGACCAAGCCGGGCGACATCGTGCTCGACCCGTTCTTCGGCTCCGGCACCACCGGCGCCGTGGCCAAGCGGCTCGGCCGTCACTTCGTCGGCATCGAGCGCGAACAGGTCTATATCGAGGCCGCCAACGAGCGCATCGATGCCGTGCGGCCGCTGGAAAGCGCCGATCTCACCGTGCTCACCGGCAAGCGCGCCGAGCCGCGCGTCGCCTTTGTCAGCCTCATCGATACCGGGCTTATGCAGCCCGGCGCCACGCTTTACGATGCCAAGAAGCGCTGGTCGGCCAAGGTACGCGCCGACGGCACGGTGGCGATCGGCGACAGCGCCGGCTCGATCCACAAGATCGGCGCCGAAGTGCAGGGCCTGGACGCCTGCAATGGCTGGACCTTCTGGCACTATGAGCGCTCGGGCGGCCTGACCCCGATCGACGAACTGCGCCGCATCGCCAGGCTCGGCATGGAACGGGCAGGGGCCTGACGCTACCACATAAAGGTCGGCGCCCTACGGCGCCCCCCTCTGGCCTGCCGGCCATCTCCCCCACGAGGGGGGAGATCGCGCGCTTCATTGTTTTCGCCAACCTTCAACGTTGTAAGAAAGAGCCGTCGGCGAGGCTGCCAATCTCCCCCCTCGTGGGGGAGATGCCCGGCAGGGCAGAGGGGGGCGCCATAAAGCGCTACCTCGACCCCTCTGCGTAGCTCAGGTCGCGATGCCATACCGCTCAAGGTCCGCCTTGAGCGTTTTTGCATCCGTGAACAGCACCGACTGCCAGCCGGCGGCCCTGGCGCCATCGACATTTCTGGGGCTGTCGTCGATGAACAGCGTGGCTGACGGTTCGAGACCGAACGCGGCGACGTGATGGTCGTAGATGGCGCGGTCGGGCTTGATCTCACGGATATCGGCCGACACGGTCACGCCGCGCGGGCGGCTAAGGAAATCGAAGCGCAGTCTTGCCTCGGCAAGCGTGTCGGCGGCGAAGTTCGTCAGCATGGTCACGTCGCGGCCGCTCTCGATCAGGCCGAGCATGATGGCGACGCTGTCCTCATAGGCATGCGGCACCATGTCGTTCCAATAGCGCCGGAAATTGCGAATGTTTTCAGCATGATCCGGGTAATCCGCGATCAGCAGCGCTTCCGCCTCTTCCCACGTCCGGCCACGATCCTGCTCGATGTTCCAGTCATGCGTGCAGACATTGTCGAAGAACCACTTGCGCTCTTCGGCATCGGGAATGAGGCGGCTGAACGGAATGTTCGGATCGTAGTGGAGCAAGACGCGACCGATGTCGAACACGATATGGCGGATTTCAGTCATTTCTGGCCTTTCAAAGCGAATGCTAGTCAATCGGGCGGTGCTTTTTGGTTGCGCCCGGTATCGCTGCTTCGATGACCTTTTTCATGACGGTCGGCAGCGCTTCTCCGGAAATGTCATGGGCCAGCGACCAGAAATGCCCTTCCGGCGCATCACTTTTCACTTGAGCGTGAAAAACTTCGAGCTCGAGCGCGAAATGGGTGAAGACATGCGCGATCTCTCCGGCGCGCCGCCAGTCCGCAGGGAAGGGCGCTGCCTCCGAAGTGGTTGCACCGTCGATCCGCGCTGTCCAACCTGTGGTCGGCACCTCGGTCATGCCGCCGAGCAGGCCCTTGTCAGGCCGCTTGCGCAACAGGATGGCGCCGTCGCCGCGCTCGGCGACGAAGGCGGCACCCCGCCTGAGTGGTTTGTCGACCTTGGGCAGGCGGACCGGGAAGCGCTCGGGGTCGCCGGACAGGATGGCGCTGCAATCCTCGCGCACCGGGCATAGCATGCAGCGCGGCCGTCTTGGCGCGCAGATCGTAGCGCCGAGGTCCATCATCGCCTGGGCGAAATCGCCCGGCCTTGTCTGCGGAACCAGTCTTTCGACGAGCGCGCGGATTTCAGGCTTTGCCTCGCTGAGCGGCGTTGCGATCGAATAGAGCCGCGAGATGACACGTTCGACATTGCCGTCGACGACCGCCGCCGGACGGTCGAAGGCGATCGCCGCGATCGCCGCCGCCGTATAGGCGCCGATCCCCGGCAATTCCCTCAATCCCGTTTCGTTGTCGGGAAAACGGCCGCCCTGGCTCGCAACCAGATCGGCGCAGGCCTTGAGGTTGCGCGCCCGTGAATAATAGCCGAGCCCGGCCCAGGCCTTCATCACATCCTCGGCCGGCGCAGCCGCCAGCGCCTTCACATCAGGCCATTTCTCGACAAAGGCGCGAAAATAGGATTTTACCGCTTCGACCGTGGTCTGCTGCAGCATCACTTCCGAAAGCCAGATGCGATAGGGGTCCGGCCGTGCACCGCCGGCCGCGGCGTGCGGCGTGATCCGCCACGGCAGTTCGCGATGGTGCGCGTCGTACCAGGCAAGCAGACGCGCGGCGATCTCTCCCGATAGAGTTGGTCCGGATGCGGCCTTGCGGGTCTGTTCGTGCAGTGCCATTGATCGCGGGCTGGCTCTAGGCTGGTGAGGAGCGTGGCTGGAGAACGTACATGGCAGGGAGAACGCCTTACGGCAATCCCGTTCCGGTGAGCGATCTCGCGACCGCGATCCTCGACCCCGTGCTGCGCAAGCGGGCCGGCATTTCGATCGGGCTGGTGCAGTCATGGGAAGAGATCGCCGGCCCCAGGCTCGCCGGCCATTCGCGCCCCGAAAAAATCCAGTGGCCGCGCCGCATGCATGAGGACGATCCGTTCGAGCCGGCGGTGCTGGTCATCGCCTGCGAGGGCATGGCCGCGCTGCACCTACAGCACGAGACCGGCGAGATCATCAACCGCGTCAATGCCTTTCTCGGCTTCAACGCGATCGGCAGGATCCGGATCGTGCAAAAGCCGGTGCTGAGGGACAAAGCCCGGCCGAAACCGACGCCGAGAGCACTGACTTCTGTCGAAAAGGCCAAATTGTCCGATACCGTCGGCAAGATCGAGGATGAAGGCTTGCGCGCCTCGCTGGAGCGTCTTGGCGCCACAATTCTTGGCCAAAGGAAGCGGCCAAGGTAATCAACCGGTAATCAGTCGGTCATGAACGCGTCATCTATCTCGCGCATTCGTGATCCTGCATGTAGAGTTTGGCGATTGGAATGGGGACGGCGATGCCTTAATTCCCGCCAACTCTCGCCTTTTCTAGCCTTTGCGTTGCAAAATCAAACCACAGTCAGGTGATTCGCATGAACCGTAGCTTGTCCCGCAGAAACCTCCTGTCTTCGCTGGCCGTCATTCCGGCAGTGGCTATGCTCGCCGCATGCAGCGATTCAGGCGAGGATGCCAAAGCAGCGGATGTGAAGCCTGCGGCTCCCGCGGTGCCTGCTTCGACGCCTGCCACTCCGGCCGCCGTCAAGGTCCCGGAGTCTTCCGGCAATGTCGACATGGCCGAACTGCTGAAGCCCGGCGCTTTGCCCGACAAGCAGCTCGGCAAGGATGACGCCAAGGTCACCATCGTCGAATATGCTTCGATGACCTGCCCGCATTGTGCGCATTTCGCGGCGACCACCTTCCCTGAGTTGAAGACCAAATACATCGACACCGGCAAGGCGCGTTACATCCTGCGCGAATTCCCGTTCGATCCGAGCGCCGAGGCCGGTTTCATGCTGGCGCGCTGTTCGAAGGACAATTATTTCCCGATGGTCGACGTGCTGTTCAAGCAGCAGGCCAACTGGGTCGGCGTCAACAATACCAAGGATGCGCTGCTGCAGATCTCCAAGCTCGCCGGTTTTACACAGGAGTCCTTCGAGGCCTGCTTGACGGACCAGAAACTTCTGGACGATGTGAGATCGGTCCAGAAGCGCGGCGCCGATGAATTCAAGGTCGACTCGACACCGACCTTCTTCATCAACGGGAAAACCTACAAAGGTGCGATGTCGATTGAGGAAATATCGGCCATCATCGACCCTCTGCTCTGACGTCCAGGCGGCGCCGGAGCGACTGCGCTTTGGCGTCAGCGCACCTTTGTGCCTTCCAGGCAGGCGCGAATGAAGTTTTCGCGCCTTCGCCTCCTCGGCTTCAAGTCCTTCGTCGAACCCGGCGAGTTCGTCATCGAACGCGGCCTGACCGGCATTGTCGGGCCGAATGGCTGCGGCAAGTCGAACCTTGTCGAGGCGATGCGCTGGGTGATGGGCGAAAGCTCATACAAGAACATGCGCGCGTCCGGCATGGACGACGTGATCTTTTCCGGCTCGGGAACGCGCCCGGCCCGCAACACCGCCGAAGTCACGCTGTTCCTCGACAATAGCGACCGGACCGCGCCCGCCGCCTTCAACGACGCCGATGAATTGCAAGTGTCGCGCCGAATCGAGCGCGAAGCCGGCTCGCTCTACCGCATCAACGGCAAGGAAGCCCGCGCCAAGGACGTGCAGCTTCTGTTCGCCGACCAGTCGACCGGCGCGCGCTCGCCATCCATGGTCGGACAGGGCCGCATCGGCGAACTGATCCAGGCCAAGCCGCAGGCGCGCCGCGCGCTGCTCGAAGAAGCCGCCGGCATTTCCGGCCTGCACACCCGCCGTCACGAGGCCGAGCTTCGGCTGAAGGCGGCCGAACAGAATCTGGAACGGCTGGACGACGTCGTCGGCGAACTGGAAAGCCAGATCGAAAGCCTGAAGCGCCAGGCGCGCCAGGCATCGCGCTTCAAGAACCTGTCGGCCGATATCCGCAAGGCGGAAGCCACGCTCTTGCATCTGCGCTGGACCTTGGCCAAAACCCAGGAGGGCGATGCGCGGTCGGCATTGGCGGTTGCCACAGCTCTGGTCGGCGACCGCGCCGCCGCCCAGATGGCTGCCGCCCGTGAGCAAGGCATCGGTGCCCACCGGCTGCCCGATCTGCGCGATGCCGAGGCCGCCGCGGCTGCCGCCTTCCAGCGCCTGTCGATCGCCAAGGCGCAGATCGAGGAGGAGGCAGGCCGCATCCGCGCCCGCCAGGCCGAACTCGAGCGCCGGCTGCAGCAGCTCGACGGCGACATCGCCCGCGAGGAGCGCATGGTCCGCGACAATGCGGATATTCTTGAGCGCCTGCGCGAGGAAGAAGCCACGCTCAACTCAGACAATGCCGGCGCCGCCGAGCGCGAAGCCACGACGCGGGCCGCTTTCGAGCAGGCCGGCGCAACGCTTATAACAAGCGAAGCAAAGCTCGCGGCGCTGACCGCCGAACGAGCAGAGGCCGCCGCCTCGCGCAACCAGATCGAGCGCACGCTGCGCGAAACCGCCGAACGCCGCGATCGCTTTGCCCGCCAGCTGGCCGATGTCGACCGCGAGCTATCGGAGATCGTCTCGAAAGTCGCCGGCCTGCCCGATCCCGCCGAGAAGCGCGCTTTGGTCGAGGACGCGCTCGCCCGGTTGGAGGAAGCCGAGGCCGGCGCCATTGCTGCCGAACAGGCGGTCGCCGAGGCGCGCGCCACCGAGAGTGCCGCCCGTCCGCCGCTGCAGGATGCCAGGGCCGAACTCGCCGGCATCGAGACCGAAGCCCGCACGCTGGCCAAGATCCTCAATGCCGCCAGCGGCGATCTTTTCCCGTCGGTACTGGAGCAACTCAGCGTCGAACGCGGCTATGAGACGGCCCTCGGTGCTGCGCTTGGCGAGGATCTCGACGTGCCGCTCGACCGCAGCGCGCCGGTGCATTGGGGCGAAAGCCAGGTTGAACCAGGCGATGCGGCTTTGCCGGAAGGCCTCAAGAGCCTCGCCAGCGTGGTGCGCGCGCCTTGGCAGCTTGCCCGCCGGTTGGCGCAGATCGGCATCGTCGATGCGGCGGACGGCAAACGCCTGCAGACGCTGCTTGCCCCCGGCCAGCGGCTGGTCAGCCGTGACGGCGCGCTGTGGCGTTGGGATGGCTTGACCGCCAGCGCCGATGCACCGACCGCGGCCGCGCAGAGGCTGGCGCAGAAGAACCGGCTGGCCGAGCTCGATGCCGAGGCGGTGCAGGCGACGCAGATGATGCGTGAGGCAGAGGCTGCCCTTGCCCAGGCCGAACAGGCGCTGCGTGAGGCGAGCGAGGCCGAACGCAACGCCCGCCAGGCCGGGCGCGATGCCCAGCACGGCCTGGACGCCGCCCGCAGCGCGCTGGCCGAGGCCGAAAAGGCCGGTGGCGAGCTGGCAAGCCGCCGCGCCGCCCTGGACGAGGCGCGCGCGCGAATCGTCGACAGCCATGAAGAAACGGCCGCCGCCTTCGCCGAGGCCGAAATGCTGCTGCAGGACGCCCCCGATCTCGGCGACCTGCAATTGCAGCTTGAACAATCCGCCGCCAATGTCAGCCGCGATCGCGCAACCTTGGCCGACGCGCGCGCCGTCCATGAAGGCCTGCGCCGCGAAGCCGAGGCGCGCACGCGCCGGCTCGACGCCATCGGCGCCGAGCGCCTCACCGGGTGGCAGCGGCCCCAAACCCCCCCCCCGCCGCGGCCCCCGCGGGTCGTGCGCTGGGCCGAGGCCGAGGCCGAGCGCGAAACGCTGGCCGACGCCCCCGACGAGATCGACGCCAGGCGGCGCGCGCTGCTGTCGCAGCTGACCGAGGCCGAGACCTTGCGCAAGGCGGCCGCCGACCGTTTGCAGGAGGCCGAGAACAAGCAGGCCGAGCTGGACAAGGCCGCCACCGCGGCCATCCAGTCGCTGGCCGATTCCCGCGAAACCCGCGTCCGCGCCGAAGAGCGATTGACCGCCGCCGATGAGCGCCGGCTCGAGGTCGAGGCGCGCATCCAGGAAACGCTGAACACGCCGCCGCATCTGGTCATTCGCCATACTGGCCTGGAAGCCGACAGCCCGATGCCGGAAATGGCCGAGATCGAGCGCCAGCTCGACCGGCTGAAGGTTGAGCGCGAGCGGCTCGGCGCCGTCAATCTGCGCGCCGAGGAAGAGCAGAAGGAATTGTCGGACCGGCTGGAGGCCATCGTTTCCGAGCGCGAGGACATCATCGAGGCAATCCGCAAACTGAGGCAAGCGATCCAGAGCCTGAACCGCGAAGGCCGCGAACGGCTGCTTGCCGCTTTCGAGGTGGTCAACGGCCATTTCCAGCGGCTGTTCTCGCATCTGTTCGGTGGCGGCACGGCCGAATTGCAGCTGATCGAATCCGACGACCCGCTGGAAGCCGGGCTCGAAATCCTGGCACGTCCGCCCGGCAAGAAGCCGCAGACCATGACGCTGCTGTCCGGCGGCGAGCAGGCGCTGACGGCGATGTCGCTTATCTTTGCGGTGTTCCTGACCAATCCGGCGCCGATCTGCGTGCTCGACGAAGTCGACGCGCCGCTCGACGATCACAATGTCGAGCGCTTCTGCAATTTGATGGACGAAATGGCCGCGACCACCGAGACGCGCTTCGTCATCATCACCCACAACCCGATCACGATGGCGCGCATGAACCGCCTGTTCGGCGTGACCATGGCCGAGCAGGGCGTCAGCCAACTGGTCTCGGTCGATCTGCAGGCCGCCGAGGCGATGCGCGAGGCGAGCTGACGCAGCATGCTTTGTTGATTTCGTCGGCGATGGCCTCGATCCGACTGTTGCAACAGGACCGTCGCCCTTGCGACCTGCTTGCGACGCGCATTCTGTAAGGTTCGAAGAGAAGGAATTTAAGCGCCACCTGAGAGCGAACGCCAAAGCCCACATGCAAAGCGCCCGGCCAACGCGAAAGCGATGCCTATAAGGCGCAGATGGCAATAGGCTCCGACCGCAATTCAGCTGCCACGTTTATCGGAAGCCCAGGAAGCTCAGTATCGCAATCACGATAACGACTGCTCCGATGAGCCAGATTATGTTGTTCACCGTATCTCTCCCGAATTAGTTGCTGGGAGTGAACTCGTAAGAGCCTACTAATGTTCCCGCATTTTCTGCGTCGAAACAAATGGCGGCCATCGCTTCGTCGATTGCCAGACCAAGGTCCGAACAGGGTATGACTGAAGTCCTGACGTCGGAGCCATAGGCCTGAAGGCGGGCAACCTATGCCCTCCCGATACATTGGAACCGGGCTGCCGAGCATGAGTCCCTTCATCGGTGGTCAATCGGGTGCCCGCCATTCCTGAGAGGTTAGCGGGCACCCGATTGTCGTGACACCGCCAACGGCGTGCGTTTCAACAGCGAGGCTAACAGTGACCTTTGTCCAGAGATCAGTGCGTGACGGCGCAACCCGACCCGCAAACGACAACGACAGTCCTGCGGAAGTTTCTTCCGTTCTTGACCTCATACCATCGGCTGACGACGACAAGGTCGCTGAGCTTGTCAGGCGAACAGAGCGCCTGGCAATCGCAGTGGTTATCGGAATCGCGGTTCTGCTGATCTTGGCGCCGGTGGTTTACCTTGCACTTTCTTACGGGATCTGAGACGGCCCGACTTAGGCGATCTAAGATGGCCTGATTGGTCGTATTCTCATCTGAAAAGTTGTGCCGACAGTCCTCCTCGCAAGACAAGTGTTTCCCGTCACATAAAGGAGATCGAACGCGACGACATAGAATGGTCGTGCGCAGCGCTGCTTTGTCGAGTTGCGTAACCTTGGTGGCCGGCTTGAAAGGGCGTGCTCACCAGAATTTGCCTACAAGAGCTGTTGTCGCAATTCCTTCCTTCACACGCCGTGTTGCGCGGGAGCAGCCGTCACTGATCGCGCCCGTGGACCGACGACACTACTCGGAACCAAAGGGATGGGACGCGGTTATCCCCGCGAAGGGATAATTAGCAGATGGAGATATTGCAATGAAAACAATGATCGTGAGCGCCTTGGCGCTGTTCCTTGCCATGCCGACGGTAGCTCCGGCAGCTGAAGCTGACGTGGTCATCACGACCCACCATCGTCATCATCACAGGAACGTCAGAATCATCAATGACCAAGGTCAACGCCTTCATCACCGCAGACACGGTACGGTTGCCTTCTACGACCACGGCCGCAGACATCATCGCCGGGATACTGTTATCGTGACCGGCTCGATCGAGCGTAGCCATCATCGCTATTATCGACATCATCGGCATCATCCCGTCGTCATCCAGGACGACAACGATTACTGATCCTCTCCGCACGGCCCCGGCTCTGTCGACGGAGTCGGGGTCGCGTGGGATCTAGATACTCATGACGGCAGCCATCCATGGCGTCGGTAAATTCTATTTCATGTAAATTGGCTAGGGCTCCTGGAGCTTTTCGAAATTTCATCCAGCCGAATTGCGCCCGCTCATCAAGTTGCAGGTTAAGTCTGCTAGTCTGGCGCAATCTGGCAGTTCGGGCCGACCCATTTGTTCATCGAGGTGTCGAGTTCATTTCCCATGTCGGCGGCGCTACATACCGGATAACGATCGTCACCCTGGCGGCGCATGCTAAGCGCATCGGTGCCTTCCTGAAAACCAAACCCGGCACATTGGCGCTTGTTTTCTGACTGTTGACCGGCATTGCCCTGGTCTGTTGTGCAGCCCACCAAGGAAGTCACTACGGCCAGAAACGGCACAACCGCAACAGCGCGCATTCGTCTTTTCCTCTTAACTTTGATGCTTTTAAAGTTTCCCCAAATGTCGGCCAACCGCAACCCATACACGGCGCGGGTAGAACGATTCCCACAGGCCGGATGCCATGTCGATTATCCGCTTGGGTGTAACACTTAGAATTCGTAATTTCTAAGTGCTTGAACACCGACGAACAGGGATGGCTGGGGCGCCAGGATTCGAACCTGGGAATGTCGGTACCAAAAACCGATGCCTTACCACTTGGCGACGCCCCAGCAAACGAGCTTTGCCCGCTGCGCGCGGCCTTATAGGACGAGCGGCACGAAAGCTCAATGCCGAGTTGGCCACTGTGCAAAACTGATCCACCGCTTGGCGCGGGGACGCGCTATTCGCCCCAGACCGCCAACTCGTTGCCAGCGGGATCGGTGAAATGGAACCGCCTGCCGCCCGGGAACGAGAATATCGGCTTGACGATCGTGCCGCCGGCGCTTTCGACAACGTCGAGCGTTGCTTCCAGATCCTGCGAATAGAGCACCGGCAATGGTTTCGCCGGCGCCTCCGCTGCATCGGCCTGGAAGCCGCCATCGAGCCCTTCGCCGAAGGCCGAATAGGTCGGCCCGTAATCGGTGAACGACCACGAGAAGGCGGCGCTGTAGAAAGCCTTGACGCTGTCCAGCGTTGCGCCGGTCGCGGGCAGTTCGAGATAGTCGAGTTTTCCGTTGAGTTTCATCACGCTGCTCCCAACTTGTTCCCTATATGTTCTATATCCTGGGCAGCGATCCGGCAAGTCTTTTCGACGCAGCTTTTGCTTAATCGATTGTAGTCGCCGGGCTTCGCTGCCACACCTTGCCTTTCGCACTGCAGCATAATAACGCTCGGGTCGGAACGCGGGGGAACCGGGTCTTGGCCCCGGTGTTCTATCTTCCGAGGACTTGGAGGGCGAGCATGACCAAATGGGTCTACACCTTCGGCGATGGCGCCGCGGAGGGACGTGCGGGCGACCGCAACCTTCTCGGCGGCAAAGGCGCCAATCTGGCCGAGATGTGCAGTCTTGGCCTGCCCGTGCCGCCGGGCTTCACCCTCACCACCGAAGTTTGCAACGCCTATTACGCCAACGGCAACAGCTATCCGGCCGCGTTGCAGGCCGATGTCGTCAAGGCGCTGGACCATATCGGGCAGCTGACGGGGCGCCGTTTCGGCGATCCGTCGAAGCTGCTTCTGGTCTCGGTCCGCTCCGGGGCCAGGGCCTCGATGCCGGGCATGATGGACACCGTGCTCAATCTCGGCCTCAATGACGAGACGGTCGAGGCGCTGGCAGCCGATTCCGGCGATGCCCGCTTTGCCTATGACAGCTACCGCCGCTTCATCCAGATGTATTCCGATGTCGTCATGGGTCTTGACCACGAAGTGTTCGAGGAAATCCTCGAGGACCAGAAGGCGAGCCTCGGCCACGAGCTCGACACCGAACTGACAGCGCAGGAATGGCAGAGCGTCATTGCCCTCTACAAGGCCAAGGTCGAGGAGGAGCTCGACAGGCCGTTTCCACAGGACCCGCACGAGCAGCTGTGGGGGGCGATCGGCGCGGTGTTTTCCAGCTGGATGAACAACCGCGCCATCACCTACCGGCGCCTGCACGACATCCCGGAAAGCTGGGGCACGGCGGTCAATGTCCAGGCCATGGTGTTCGGCAATATGGGCGAGACGTCAGCCACTGGCGTCGCCTTCACGCGCAACCCCTCGACCGGCGAAAAGATGCTCTACGGCGAGTTCCTGGTGAACGCGCAGGGCGAGGATGTCGTGGCCGGCATCCGCACGCCGCAGAACATCACCGAGGCGGCGCGCATTGCCGCTGGCTCCGACAAGCCGTCGCTGCAGAAACTGATGCCGGACGCGTTTCGCTCCTTCGTCGACATCTCCGACCGCCTGGAACAGCACTACCGCGATATGCAGGACCTCGAATTCACCATCGAGCGCGGCAAATTGTGGATGCTGCAGACGCGTTCCGGCAAACGCACCGCCAAGGCGGCGCTGAAGATCGCCGTCGAAATGGCGCGCGACAAGCTGATCACGACGGAGGAGGCGGTCGCCCGCATCGATCCGGCCTCGCTCGATCAGCTGTTGCATCCGACCATCGACCCCAAGGCCGCGCGCGATGTCATCGGCGTCGGCCTGCCGGCTTCTCCGGGCGCGGCGACCGGCGAGATTGTTTTCTCCTCGGGCGATGCCGAGGATCTGAAGACGCAAGGTCGCAACGCAATCCTGGTGCGCATCGAAACCAGCCCCGAAGACATTCACGGCATGCATGCTTCGGAAGGCATCCTGACCACGCGCGGCGGCATGACCAGCCACGCCGCCGTGGTCGCGCGCGGCATGGGCAAGCCTTGCGTTTCGGGCGCCGGCTCGCTGCGTGTCGACTACAAGGCCGGCACGCTGATGTCGATGGGCCAGACCTTCCGCAAGGGCGACATCATCACCATCGATGGCAGCAACGGCCAGGTGCTGAAGGGCGCCGTGTCGATGCTGCAGCCGGAACTGTCGGGCGATTTCGCCGCCATCATGGAATGGGCCGATGCGGTGCGCCGCATGAAGGTGCGCACCAATGCCGAGACGCCGCTCGATGCGCGCATGGCGCGCTCCTTCGGCGCCGAAGGCATCGGCCTCTGCCGCACCGAGCACATGTTCTTCGACGGCGAGCGTATCGTCGCTATGCGCGAGATGATCCTGGCCGATACCGAGAAGGACCGCCGCACCGCACTTGCCAAGCTGTTGCCGATGCAGCGCTCGGATTTCCTCGAACTGTTCGAGATTATGGCCGGCCTGCCGGTGACGATCCGGCTGCTCGATCCGCCGCTGCACGAATTCCTGCCCAAGACGGAAGCGGAGGTGGCGGAGGTCGCCGCCGCCATGAACGTCTCGCCCGACAAGCTCAGGCAGCGCACAGAAGCCCTGCACGAGTTCAACCCGATGCTCGGCCATCGCGGCTGCCGTCTCGCCGTCTCCTATCCCGAGATTGCCGAGATGCAGGCGCGTGCCATCTTCGAGGCAGCCGTCGAGGCCGGCAAGAAAGCCGGCGCGCTGGTCGTTCCCGAGATCATGGTGCCGCTGGTCGGCCTGGTGAAGGAGCTCGACTACGTCAAGGCGCGCATTGATGCGGTCGCCAAGGCTGTCATGGACGAGACCGGCATCAAGATCGACTATCTCACCGGCACGATGATCGAGCTTCCGCGCGCGGCGATCCGCGCCCACGTCATCGCCGCTACGGCCGAGTTCTTCTCCTTCGGCACCAACGATCTCACCCAGACCACTTTCGGCATCTCGCGCGACGACGCAGCATCCTTCCTCAAGACCTATCGGCAGAAAGGTATCATCGAGCAGGACCCGTTCGTCTCGCTCGACATCGAGGGCGTCGGCGAACTGGTGCGCATGGCTGCCGAGAAGGGCAGGGCGACGCGGCCCGACATCAAGCTCGGCATATGCGGCGAACATGGCGGCGATCCGGCCTCGATCCGCTTCTGCGAAGAGGTCGGCCTCGACTATGTGTCGTGCTCGCCCTACCGGGTGCCGATCGCAAGATTGGCCGCAGCGCAAGCCGCGGTGCAGATTCCCAAAACAGCAGTGCCGCGCCCCAAAAAGAGCGCCGCGGCATCCTGATTTCGACATAGTCCTTTCGGTATCGATGAAACGGCCACCCCTGGGTGGTCGTTTGGCGCTAAGCTTACGATTTTGTAAGCAAATTCACGCTGATGTGCGCGGCTGAACACGCAATCCCGACATCGTTTCCGCCCAATTTCACGGCCCCCAACCCGCCCGGTGCCGAGAAAAAGATGTTGCAGATTTCGCCCAGACCCTTCCGCTCGATCCTGATTATCCAGACCAAGTTCATCGGCGATATTGTTCTGTCCTCCACGCTCGCCAAGAACCTGCAGCTCGAATATCCCGGTGTCAGGATCGTCTTTCTCTGCGAGGCGCGCCTCGCCAGTTTTGTGACCGCCCACGGCATCGCCTCGGAAGTCGTGACCTTCCGCCGCGCCGCCATGCGCGGCACCCCGCTGGAGCGTGGGCGCGAGCTCTATTCTATGATCAGCAAGCTGCGCCAATTCCGTTTCGACCTGACCATCGACCTCACCGATTCAAAGACATCGCGGCTCATCGTCAGGTTCCTCAACGCCAGCACCCGCATCGGCTACAATCCTCCGGAAAGGCCGCTGCGCTGGCATGAGCGCCAGCCCGCCAATGTCTTTGCCGAGCCGTTCGGTTTTGGCGAACGTCACTATCTCTACCGCTACCTTTCGCCGCTCGAGCCGCTCGGCGTCGGCCTGCGCGTGCGGGTGCCGTCGATTCGGCCATTGCCGATGGAGACGGCGAGGGCCCAGGCATTGCTGGACAAACACCATTTGCGGCCAAACGGCTTTGTCGCGGTGCATGCCGGCGCCAGTTTTCACGGCCGGCGCTGGCAGCATGAACGCTTTGCCGCCGTGATCGACACGATTTCGCGCGAAACCGGACTGGATTTCGTACTCGTCGGAGGCCCTGACGAGCGCAAGCCGGCCGAGCAGATCCTCGCCAGTGCCGCGTCAATCGTCAACCTCGTCGGCGCGCTGTCGCTGGAAACGCTGCTGGCGGTGTTGCAGCAGGCGCGGCTGTTTGTCGGCAATGAGAGCGGCCCCATGCACATGGCAGCAGCGGCCGGAACGCCGGTTGTCGGCCTTTTCGGCCTGACCAGCCCGGCCGTCTGGGGACCGGTCGGCGTGCCCAGCCTCGCCTTGCAGCCATCCATGCCGTGCAATTGCGTGGCGGGCAGCCTGTGCAATCCGCTCGATCCCAGCAAGGCCTGCTGCGTCTGGCGCCTCGAGGTCGAACCGGTCGTCGCGGCCGTGCGCGAAGTCCTGTCACGCACGCATGTGGAACTGGAACACGCCGTCTGACGGTGCGCGGCGGTCACATTGTCGGGATATCAGCTTTCTCACGGCCACTATCCCGATTTCCGCCTTGTTGCGGGTCCTGGGATGCGGCTATGACAGCGCCGATTCTCAGACAAGACAGGCATCCCTTGCAAAAGCTGTTTTGCGCCTTGGCGCTATCTATCTTGGCCGTGTCCTCGGCCCAGGCCGCGCCGCTTGTCGAGCCGGCGCTGCATCTGAAGGCTGAGGACGGTAGCAGTGTCGGCCGCGTCGCGCTCACGCTCGACGCCTGCGGCGGGCAGACCGATACGAGGATACTCTCGGCCCTGGTGGAGAACCGGATTCCGGCGACGATCTTCGTCACCGGTATCTGGCTGAAGCGAAATGCCGCCGCCGTCGAGATCATGCGCGCGCATCCGGACCTGTTCGAACTGGAAAACCATGGCGGCCATCACATCCCGGCCGTTGACACGCCGCGCAAGATCTACGGCATCCGCAGCGCCGGCAGCCCGGAAGCGGTGCAGGCCGAAGTCGAATCGGGCGCTGCCGCTCTCGCTGGCACCGGCGAGCCGGCGCCGAAATGGTTTCGCGGCGCGACCGCCGAATACAGCCCGTCGGCTATCGCCATGATCCGCAAGCTTGGCTTCAAGGTCGCCGGCTTTTCGATCAACGGCGATGGCGGCTCGTTGCTCGGCGCAACAGAAACTGCCCGGCGCATCGCCGCCGCCAAGGATGGCGATGTCATCATCGCCCACATCAACCAGCCGACCCACGCCGCCGGCGAGGGCGTCGTGCAAGGTCTGCTCGCGCTGAAGGCCAAGGGGCTGACGTTCGTGCGGCTGGATGACGCCGACGGCGTCGGCAACGACGGGACGACTGATTAGGCTTAGGCGGCGGCAGGCAGTTTCATCCCCTTTGGACTGACGTCGCCGACGTTTGAGATTAGCCGAGGCCTCTAAACTTCGTCATCCCAGGATGAAACAGGAGCGAAGCTCCGTCGCGAAGACCCTGGGATGATGAAGCGAGCAACGGCGGCTTGATTCGGTTGCTCAGGCCGGTGCTGCTTCGATCGTCACCCTGTTGGGATAGAAGGCGCCGTGGTCGCGAATCTCAGCCATTTCGTCGAAGGGCTGCTCATAGCCCCACATTGCGTCCTTGCCGGTCTCGCCGGCCGGCAGCACGCTCCAGTAGCTGGCGTCGCCCTTGTAGGGGCAGTGGGTCGACAGGGTGGTTTTGCCGAGCTGGGTGAAGTCGATGTCTTCGAAGGGGATGTAGAATGCCTGGGGGTAGGGCGGTTCGGACAGAAGCTTCGCTCGCGTCGATGAGGCGATCACCGTATCGCCGGCACGCACGACCACGGTACCGCGATAGGGTTCGACGGTGATGACCTTGCCGGGATTGCTCTGAAAGCCGGGGGCGGGGTTGGCGATCTGGTCCATGCGGGGTTCTCCTTGTTCGATTGGGAGCACAGTCCGATTGAGAGAGTGCGGGGTTGCTTCCCATGTCCCTAAAATGTGTCTGGAGAACTCGTTGCGCAAGCCTTCGCCAGTAGGCCAGAGCTGGCCTTCCGATCACTAAAAACGATCCCGCGTGGAATGCTCAGGCTGCGGTCTTGAACACGTCCATGAGGCCGGCATAGGCCGCGGCAATACCGGCTACCGGGTTGGTGCTTCTTGACGTCGTCTCGACCTTCAGTGGGCCGCCGCCTGTCGGCAAGGTGAGCAGTAGAAACTGGCGATTGCCGCCGTCGCCGATCGATGCGGCGGCGACATGCTGGCCTTCGCCTTCGTTCTGGACGCACATTTTGAACAGCAGCGTGCCGCCGACCGCCTCAAGGGCGCCGCCGACCACCTCGACAAATTCGTCTTCGGAAACCTTTTTGGCCTCCGGCACGAGATCGGCCAGACTTGCGGCAAGCGTGTCTTCAAGCTCTTTGTCGTCGAGTTGAATATCGTCCCACTGCACGTCTTCGGCCCCGCTGTCATCCAGCTGCCTGTCGTCGATCTGCCTGTCGTCGATCTGCTTGCCGTCGAGCTGCGTGTCCATGCGAACCTCTTTCAGTCGCCAATCCGCACCCCTACCCCGTTAACGAACCTTAACGTCGACGATGGCCGGATTGTGGCGGTTTTCCCCGCCTTTCGATCACTGCTTGCTTCAGCCGTTAACGGTTGGAGACGTCATGGCTGGACAATCCGTCCGTTCGTCCCACAATGGAACAAAAGACGGGAAAAACGAGGAAGCAATGGGAGGAACCAGATGCTCGGACTGATGCAGGAATGGCCGCTGCTCTGCCACAAGCTGATCGACAATGCCGAGCGGCAGCACGGGACGCGCGAGATCGTCTCGCGCTCGATCGAAGGTCCTGTCGTTCGCACCACCTATGCTGAAGTTCATCGCCGCGCGCTCAAGGTCGCTCAACGGTTGGAGCGCGATGGCTTTGTGCTCGGCGACCGCATCGCGACCCTGGCCTGGAACACGGCGCGCCACATAGAGGCCTGGTACGGCATCATGGGCATCGGCGCCATCTACCATACGCTCAACCCGCGTTTGTTCCCCGAGCAGATCGTCTGGATCATGAACAATGCGCAGGATAGAGGGATCTTCGTCGACCTGACCTTCATGCCGCTGCTGGAAAAGATCGCCGGCGCGGTCAAATCGCTGAAAAAGGTGATCGTCCTGACCGACAAGGCGCATCTGCCTGAAACGACGCTGCCGAATGTGGTTGCCTATGAGGACTGGTTGAACGAGGCCGATGGCGACTTCGCCTGGAAGGTTTTCGGCGAAAACACCGCAGCCGGCATGTGCTACACCTCCGGCACGACGGGCGATCCCAAAGGCGTGCTCTACAGCCACCGCTCGAATGTGCTGCATGCCATGATCGCCGCCATGCCCGACGCCATGGGCCTCTCCGCGCGGGACACGATCCTCCCCGTCGTGCCGATGTTTCATGCCAATGCCTGGGGCCTTGGCCAGAGCGCGCCGATGATCGGCGCCAAGCTGGTCATGCCCGGTTGCAAGATGGACGGCGCCTCGATCTACGAGCTGCTCGACACCGAGAAGGTGACCTTCAGCGCCGCCGTGCCGACCGTCTGGATGATGCTGCTGCAGCATCTGGAAGAGACCGGCAAGAAGCTTCCCTATCTCAGCAAAGTCGTCATCGGCGGCTCGTCCTGCCCGCGCGCCATCATCAGGAAATTCCAGGACAATTACGGTGTCGAAGTCATCCATGCCTGGGGCATGACCGAAATGTCGCCGCTCGGCACGCTGTGCACCATGAAGCCGCAGTATCAAGCGCTCGAGGGCGAGGACCGGCTCGATATCCAGGGCAAGCAGGGCTACCCGCCCTTCGGGGTCGAGATGAAGGTGACGGATGACGACGACAAGGAACTGCCTTGGGACGGCAAGACCTTCGGCCGGCTGAAGGTGCGCGGTCCAGCCGTCGCCAGCGCCTATTATGGCGGCGTCGGAGCCGAGCAGTTCGACAAGGACGGCTGGTTCGACACTGGCGATGTCGCCCATATCGATTCCGGCGGCTACATGCAGATCACCGATCGCGCCAAGGACGTCATCAAGTCGGGCGGCGAGTGGATATCGACCATCGACCTGGAGAACCTCGCCGTCGGCCATCCCGATGTCGCCGAGGCCGCGGCGATCGGCGTCCATCATTCGAAATGGGGCGAACGGCCCTTGCTGGTCGTGGTCGCCAAACCCGGCAAGGAGCCGAGCAAGGCGGACATACTGGCGTTCATGGACGGCAAGGTGGCGAAATGGTGGATGCCCGACGACGTCGCTTTCATCAGCGAAATCCCGCACACCGCCACCGGCAAGATCCAGAAGATCACCTTGCGCAAGCAGTTCAGCGACTACCGCCTGCCGACGGATTGACCGGGACCGTGCGTTTCCTTGACCTTCAAGCTACCGGCGGCAAAAACGTTAGGGCAGGGGATGTTCAATTTGAGCATCCTTTGCTCTAAGCGTCTGTGCGGGTTGGGGCGGTGCTGAAGACAATGGAAATTGACGAGCGGCAGACATCGAAGGCGGCCGGCTGGTCGCGGCGCACGGGCGCTTTTGCCCTGGTCCTGCTGCTCACCGTGCTGGCCGGCCATCATTTCGAACTGGTGGAAACGCCGGCCTTCCTGTGGGTGCTGGCGATCGTCGCCCTGCTTGCCGCATTCGCTTTGCTGTTTGCCGGTCTCGCTCTGTCCAGGCTGTGGCATTTCGGTGACCGTGGCGGCCGCGACCTCTCGGTCGGCGCCCTGCTGGCGCTGCTGGTGCTGACGCCCTACGGCTTTGCCACCTATTTGGCGGCGACCACGCCGCCCCTGAGGGACATCACGACGGACCTCGACAATCCGCCAGTGCTCGACACCAGCGACCGCACCAAGGACATGAACGTGCTCGCGCTGCCAACGCCGGGCGAAGCGCGCCTGCAGGCCGACGCCTATCCGCTGGTCACCGGGCATAGCTACAATCTGCCTTTCGAAACCGTCGTCGACGCCGTTGAAACCGTGCTCGACCGCCGCGATTGGCAACTTACCGCGCCATACCCGGTGACGGACGGTCAAGACGAGGTGACGATATCGGCCGTGGCCCGGAGCTTCGTCGTCGGCCTGCCCGCCGACGTCGCCATCCGGGTCAGCAATGATGGCGACACCATCGTCGTCGACATGCGCTCGGCCTCCCGCTACGGCCGCTACGATCTCGGCGACAATGCCGCGCGCATCGTCGGGTTCCTCGCCGAACTCGACCAGGAGGTTGCGGGCCAGGTGGGTGCGGCTCCGGCCGAGTAGTTCTCTACCCCACCGGCACAAAGACGCCGTCGATGGCCGGGTCACCCTGGGTGGCAATCAGGCCGCGCGCCACCAGGTCTTCGAGATGGGCAAGCACCGACAGACCGGCAGCGCCATGCAGGCGTGGGTCGGTGTCCCGGTAGATCGCCTTGACCATGTCCGGGATCGTCCGGTCGCCGTCGCGGATCCGCTCGAGGATCGCCCGTTCGCGCATCTTGCGATGGGTCTTGAGCCCGCGCATGAAGCTGAGCGGCGCGGTCACCGGGCCGCCGTGGCCGGGCAGCAGCAGGCGGTCGTCGCGCGCGATCAGCCTGTCGAGCGAGGCCATGTAGTCGGCCATCGCTCCGTCCGGCGGCGCCACGATCGATGTCGCCCACGCCATCACATGGTCGGCTGAAAACAGGATGCCGGTGCCTTCGAGCGCAAATGCCGCGTGATTGGCGGTGTGGCCCGGCGTCAGCACCGTCCGGATCGTCCAGTCATCGCCCTCGACCAGCGCATTGTCGGGCAGCGCGATCTCCGGGACGAAAACCGTGTCGGCGCTGGCGTCGAGCGGGTTGATCTCGCCGATCCGCAGCGGCCTTGCCGGGCGGTGCGGGCCTTCGGCCAGTACAATAGCGCCGGTGTGCGCTTTCAGCCGGGCGGCCAGCGGAGAATGGTCGCGATGCGTGTGGCTGACGAAGATATGGCTGACCGGCCGGTTTGCGATCACCTTGAGCAGCGTCTGGAAATGCGCCTCGTCATCGGGGCCGGGATCGATCACCGCCAGCGTATCGCGCCCGACGATGTAGCTGTTGGTGCCGTGAAAGGTGAACGGGCTGGGGTTTTTGGCGGTGACGCGCAAGACGTCCGGCGCAACGGTGACGCCCTCGCCATAGGCCGGATCGAAGCTGGTGTCGAATTTGAGCGCCATGGCGGTGTCGTTGAATCTCTGTTCAGGAAGACGGCAAAACTGATTGCCGCATAACACGGAAGCCAATATAGAAAAACGCAAGGCCGCGATCTGCGGCAATCCGGATTGGGGAAGACCATGGCACTTGCAACGACGATGCGTCCGCTTGTTTCTCTCGCTTTGCCCCAGGAGGGCGCGCAGCGCCTGGCAACCCAGCTTTTGCTGGCGATCGCCGGAACGCTGCTTTTGACCCTGTCGGCCAAGACGAAAGTCGTGCTCGGGCCGGTCGACATCTCGATGCAGACGCTGGCCGTCCTGCTGATCGCCACCGCATTTGGCCTGCGGCTTGGCGTCGCTACCCTGCTTCTCTACATGGCCGAAGGCGCCATGGGCTTCCCGGTCTTCCAGAGCACGCCTGAAAAGGGCATCGGCATCGCCTACATGATCGGCGGCACCGGCGGTTATCTCGCCGGCTTCGTCGTCATGGCGGCCATTGTCGGCTGGGCCGCCGACCGCGGCTGGGACCGCCACCCGGTCAAGTTGTTCAACGCCATGCTGGTCGCCGAAATCGTCATGATGGCCATGGGCTTTGCCTGGCTGGCCACCCTCATCGGCGCGGAAAAGGCGTGGCAGTTCGGCGTTTTGCCGTTCGTCCTCGGCGACCTGATCAAGGTTGCGCTCGCCGCCAGCCTGGTGCCGGCGGTATGGTCGCTGCTGCCCAAGCAGCCCTGAAACCGGACAAATGAATGAGCCGGCGGGTCCAAGGCCCGCCGGCTTTTTGTTGTCGCGCGTCCGCCAGCCGATGGCGCAAGCCGGTTGCCAAATCGCCACGCCCATTTGCATCGTCAGCTTGTGGCTGGTAGATCAAATTGCCGCGAGACGGCAGATGCAGAGCAATTCTGGCGCCGATCCACGGCCGAGATTGAATTGACAAGCCATTGCGCGAAACCTAAGCACGAGCAACTTGATTTCAGGGCGGGGGCCGGCAATTCAAGGAGAGCTTGTGAAAGGAATAATCCTTGCGGGAGGCAGCGGGACGCGTCTTTATCCCCTAACATTAGCGATCTCTAAGCAAGTCCTGCCGATATACGACAAGCCGATGATTTTTTATCCGCTGAGCGTCTTGATGCTCGCCGGTATCCGCCAGATTTTGATCATTTCGACACCTCGCGACTTGCCGGTGTTTCGGGAGTTGCTGGGCGACGGTTCGGAATTCGGGGTCGAATTCTCCTATGCCGAGCAGGCGCAGCCCAACGGGCTTGCCGAGGCCTTCATCATCGGCCGCGACTTCATCGGCAAGGATAATGTGTCGATGATTCTCGGCGACAACATCTATTTCGGCGAGGGCCTGTCGCAGCTCTGCCGCACTGCTGCGCAGCGCCAAAGCGGCGCGTCGGTGTTCGCCTACCATGTCGAGGACCCGCAGCGCTACGGCGTGGTGTCGTTCGACAAGCTCAGCGGCACGGCTTTGACGATCGAGGAGAAGCCGCCGGAGCCGAAGTCCAACTGGGCGGTCACCGGCCTCTATTTCTACGACAATGAGGTCGTCGACATCGCGTCGACGATCAAGCCCTCGGCGCGTGGCGAACTCGAGATCACGGCGGTCAACAACGTCTATCTCGAGCGCGGGAAATTGCACGTGCATCAGCTCGGCCGCGGCTATGCCTGGCTCGACACCGGCACGCATGACAGCCTGCATGAAGCCTCTTCCTTCGTGCGCACGATCGAGCACCGCCAGGGGATCAAGGTCGCCTGTCCTGAAGAAATCGCTTTCGAGCAGGGCTGGCTGACCGCCGACAAGGTGCTTGAGCGCGCCACGCGACTGGGCAAGAACGAATACGCCGCCTATCTGCGCCGGCGTGTCACCGAGCTGACGGAGACATAGGGTGCTGGAAGTCAGGCAGCTCGGTTTGGACGGCGTGCTGGAAATCGTGCCGAAGCGGCACGGCGATGCGCGCGGTTATTTCATCGAAACCTGGAATGCCGAGGCCTTTGCCGAGGCCGGCATCGATCTGCGTTTCGTCCAGGACAATCATTCCTATTCGGCTGCCGCAGGTGTCGTGCGGGGGCTTCACTATCAACTGCCTCCACGCGCGCAGGACAAGCTGCTGCGTGTAATCAGAGGCCGCATTCTCGACGTGGCGGTCGACATCCGCCGCAGCTCGAAAACCTTCGGAAAATGGGTCGCGCTCGAAATATCGGCCGAGAGAGGCAACCAGATCCTCGTGCCGAAGGGTTTCGCGCACGGTTTCGTCACGCTCGTGCCGGACACCGAGGTTCTGTATAAGGTCACCGACACCTATTCGCCGGCGCATGATCGATCGATCCGTTTCGACGATCCTGATATCGGCATCGATTGGCCGTCGCCGGTCGGCGCCTTCGAGCTCTCGGCCAAGGACCTCAAGGCGTCGGCGCTTGCTGAGGCCGAGGTGTTCGCATGACGCGCGACGATGTGAGGAGAGCGCCATGAATTTTCTGGTGACAGGCGGTGCCGGCTTCATCGGCTCGGCCGTGTGCCGGCATTTGTGCGCCAATCCGGCCTACCATGTGACCAATCTCGACAAGCTCACCTATGCCGGCAATCTGGCCTCGCTGCGCACCATCGAGAATGCACACAACTACAAATTTGCGCAGGCCGACATCTGTGACGAGCGGGCGGTTCTCGACATCCTCCACCGCGACGAGATCGACGTCGTCATGAACCTCGCCGCCGAAAGCCATGTCGACCGCTCGATCGACGGACCCGGCGCCTTCATCGAGACCAACATCGTCGGTACCTACCGGGTGCTGAATTCGGCGCTCGAATATTGGCGCGGCCTTGACGAGGACAGAAAGGCGCGCTTCCGCTTCCACCATGTCTCGACCGACGAGGTGTTCGGCGATCTGCCCTTCGATGGCGGCATGTTCGTGGAGGAGACGCCTTACGCGCCATCCTCGCCCTATTCCGCCTCCAAGGCCGCATCCGACCATCTGGTGCGGGCCTGGCACGAGACGTACGGCCTGCCGGTCGTGCTCTCCAACTGTTCGAACAATTACGGGCCTTATCACTTCCCCGAAAAGCTGATCCCGCTGGTCATCCTCAACGCGCTCGACGAAAAGCCGCTGCCGGTCTACGGCGCTGGCGCCAATGTGCGCGACTGGCTGTTCGTCGAGGATCACGCCCGTGCTCTGGAACTGGTCGCCACAAAGGGCCAGCCCGGCGAAAGTTACAATGTCGGCGGCAATTCCGAGCGTACCAACCTTGGCGTCGTCGAGACGATCTGCGGCCTGCTCGACATCAGGCGTCCGCGCAGCGGCGGCAGGAGCTACCGCGATTTGATCAGCTTCGTCACCGATCGGCCCGGCCACGACCGCCGCTATGCAATCGATGCCTCCAAGATCGGCCGGGATCTCGGTTGGGCGCCGGCGGAGAGTTTCGACAGCGGCCTTGCAAGGACCGTCGACTGGTTCCTCGACAACAAATGGTGGTGGGGACCGATCCGCGAGCAGCGCTACGCCGGCGAGCGGCTGGGGCAAGTCCGGTCGCGCGGCCAGGTTGAAGGCAGGAAGGGCGCGGCGTGAGGCTGGTTGTCACCGGACGCGAGGGTCAGGTCGCTGCCAGCCTGCTGGAGGCCGGGCAGAGGCGCGATGGCATCGAGGTCGTCACCCTCGGCCGCCCAGTGCTCGATCTGGCGCGGCCCGATACGGTGTTCGACGCACTCGCGGCAGCGCGGCCGGATATTGTGGTGTCGGCTGCCGCCTACACCGCGGTCGACCAGGCCGAGGACGAGCCCGATCTTGCCTTCGCTGTGAACGCCGTCGGCGCCGGCAAGGTCGCCGAGGCGGCCGCGAAGCTCGGCGTGCCCGTAATCCATCTGTCGACCGACTACGTCTTCGATGGCACCAAGGACGGCGCCTATGTCGAGACCGACGCCACCGCACCGCTCGGCGTCTACGGCGCCTCCAAGCTTGCCGGCGAGCTGGCCGTGGCCGCCGTCAATCCGCGCCATCTGATCCTGCGCACGGCCTGGGCTTATAGCCCGTTCGGCAAGAATTTCGTCAGGATCATCCTTGGGCTCGCCGCCAACCGCGACGAGATCGCGGTGGTTGCCGACCAATGGGGAAATCCGACCTCCGCTTTTGATTTAGCTGACGCGATCCTGGTTTCGTCGGCGGTCCTGCATGGCGACAGAAGTTTTGCTCGCTTTGGCGTGTATCATCTCGTGGGAACCGGTGACACTAACCGGAGTGGCTTCGCGCATCATATCCTGGCTACGAGTCGAGCGCTTGACGGGCCCTACGCTGCGGTGAAGGAGATATCCACGCGTGACTACCCGACCAAGGCGCTGCGCCCGCGAAATTCTCGGTTATCGACGGCGGAGTTCGAAGGCACATTCAACTGGACGGCACCGGATTGGCACGGTTCCACCGTAGACGTCGTATCCCGTCTTTTGATCGCGGAGACGAAATGCACGCCAACCCTATGAACCAGCAGGCGCTACCGGAGCACATTTGATGTCAGTTCAGCTATTTGTACCGAATTTCCGTATTGAAGAATGCCTGTCGGAAATCCGTGAGTGCCTTGAAAAAGGATGGACAGGTCTTGGCTTCAAGACTGCGGAGTTTGAAACGGCGTGGAAGAACTATACCGGCATTCCGCATGCCCACTTCCTGAATTCCAACACGGTTGGACTTCACCTGGCTTTTGAGCTTTTCAAATCCAAGCACGGATGGAGCGACGACGACGAGGTTATCACGACGCCGCTGACTTTCGTTTCGACCAATCACGCCATCCTTCAGACAGGCCTCAAGCCGGTGTTCGCAGACGTTGATGAATACCTCTGCCTCGACCCCGAAAGCGTGCTCAAGCGGATCACGGACAAGACAAAAGCGCTGATCTTTGTCGGCATGGGAGGCAATACGGGCCGCTATCAGGAGATACTGGAGATTTGTCGCGCGCATGACATCAAGCTGGTGCTCGATGCGGCTCATATGTCAGGCACACGGGTCAACGGAACGCACATTGGCGGTGATGCCGATGCGACGATATTCAGTTTTCAGGCCGTCAAAAATCTTCCCACAGCCGATTCTGGAATGATCTGCTTCAAGGAGGCAGAGGATGACGAGCGAGTTCGTAAGCTGACTTGGTTGGGGATCAACAAGGATACATATGCTCGCACGGCCGCTCAGGGCGCCTACAAATGGATGTATGACGTCGAGGAGCTTGGCTACAAGTATCACGGCAACTCCATCATGGCCGCGATTGCTATCGTGCAGCTGAAATATCTTGATGTCGACAACGCGTTCCGGCGTCAGCTGGCATTTTGGTACCGTCACCATCTTGAGGGTCACAACCACGTCAATGTAGTGCCGACCGTGGATAGTTGTGAGTCTGCCCAGCATCTTCTCCAGATACGCGTTCAGAACCGCGATAATCTGATGCTTGCCCTTAACGAGCACGGTGTCTATCCCGGCGTTCACTATCGTGACAACACCGACTACCGGATGTACGCCTTCGCGGCAGGTACCTGTCCAAATGCTTCGGCGGCAAGCAAGGAAATCATATCGTTGCCGCTGCATCTTCGCATGAGCAAGACGGATGTGGACTTGGTTTCCGAACTGGTTCTCAAATACGCCCAATGAAACCGCAAATCGCCCCTTTCGGAGACGGCACGGTTATCTTGAGGCTCGTGGAGGAGCGGGATCTCGAGACAATCCTTGCCTGGCGCAATCGTGACGACGCACGCGTCTGGTTCAACACATCCGACAGGATCAACCTTGCCGCGCATATCGCCTGGTACAAAAGCTACCTCAAAAAGAAAAATGATTTTTTCTTTCTGGTGGAAGCGAATGGCCACCCGGTCGGCCAGTGCGCCATTTACGATATCGATGAGAATACCCGGAGCGCGGAAGTTGGCCGATTTCTAGTCGCGCCAGAAATGGCTGGCAAAGGCTATATCGGCCGCTCATGCGCGGAAATCGTCCGCTTCGGCACGCAATTCCTGAACCTCTCCTATCTCTTCCTTGAGGTTATGGAGCAAAATACAAAAGCCATTCGCCTTTACATACGCGAGGGGTTTATTGAGGAAGGCCGTTCCGATGGCTTGATCCGCATGGGCTTGGGTCGAGGTAGAACTCCATGACCGCGAGGCGCAATTTCATGCTAACGCCTCCGCGCCGGGCTATGTGAGCTCGACATGGCCAGGATCCTAATGATCATAGAGGCAAAAATTGCCACTACATATTTGCTTGAGCAAATCATGGAGGCCTGTCGGGCTCATGGCGTCGATCACGAAGTAAAATTCATGACCGAACTTCAGGTAGGTGACTTTTCACCAAATACAATTCCAATGTTTGTAAGGTGCGCCGACTCACAGGCTTCGGCATGGGCAAAACTACTCTCTGATGCGGGCAGGCCATATGTGTACTATATCGATGATAATTTTTGGAGAATTGTTGGAGACAATCCTCTCGCATTGTATTATCGGCATCCAACTGTCAGGAAATCGTTGGAGTTTATGGTTTCTCATGCTGAGACCGTTATCGTAAACTCCCCCGAACTGGCTAGGTTCGTATCAAGTTTTAATGCCCGCGTGACGGTTCTGCCGTCGTTTTTCGATTTTTCACTCATTGACGGCCCGTCTTCGGTTTCTACTGACGAAATCCGAATCGGCTTTGCGGGAAGCCCTTCGCGGGTTGCTGATTTGAGTTTGATATCGCCGCTTATTCAGCCGATCCTGGAGAGATTTCCAAAAACGGTATTCGAGTTCGCCGGTGTCCTTCCATGGGGAGTCAAGGCCGGCGCACGAGTTCGGTTTTTTCCGCACACTGGCGACTACGGCGCCTACATCAAATTCCAGACTTCGAGAAATTGGGCGATTGGCTTGGCACCTCTGATCGACCATGAAGCAAACCGCAGCAAGACAGATAACAAGTATCGTGAGTATGGCGCCCTTCGTATAGCCGGGATATACTCAAACATTACTCCATACAAAGACGTCGTAAGGGATGCACAAACAGGACTTCTCGTTGACAATACCGAGAAAGCGTGGCTGGATGCGATATCAATGCTGGTTAAGTTGCCGGAAAAACGAAATGAATTGATTGGTGTCGCATTTGATGACGCTAAGAAACGATATAATTTAAGTACGGTCTCCCAGAATTGGGCTGACGTATTCATTCAAATGGATGGCCGTCGTCCGAAAAATGTAAAAAAGCTTAATTTGAGAAAAGTTAGGTGGGGGAAATTATGGGGGAGATTCGAAAGGTATAGAGTACACTTTATGGTGAACTATCGAGATGGAGGGTGTTTTCTTATCACCCAGAAAATAATTCGAAAAATACTGGTTCGTGCCTAGTGCTTTATGTCAATCGCATGGGGCGCTCATTTGACAGGTTATCCGGCCACATGATCTTTTGCGAATTGGCAACGCGCCCATGGGCTTGCCGTCTCCATCTGCAGCATCTCGCCGGTCACGGTCGGGGAGCACTGCAACGCGATGCTGAAATCACCCTCCATGGCGGCGCGACTCAAGCGAAACGGCAAACTCGGTACTGCTCATGAAACACAGCTATTCAAGTGCGGACAAGAACAGGCTGCTCCGTGACGTCTTGCGCTCGCTTCTGCTTCATCGCGTCTGGTTTTTTATCGGCGTGCAAGACATCAAGCGTCGCTATCACCGTTCGTTCATCGGTCCGCTGTGGATTCTGCTCAACCTTGGACTCTATGTGGGGGCTATAGGTTTCGTTTACGGCGTCATGTTCGGGCAGGATCTGGGGGCCTTTCTTCCTTACCTGATGCTGGGTTTCGTTATCTGGGGGTTGATTTCCGCCTCCATCATCGATGCTGGCATGGTTTTCATAAATGCGGAGGGCTATATCAAGCAGTTCTCATACCCAAAGCAAATATACATTATGAGGACTTTAGTAAGTAGCAGTATGAATTTTGTAATTGGCCTGTTCGCTATCGGAATATTGCAGATTGCGCTTGGTATTTTTGAAGTTACCGGATGGCTTACGGCTGTTCCTGGTCTATTTATGTTATATATTGCCCTGATTGGTCATATCACGATATTCTCCTACCTAGGTGTTGCTTTTCGAGATCTTCCGCATGCCTTATCTGGTGTTTTGCAGGTCCTGTTCTATCTGACGCCGATCGTGGTTCCTGCCAGTGTTCTGAAGGATCACGGCCTGGAGCTCGTCTATATGATTAACCCCATCTACCATTTGATCGATATCGTGCGCCATCCAATTCTGTATACAAGCTTCGCTCCGCTTTTTTCATACGAATTTGTGGCTGCCTATATTCTGATCTTGTACGGGATTGCTTGGTGCGTGGCTTCGCGGTTGGACAAAAAAGTGGTGTTCCTCCTTTGACGCAGAACTTCATACGACTGCATAACGCCGGCGTAATTTTCACCGGCGATATGAATACCGATGGGCTGATAGGCTGGTTGACCAGGAGACGCAGCGCGGGAGCGGCTCCCGGCGCCTATGCGGTTGAGGCCCTCAAGAATGTCACTGTTGCTATCGAGCAGGGCGAGAGGGTGGGGCTTATCGGCCTGAATGGGGCGGGGAAGAGCACGCTGTTGAAGGTGATGGCCGGCATCTACGCGCCGACCAGCGGAGTCGTCGAAACCGAAGGGCATGTTTGCCCGATGTTCGAGTTCGCAACCGGTTTCGAGATGAATCAAACCGGCCGGGACAACATCCGCATCCGCGGCTTGCTGCTTGGCATGACGCCCGATGAGATCGAGGCGAAGCTGCCGGAGATTGAGGAGTTTACGGAGCTTGGCGAGTTCCTGGGATATCCCGTTCGGACATATTCCGCGGGTATGTTCATTCGCCTCGCATTTGCTGTTTCAACGAGCATAAACCCGGAAATATTGCTTATAGATGAGGTGATGGGCGCTGGAGATATTCGTTTTGCGAAGAAGGCAAAACGTCGTATGTTTGAATTTATGGAACAGGGTAAGATTCTTGTTTTCTCATCTCATAACTTTGATTTGTTGAAGAGTTTTTGCGCAAGAACTATCTGGATAGATAAGGGAATAATTGTTATGGATGGCGACACATCAGAGGTGATATCTGGATACGAGGCCTCGCAGCGATAAACTGTCTGCCTTGCGGCGGAGTAGAGCGGAGATCGACGTCACGTCGGCTTGTACGCGGAGCTCAATAGATATTTGAATTCGGAGGAAATATGAGATTCGGTGATTGTGGCCACGATCTTTCCATTAGCCACATCGACAGAAGGCGGTCGGTACCAGAAGTGACGGCGATCCTTCCTACTTTTGCGCGTGCTAACGGGTCCTTGCGGCTTTCAATTGAGAGCGTGCTTTCGCAAAGCTATGGCGATTTCGAGCTGATCATTGTGGATGACGGTTCGCGCGATGGAACTGCCGATGTGCTGAGTGAGTACCAGCTTGCCGATCCACGGGTCATCATACATTCGTACAAGCACAACAGTGGTCTTCCAGCCTTGCGCGTCAATCAGGCCGCGCTTCACGGTCGCGGCAAGTACATTGCCTATCAGTTTGATGATGATCTTTGGACGGAGGACAGCTTAAAGGTGCGTATGGCTTGGCTTGGGCGTCAAGCTGTTCCAAGCGTCGCCTATGGTAGCTGCGACGCCTATCGTGCGACGGACAAAGGCGATGTCTTTCTGCGGGTGCTTGGGCAGGAGTTCAATTATGGACTCCTGCTGCATGGCAACTATATCGCAAACAACTCAGTAATTCACCATGCTGCTCTTTTTGAAAGGCATGGCATGTACGACCCTCACGTGGCGGCCAGGCGATACTCGGACTACGATCTCTGGCTTCGTTTCGGAAGAAGTGCTCCCTTTCAATGGGTGGATGCGACGTGTTCGATCGTTCGCGCCGACATGGAGAACTCGCTTGGCCGGGATGTGCGGTCAGATTTTACCCGCACCTTGAAATACCTGCAGCTTGCGCGAGACAATCAGCTGAAGCCTGACAATATTGCTGGCTATGATCTGATTGGCGCCGAACATTGGAGGAACAGATTCTCGAAGTCCGAGATACAGAGGTACTATAGAGAAGAGGCTCTGCCGTTTGTTTCGAGATATAATGACTACTGTAGCCCCTCAGAGCTGGCCGTTGCCGCATCCGGGGCTATGCAGCACAAGCGTATACTGGTGACGAAGCCTGATTACAGCACGTCTGTGGATGTGGCCGTTCGTAATTTTGAGAACCTTGAAAATCAAAGAGGCTTTAGCAGTACCTTCGTAAGGGAGCGAGATGTACGGCACTTCGACACGTCGGACACGGACATGGCCATCCTATACCGTACTGTGGGTCCCGCAGAGCAACTGTTGGCTGGTAAGGGGCGAAGGGGCATTCCGTGTGCCTATTTGATGGACGACAACATGCTTCGCTTCCATGAAGTGGGGGCAGAACATTCCTCTATCGCGCCTGGTACGCCTGGATACCGAAGCATAGTGACGCAGATATCCGCAGCCGATGCTGTTATCGGGTACAGCGATGAAATTATTGACGATTTTGGAGAGTATAATCGCCATAGGATTAGACTTCAATCCAATATACGTCGTCGTTATATTGAAAAACGAGAATACGGGAGGTCTGGAAAATTTCGAATAGCGATTTTTAGCAATAAATTTCGAGGTGTTATTATCGCAAAAATCTGGGCTGGGCTACAACGTGTGGCGTCAGATTATAAGGATGACGTCGAATTTCACTTCTGGGGAATCGATCCGCGTGATTTCCCTGCTCTGGAGTGCGATGTCTATTTCAAGCCGTTCACCCATTCATATGACAGCTATCTTGCTGAACTAAGCAGCACTTATTTCGATATTTCGCTCACGCCTCTTGAGGGTGAGACACGTGCTGAACGGAGTAAGAGCCCTGTCAAATTGTTAGAATCGGTCACGGCAGGTGCGATTAGCGTAATGAGTAATGTGGCGCCGTATAGCCGCTTGCCCGATTCGGTTTGTGTCAAGGTGAGCAATCGACCTGATGACTGGGCAAACGCGATTGAAGGTCTGATCAAGATGAAGGCCGAGCAACGCGACAAAATATTGGAGAAGGTTCGTAGATATGTAGAAACCCATTATACCACGGAAAATCAATACTACGATTTTTATGGTGCGCTCGCCGCGACAGCACTTCATTCGCGTTTGAAGGATAAGGCAATTCTCTATGGCTTTCATGAGGCCGCGCTGGGAGGAGCAACCCTTCATTTGCTGCGGCATGCGGCGCTGGTATCTTCTTTCGGTTTCGACGTTGTGGGTTTGGTTCCGCAGGACGAGAGGTTTGGACCAGAATTTGCTCGTCTTTGGTGCGCGGCAACGAAGGATGCTCCGCTGTTGGAGGAGAACTGGCAGAACGGAATGAATGGTGTCGATGCGTCGAAAATCCGGTCGCTTCATGAGAGAGATCGGGAGGGTGCCCAACGCATTGGCGAAAGATTAGCTGGGCTTAATATAGGACTTCTTCACTTCGCAACCTGGCAGCCAGCTATGACGGCGCTTGGATTCGAACTTGGGGTTCCAGTTGTCGCTAGCGTTCATCAATACTATGAGGGCGCCAATACGACGGGCTTCGCCCATGCAATTCATTGCTCCTCGGCGACACATGGGGAGCGGTGGAAGAAAGAGTCTGGGGTCGCCGTGCGCCGTATCGTCTGCCCCGTCGAAGATATCTATCTCTCGCTATTCCAAGCACAGGAGGTTCGGAACTTTTCCATACGAGATCCGCTGCAGATAGTGGTTTCGGGAACGTTGCAGCCTCGCAAGAATCAACTCGCCGCCATCAACGCGGCCGTGCTTCTGCGAAAGGCTGGGCACAACGTTACTGTCCACGTGATCGGTTACGATGACCTTCATGTTGAGTACGCCAAGGAGTGCCGCGATTATGTGGCGGAACAAGGTCTGGAAAACCACGTCATCTTTCATGGGTTCGTTTCCGATCCGGAACGCTTCTACGCAGGCTGCGACGTGTTGCTCATTTCCGCCCTGGACGAATCTATGCCGCAGACGATGCTTCAGGCTATGGCGTCTGGTGTCGCTGTTATCTCGCCCAGTGTTGGCGGCGTATCCGAATTGATCAAGCATCGTTACAACGGGTTGATTGCCAAGGATACGTCCCCCGAGGAACTGGCGAATGCTGTTATGGAGTTTCTTGGATATCCAGTTGTGCGGCGATCTGAGATGTTAAGAAGTGCTTATCGGACGATAAGCGTCCTGGGACGTTCAAGCTATGTCCGTGCCGAATTGATGGATCTCTATGGGGCAGCCTTCAGCAAGGCGGCGTCCGAGAAGTCGATCGAGGCGGTCGCTGATGTCTCGATGGCTCGACCGGACGTGCTCCCAGAGAGATTTGAGCCCGCTGTGGTTTCCACAATTGCCAGGCTCCATTCGGAGGTTGAAGCTCAACATTTCTCACGTCCACTCAGGCTTGCGAGAGCCGTTAACTGGCGGACGAGCGAAATGTGGGACATGGTTTCTTCCGTTTTCGCTCCGCTTGACCTTTTCAGCCGCCAGCACTTCGGCCGCATGCGACGTGATGAACTGCGTCTGAGCGAGGATCTCTCGAGCATATCTTATAGAGAATATACCGTTCGTTTCGCGCTTACCTCCCTATCGGTTGTCCATCTTGGCATCGTGCCACTTATTCGGACGCAGGCAGGGCTCATAGGCATAGAGATCGTGTCCAGCAATGATAAGATTATGGGTTCCGTGACCCGCTCACTCGCCGATATTGAAGAGGGCCTCCCCGCAAGATTTTCGTTTGACACGCCTGTTCGTGATCTTCAGGCGGGGTGGCGGCTCAGAGTTTTCGTGCGCGAAGCGGACGTACCGGTCACCATCTATGAGGTGGTGCGGCCACCGGTGATCTACGGCGCACTAAAGCGTTTTCCCTTCGCTAGATTCGAGTAGCTACGGTCGCTGCGTCTAAAGCGAGTGACGGAGGTTGCACGATTTGGATGAGCGCGCAGCGTGATGTGCATACAATCCGTGACCAGTGGAGCGCATTAGCCAATTCGCGCTTAGCAATTGTCAAGAATGGCGCGTGACAATGTATGCTTGGCCCCCGGAGCGAAGGCTAACGGTCTCAATTTCGCCTAGGTCCCTTGGCCCTATGGCACGGATAATTTTCCGAATAAAAGCATCTGAATATCGTCGGTGTAAAAACTGAACGCCGCCAATCGTCTCGTAATTTTCCTCTATTTCCTGTTCGTCGCTTGGCCAAGTTGTGAAGATGCAGGTCTTCCGCGTGACACGAAGCAATTCAGCTACGAACTGGTCTATCTCAGGAATGTGGCCGAGCACCTCAAAACACAGAACCACATCGAATTCCTCCTTTCCGAAAGCAAGATCATAACCATCACCTAAAATAAATTCGCCTTCTGGGAAATTGCCTATCGCTTTCTCCAGCATTTTTATAGATGAGTCGATACCAATATATCTGGAATCGCTAAGTATACTATTGGTGAGTTTTTCGTAAATGAGGCCGGTCCCGCAGCCAACTTCGAGAATGGAAGGTGCATGGGAATCAACATGATGCGATACTATGTGGACTAGCTCTTCGCGATGAGCATCTTCGGTTGGGCAATTCTGCCAGATCGACTGAATTTCATCTGCAATTCCATCAACATCCCAATTGTCCCAAGCTCGAACCATGGGTCACTTCCTCTGATTTGAGTGTCTGGTCGACGATACCAGCAGCCTCCGCTAGCCAGTAATCTAGGATTTATCAGGGCACGGCTTCCCACATGGACGCCGGTCGCATGGAATGCGGATTGTCTCCGGCCGGCTTGGCATATAGTATCTGGCTGTTGGCTCGCCTCCAGCCTTTGGTTGCGCCTCCTGTCGCGCGATATGCGCCACAGGCGGGTTGGGCATGACATCTCGAAATCTCGACCGTTCCATCGCCGGTATTATAGCGATCGAGGGCTGACGTATCCACGGGCTGGCTTGAGATCACTCCTCAAAAGGGTGGCTGTTTGAGCGCCCGATTCATCAACCGGACGTGCCATCCAAAAAATATCTGGCGGTAACCGCAACTCCGCGCTATGCGATATTGGGCAGCGGGGGCTGGGGATTGGCACTCTAATCAAGTGGTGGATGGCGGGTTTCCGTCGCTTTTGCACCAACGTTAGTGTCCATGTCCTTGCGCCTGGAGTTCAGTACTACCCAATGACATCCTATGTAGAGGTCGTGTCCGGACTTCGGCCGAAGATGCGGCGCGCCATTATAATGATCCAGGACCTGGTCATGGTCCTGGTCGCGGTGGCGCTGAGTCTGGGGCTTTCGCAGTCGAGACTTTCATTCGACGCGCTCTCCACGGCCGGCCTGGCGTGCTGGGCAAGTATTGTTTTTCTCAGCCACATGCTGTTTCGCTATTGCGGCCTCTACAACACCGTGTGGCGTTTCGCCTCCACGCCGGACTTCTTCAACATCCTGAAGAGCTGCGCCATCCTGACCGTCACGCTCTATGTCGTCTCGCTGGCGGTTCGATCGTTTCAGCCGGTGACCGGCCTCAACGAGCGCCAGTTCATCGTCTTTTTTCTCGTCTCCTTCACCATCATATCGGCGCCTCGGCTCTATTACCGGTTCCTGCGCGACGGGGCGAGCTGGCGAATCCTGAGCCGCAACGCAAACAATGCGGCGATCAAACAAGCGCTGTTCGTCGGCAGGCTTGGCGAAGCAGACGTCATCATCCGCTTCACCCGCACGGCCGAGCCGGCCGAATATTCCATCGCCGGCATCATGGCCATCGAGAACGGCGCGCCGTTGGGCACGCAGATTCAGGGCGTTCCGGTGGTGGCCGTGCGGCCCCGCCTGGTCGAGGTCCTCGAAGAATATGCAAGAGGCACCAAAAGCCTCGACATGCTGATTTTCGGCAATGGCACTGAACGCGAGATCGAGGAATATTCGGAACTGGTCCGTGTCGCCCGTCACAGCGGCATCGCCGTCGTCCAGTTCTCCGGCGTTTCGGAGCTCGGCCAGGGCGGAAAGCTGGTACTCGACGCTGTCGAGATGGAAACCATCCTGCGCCGCTCCACAGTTGCTTCCGATATGGAGCGGATCGGCGGCTTTATCGGTGGCAAGCGCGTCCTGGTCACCGGCGGCGCCGGTTCAATCGGTCGCATCCTGGTCAAGCGGTCGCTGGAACTTGGCGCCGAGGCGGTTCTGGTCGCCGATATCTCGGAGTTCGGTATTTTCCAGCTCGACCAGCAGGTTGACGAAAAGGACCATGTCCGGCTCAAGAGCCGCATCGTCGATGTCACAGACCGGCGCCAGATCACCCGCGTCGTCAGCGATTTCAAGCCCGACATCATCTTCCATGCCGCCGCGCTCAAACATGTGCCGCTGCTCGAGGAAAATTGGGAATCGGCGATCCAGACCAACATTTTGGGCACCCTCGTCTGCGCCGAGGTTGCCGCCAAATGCGGGGTGCCGCAGTTCCTGCTGATTTCCAGCGACAAGGCGGTCGATCCGACCTCGGTGCTCGGCATGACGAAACGCGCCGCCGAGCAGATCGTCTCTTCGCTGCACGAAACGCACGCCACCGGGCCTAGCGGCCGTCGCTCCGGCACCAAGTTCATCGCCGTGCGGTTCGGCAATGTCTTCGGCTCCAATGGCTCGGTCGCCACCATCTTCCAGGCGCAGATCGAGGCCGGCGGTCCGGTCACCATCACCGATCGCCGCATGACCCGCTACTTCATGACGGTGGCCGAAGCCGTCGACCTCGTCATCATGTCGGCGGCCGACGCCGAGCGGCGCCAGGGCAAGGACGACTACGCCATCTACATGCTCGACATGGGCAAGCCGGTGCCGATCCTCGAAGTCGCTGAAACCATGATCCGCATGGCCGGCAAAAGCCCCTACACCGACATTCCGATCCGTTTCACCGGGATCAGGCCGGGCGAGAAGCTTCACGAGGTGCTGCATGGCGGCAATGAGGAGATCGTCGCGCTGGATATCCCCAAGATCTTCGGCCTCAGGACCGATGTCGTGGGATGGCCCAAGGTCCAGGCGGCGCTGACATCGCTGCAGGCGGCCATGCGCGATCAGGACAAGGCCTCGGCGCTCGCCGTCATGGCCGCCCTCTATCAGGCGGAAGAGCCTCCAAGTGACGCACGCCGGGAAACCGTTGCGAAAACAGTCGGGCAAGCTGGTTAGAGCAATTCCAGGAAAAGTGTGGAGCGGTTTTCCCGTCCGGGATTGCGTCAAAACAAAGAGCCTGTCCTGATCGACCGGGATTGGCTATTGAAACCGATCCGATGGCCGTTCCCAGGCGTTTGCAGATGATTTTGAACCAGTGAGCAGACAAGATCAGCGCGTGGCCGTGCTGCTGGGCACGAAAGATGGCGCGGCTTTCCTTGACGAGCAGCTCGCGTCGCTGGCTGCGCAATCGCATCCTGTTGTCGACCTATGGGTTTCCGACGACGGTTCGACAGACGGCACTTCGGCCATTATCGGCGCCTGGCAGAGCCGCTGGTCCAAGGGCCGGTTGACCCTGTCGAATGGTCCTCGCCAAGGCTTTGCCGCCAATTTCCGCGGGATGATCATCGATCCGCGCATCGAGGCCGACTACTACGCCTTCTGCGACCAGGACGACATCTGGGAGCCGGACAGGTTGGAGAGCGCCATTGCCTGGATGCAAGGGCACGATGCCGGAACGCCGCTGCTGTTTTGCTCCAGGACCGCGACCATGTCCGAAGCCGGAGCAGCGCAAGGGTATTCGCCGCTGTTCCAGCATCCACCCGCATTTCGCAATGCGCTTGTGCAAAGCATTGCCGGCGGCAACACGATGATGATCAACCGCGCCGCGCGAAAGTTGCTGGCAAAGGCATCGGCAAGGACCGAGTTCGTCAGCCATGACTGGTGGACCTATCTGATCGTCACGGCTGCCGGCGGCATTGTTCGCTATGACCCGCGACCGCTGGTGCGCTACCGCCAGCATGAGGCAAACCTGGTCGGCGCCAACGTGTCGTGGAAGGCGAGGCTGTCGCGGCTGGGGCGCCTCTTCAGGGGCGAGTTCGCCGTCTGGACCGATCACAATCTGAGCGGCCTGGCGGTCAATCGCGACATCCTCACGAGGGATGCCGCCGCCTGTCTCGGCCTGTTCATCAGGGCGCGAAAGGGCGGTATCTTGCGACGCCTGCGCCTTCTCCGGAAAAGCGGCGTCTACCGGCAGACGCTGGCTGGTACACTTGGGCTCTATCTGGCCTTCATCTGGCGGCGGATCTAGAGCATGCTGAGATGGCCATGAGGGGACCCAAGCGAGCTTTCGATCTCGTCGCGGCGGCGGTTCTGTTGCCGCTAACCTCGCCCGTCACCCTGCTTGCCATACTGGCAATCAGGCTGTCGTCGCCCGGACCGGCACTCCTCTCCCAAACTCGCGTCGGCCAGCACGGGGTGCTGTTTCGCTGCCACAAGTTGAGGACGATGGTTGTGGGAACGCCGTCTCTGCCCTCGCATCAGGCGCCGGCAAACTCCGTCACCGCCGCCGGTAAGGTGCTGCGAAAATTCAAGATCGACGAGCTGCCGCAGCTCTGGAACGTGCTCAAGGGCGAGATGAGCCTGGTCGGACCGCGGCCGTGCTTGCCCACGCAAACGGAATTGATCGAACGCCGCAGGCAATTGGGTGTGCTTGCCGCACTTCCGGGCATTACCGGGCTGGCACAGATGAAAGGCATCGACATGTCGGATCCGAAACTCTGCGCCGAAACGGATGCCGAATATCTCAGGGGGGCCTCGATCGGACTCGACGTCAAAATCCTGCTTGGCACAATCTACCGGACCTGACGGGCCTGTCGTGCAAGTTCCTCAATCCGGCCGAGCGTGTCGGTTTCCGGCATCCAGCCTTCCGAGATCAGCAGTGACGGGTCGCAAATCTGTGTCGCCATGGAAGCGTCGTACGCTGCTTTTCCGCCAAGCAGTGTGGCGAACAGCCTGAATGGCCAGGCCGGCACAGGAACGAGCCGGGTCGGAACGTCGTATCCGTGCCTGAATGCAGTCAAGATTTCGAACATCGCAACGGGGGAAGCATCGCCCAGGACATAGGTCGGGCGCGGTGGCGTGGGATGAGTCAAAAGATGCGCCACGGCGCCAGCCACCGCGTCGCGCGATATCAGCGAACGAACTGCGGTGAAAGCGCCTAAGGGCAATGGTAAGGCAATGGCGGCAGCCCGCATCATTCCACGCAGGTTTCCCTTCATGCCTTCGCCATAGACCGGCGGCAGGCGCAGCGCCGTGGCATCGGAGGGCCTGGACGCATAGGCTTCCAGTGTCTTGATCTCGCCTTCGCGTTTCGAGCGCCCGTAGGCGCATTGCGGGGCAGGGAGCGTCGCCTCGCTGATCGTTCCGCTGAAACCGGGACCGGCTACTGCCCGGATCGACGACAGATAGATGAAGCGCCCGCTTGTCCGCGAGGCGGCCGCGCGCGCCAGCTGCGCGGTCAGTGTCGCGTTGGCTGCCATGAAGTCGGCTTCGCTCGCCTTGCGGTCATTGTTGAGCGCCGCACAGTGGACGACATGGGTGATATCTCGCATCAGCGCCTGGTATGCCTGAGCCGGTGCGTCGAAGTCCGGCAACAAAACCGCATCGCTCACGGGATCGAGCCGTTCCGGGTGGCGCGATGCCATGCGCACCCCGAACCCGGCTTCGCGCAGCTGGTTGACGACCTGCCTGCCGATGAAACCCGTCGCGCCTGTGACCAGCACTTTCACGGCCGGCTTGCCTGGGGCGCCGGGGCCTGTTGTTCCGGCAGCATTTGTTGCCGGCCCGATGCAAGATATGTCCCGGACACCAGAAACACCATCAGTGTGGCATCGAGGATGTCGTGGCCGACCAGGATGCCGGTCAGGCCGCCGATGAGGTAGGTGATCGCAGTGACGACAATCATCGTGGCGCCGAACCGCTCGATCGCGTCCGTGCTGGTGCGCAGCACGATGGCCGCGTTTCTCGCGGCAACGAAGAACACAGCCGCGAGCGTTACGGCTCCAAGCAGCCCGGCCTCCACCAATGCAGTCAGGAAGCCATTGTGAAAATGGCTGAAGCCCGTGGACGGCATGTGGAACTGATTGTGGAATCCATCCTTTATCAGCTCACGGCTTGCAGCAATGCCGTGACCGAAAATCGGCATGTCGTGGAAGGCGCTCAGCCCAATCTGCCAAAGTGCTGCGCGCAAGCCGAGCGCGGTCGTGTGGTCGCCCTTCGTGGCGAGCGCATCCCAGTCGCTGAACAGGAAGGCCGCGCGCTCGGAAATGATGGGGAGACCAATGACCGCGATGACGATGCCGATCGCGCCCGCAATCAGCAAAAGCCGAATGGCGTTTCTGTTGTTGAGCTTGCGACGGTTGATCAGCAGGACCGCGATGCCGGCCACCAGCATCGCCAGCCAGATGATCCGCGACCCCGAATAGACAATGTCGACCGCGCCGGCCAGTGTCGCGCAGGCCAGCAACGCCCTGTTCTTTTCGACACCCGATAAGGCGCCTGCCAGGCACATCATCATGCTGAGGCAGGCGACGGTCGCGAACACGATCGGATTGCCGGCGCCGCCTTCGGCCCGTATGCCCAGCCCGTGATATTGCACGACGGCCAGCAGCAGGGCGCCAAAACAGGCGGCGGCGCTCGCCAGCACGACGATGCGCGTCAGCGTGGTTTTCTCGGTGATGCTCCAGGTCGCGTATGAGACCGGGAAAAACAGGAAGGTGATCAGCCCTGCCAGATGCGGCGCATCCCTGGCGATCGAATTGTTGACGATGGAGGCGAGCACGCTGGCTGCGCAATAGGCATAGATGGCCACCGTCATCGCGGTCATCGGCCGGTCGATGTTGAAACGCCGTCTTTTCAGCGCAAGCAGAAGCACCGACCACAGGCCGCCGCCATTGAACAAAAAGCTGACCGCCGATCCCAGTACCGGCGGGAAAAAGAAGCACAAAATGGAGAAGGTGACGTTGATCCGTGACGGCGAAACGTGCTGCTTGATGGCGGAGATCGGGGTCAATGCTCTGGTTCACAATGCGCTGGGTCGCGTGGCGACGGACAATGTTTGGCGGCGGCATTTGCGGCATGCCGCCCGGCGCAGGTTCAGGAGCCGGTATAGCGGCTGGGTGCGGTTTTCGAAAGTGCGACGAGGTCGGGCCGGCGTTTCTTTCGGTCCAGGCAAGATTTTTCCCGGCCTTTGAATGCTATCGCTCCGTCGGGCAGGAATTTTCGGATTCTAGGCTTTTCATGGAAAATTCGTTGCCGATCGGTGTGGCCGCCGGCCTTTCCAGCGTTGTTATATCAGGTGGCGATCTGCTAGAACGCCGGCACGAACCGATAGTGTCCAGCAGTGAAGCTTGAACCGGGCGGCTGAAAAGGACGCCCGATCCATCTGATGCAAGGTCTGGATTGCACGAGAGAACGCTCACAGTCCATGAACATCGCGCTTACGCACCTGCAGCGGCTCGAGGCCGAGTCCATCCACATCTTCCGTGAGGTTGCCGCCTCCTTCTCCAAGCCGGTGATGCTCTATTCCGTCGGCAAGGATTCCTCCGTGCTGATGCATCTGGCAATGAAGGCCTTCTATCCGGCCAAGCCGCCTTTCCCCTTCCTGCATGTCGACACCACCTGGAAGTTCCGCGAGATGATCGCCTTTCGCGACCAGATGGCGCAGAAGCTCGGCTTCGACCTGCTGGTCCACGTCAATGAAGACGGCGTGCGCGACGGTATCAACCCCTTTGACCATGGCTCGAACACCCACACCCATGTCATGAAGACGGTGGCGTTGCGCCAGGCGCTCGACAAATACGGCTTTGACGCTGCCTTCGGCGGGGCTCGGCGCGACGAGGAGAAGTCGCGCGCCAAGGAGCGCATCTTTTCCTTCCGCAACGCCCAGCATGTCTGGGACCCGAAGAACCAGCGGCCGGAGATGTGGAAGATCTTCAACACCCGCATCGCGCCGGGCGAATCGATCCGCGTGTTTCCGCTGTCGAACTGGACCGAGCTCGATATCTGGCAGTACATTCTGCAGGAAAACATCCCGATCGTGCCGCTCTATTTCGCCAAGGAGCGGCCGGTGGTCGAACGCGACGGCATGCTGATCATGAAGGATGACGGTCGCATGCAATTGCGCCCCGGTGAGACGATGGAGAACCGTCTGGTGCGTTTCCGCACGCTCGGCTGTTATCCGCTGACCGGCGCCATCGAATCCGACGCCGACACGCTCGAAGCCATCGTCGGCGAGATGCTGACGGCGCGCACCTCCGAGCGCCAGGGCCGCCTCATCGACCGCGATGAAGCCGGCTCGATGGAAAAGAAGAAGCGCGAGGGATATTTCTGAGCATGCGCCATATCCTGGCCAAGAGCCTCGCTCCCACCGACGGCGTGCGCGAATACATGGCGGCGCAGGAGAAGAAGTCGCTGCTGCGCTTCCTCACCTGCGGCTCGGTCGACGACGGCAAGTCGACGCTGATCGGCCGTCTTCTGTCCGACACAAAGCAGATCTTCGAGGACCAGCTCGCCGCACTCGAGCGCGATTCCCGCAAGCACGGCACCACTGGCGACGACATCGACTTCGCGCTTCTGGTCGACGGCCTCGAGGCCGAGCGCGAGCAAGGCATCACCATCGACGTCGCCTACCGCTTCTTCGCCACGCCCAAGCGCAAGTTCATCGTCGCCGACACCCCCGGCCATGAACAGTACACCCGCAACATGGCGACCGGCGCATCGACTGCCGATCTCGCCATCGTGCTGATCGATGCGCGCCAGGGTGTGCTGCGCCAGACCCGGCGCCACTCGATCATCGCTTCGCTGCTCGGCATCCGCCATATCGTGCTTGCCGTCAACAAGATCGACCTCGTCGATTTCGACCAGGCGGTGTTCGACCGTATCGTCGAGGATTACCGGCAGTTCTCGCACGAGCTCGGCTTCCAGACGATCGTGCCGATCCCGATGTCGGCCCGCTATGGGGACAATGTCACCAGCCGCTCCGGCAAGACGGCGTGGTATTCCGGCCCGTCGCTGATCGAGCATCTCGAAACCATATCGGTCGACGAGGCCGCGGTCGAACTGCCGTTCCGGTTTCCGGTGCAGTATGTCAACCGGCCCAATCTCGACTTCCGCGGCTTTGCCGGCACCATCGCGTCCGGCTCCGTCGCGCAGGGCGACGAGGTGGTGGTCGCCAAATCCGGCAAGGCCTCGCGGGTCAAGCGCATCGTCGCGCAAGGCGGCGATCTTGCCCAGGCGGTGGCCGGCCAGGCCATCACCCTTGTGCTCGATGACGAGGTCGAGGTCTCCAGAGGCAACATGCTGGTGTCGCCGGCGGCACGGCCGCAGGTCGCCGACCAGTTCGCCGCCAACATCGTCTGGTTCGACGAGGCAGCGCTGCTGCCGGGACGCTCCTATATACTGCGCACCGAGACCGACCAGACCAGCGCCACCGTCACCGACCTGAAATACCGCGTCAACGTCAACGACTTCGCTCGCGAGGCGGCGAAGTCGCTCGAGATGAACGAAGTCGGCATCTGCAATATCTCGACCCGGGCGCCGATCGCCTTCGACACCTTCGCCGACAACCGCGATACCGGCGCCTTCATCCTGATCGACCGCATCACCAATGCCACGGTCGGCGCCGGCATGATCCTGCATTCCTTGCGCCGCGCCGAAAACATCCATTGGCAGTCGCTCGATGTCGGCAAGCGCGGCCGCTCCGACCTCAAGAGCCAGCGCCCCGCCGTATTCTGGTTCACCGGTCTTTCCGGCTCGGGCAAGTCGACCATCGCCAATCTGCTTGAGAAGAAGCTGTTCGCTTCGGGGCGTCACACCTACATTCTCGACGGCGACAATGTCCGCCACGGCCTCAACCGCGATCTCGGCTTCACCGACGCCGATCGGGTCGAAAACATCCGCCGTGTCGCCGAAGTGGCAAAGCTGATGGCCGATGCCGGGCTGATCGTCATCGTCTCCTTCATTTCCCCCTTCAGCGCCGAGCGGCGCATGGCCAGGGAGTTGATGGCCGACGGCGAGTTCGTCGAAGTGTTCGTCGATACGCCGTTCGAGGAATGCGCCCGACGCGACCCGAAAGGCCTTTACGCACGGGCGCTGAATGGCGAGATCAAGAACTTCACCGGCGTCGATTCCCCGTATGAAGCTCCCGAAAATCCCGAAATCCATCTCAAGACACTCGGCAAGACGGCCGAGGAGATGGTAGAGGCTCTGGAACACTGGCTGAATGAGCGCGACATTGCCGAAGACCAATATGACAGCGGCGGCGGCATCTGACGACGAAGTGATGCTCGACGTGTTCGAGCGCCTGGCGCTCGAAGCCGGACGCGAGGTGATGCGGGTCTTCAAGGCCGGCTGCGCGGTCGACAGCAAGTCGGACTCCTCGCCGGTCACGGAAGCCGACCGCGAGAGCGAGACGATCATCCTCGCCGGCCTGCGTGCGGCCTATCCCGATGTTCCCTGCGTGGCCGAGGAAGAGGTCGCCGAAGGCATTGTGCCGCCCGATCTGGATGGCGCCTTCTTCCTGATCGATCCGCTCGATGGAACGAAGGAATTCGTCAACCGCCGGACCGATTTCACCGTCAACATCGCGCTTGTCCGGCACGGCGTGCCGGAGATCGGCGTCGTCTTCGCACCGTGCAGCGGGCGGTTCTTCTCTGGACGGCCGGGCTGGGCCGAAGCAATCGAGGTCGATGGCGACTTCCGTATCGTCGGCCGCCGGCGGATTTCGGTCAGGAGGGCGGTCACGCCGCTGGCGGTCGTTGCCAGCCGCTCGCACAACACCCCGGAGACCGAAGCCTTCATCAAGGATCTCGGCGCCGCCGAGATCGTCTCGGTCGGCTCATCGCTGAAATTCTGCCTGCTCGCCGCAGCCGAAGCCGACATCTATCCGCGCTTCGGCCGCACCATGGAATGGGACACGGCGGCCGGCGACGCCGTACTGCGCGCCGCCGGCGGCATGACGCGCACGCTGGACGGCGAGCCGCTCACCTATGGCAAGCGCAAACAGAGCGACGACGAGGATTTCGCCAACCCGCATTTTATTGCGAGCGGGAAGGCGGCGGACGCGGCGTAACTTACGCCGCCGCTACATGCGCCGAGTTCGAGCCAATGTAGTTGCGGATCGTCTCGATGATGCGGTCCTGGTCGGCTTCGCTGAGATAGGGATGCATCGGCAGGCACAGGATGCGCTTCGGCAGTTCCTCCGAAACCGCAAGCCCGGTCGGCGTGCGCGGATAGTCGCGATAGGCGACCTGCTCGTGCAGCGGCTTCACATAATAGATCACCGAAGGGATGCCCTTTTCGCCGAGATGCGCCCTCAACCCTTCGCGCTTCGGCGTCTCGATGGCGTATTGCGCCCAGGCCGAGCGGCCACCGCCCAGATTGCGTGACGCCTTGACGATGTCGCCGAGACCTTCGGCGTAGCGCTTGGCCACCACCTGGCGGGCGACCATCTCGTCTTCGAGGATGGCGAGTTTCTCGATCAGGATCGCCGCCTGGATCGTGTCGAGGCGTGAATTGATGCCGACGCGGACATTGTCATACTGCGTCTCGCCCTTACCGTGGAACGCAAACGAGCGCAGCTGGTCGGCCAGCGCGTCGTCATTGGTGAACATCGCGCCGCCATCGCCGTAGCAGCCCAGCGGCTTGGCCGGATAAAAGCTGGTCGAGCCGACATGGCCGAAGGCGCCGCACATTGTGCCGTCGGCCGAACCGCCGATCGACTGCGCCGCATCCTCGATCACCAGCAGCCCTTCGCGCCTGGCAATCGCCATGATCGCCTCGTAGTTGGCGGCAAGCCCAAATAAGTCGACGGGAATGATCGCCTTCGGCTTCAGCCGGCCTTCCTTCTTGATCATGGCGATCGCCGCCTCGAGGCTGGCTATGTCGATGTTATAGGTCTCGGCCTCGACATCGACGAACACTGGTTCGGCCTTGGCAAGCGCCACCACTTCCGCCGTCGCGGCAAAGGTGAAGCTCGGCACGAACACCGCGTCGCCGGGGCCGATACCGGCGGCAAACAGCGGCAACAGCAGCGCGTCGGTGCCGTTGGCGCAGGCCACGACATGCTTGGTGCCGATATAGGCTGCGAGCTTGTTTTCGAATTCGGTGACTTGCGGTCCGAGGATATAGCGGCCTTCCTCGACGACATTGTCGATCGCGGCCTTCAGCCGGTCGCGGATACGTTCGCGCTGCGCGCCAAGATCGATGAACTGCATGTCGGCCTCAAAACGGTGTGGTGCGGGCTGCCCCGGGGACAATGACACGCACAGAAACAACAACTTAACCGGGCCGCTGGTACCAGAGTTGGGCCGGTCTAGAAAGCCGGACCGGCCGCGGGACGGGTTGTCTAGGTGTCGCAGCCTGTTACTTCAGGCTTTCCCTGCATTGCCGCAAGATGCCGGAAATCCGGGCTTCGCCGCCTATTAATCCGGCTGATCAGTCCGTCTTTCCGGCTCGCGGAAACATAAAGTGATCGGCTGCTTGCAGCGGCTGGCGGCGGACTAAGCGTGGATCAGGCGATTTCGTGCCGCCAGGGCGGGTTGGCGCCGGCCCGCGACACGGTCACCGCCGCCGCTTTGGCGCCGAGCGCCAGCGCCTGACGGATGGCGTCCTCCGAAAGGCCGCCGATCCCGGCCTTGGTGAGCAGGCCTTGCTCGTGCAGCGAGGCCAGAATGCCGGCATTGAAAGTGTCGCCGGCGCCGACCGTGTCGACCACCTCCACCTTATGCGGCATCACCGTGACCTTGTGTTCCCTGCTGTAGCCGACGGCACCTTCGCTGCCGTGGGTAACGACGATCAGCTTCGGGCCGCGATCCAGCCAGTTGCGGATGACGTCCTCATGCGAGCCGGCCTCGCCGAACCAGTGCAGATCCTCATCCGATAGCTTCACGATGTCGGCCATCGCCATCATCGAGCGGATGCGCCGGAGGTGCTTGGCTTTGTCGGGGATGAAGTTCGGCCGGATGTTGGGGTCGAGCATCATTACGCGGCGTTCGTGCTCGCGTTTCATGAATTCTTCGTAGGCAGCACCCGCCGGGTCCGAAATCAGGCTGATGGCGCCAAACAGCATGGCTTCGATCTCGGCGCCCAGTTTCGGCAGATCCTCTGTCGTCAGCATGCGCCCGGCGGTGTTTTCGTCGTAGAAAGTGTAGGTCGCCTGGCCGTTGGTGAGCCGCACGAAGGCGAGCGTGGTCGGGCGAGGGGAGGTGTGCGCATAGGTGGAGCTGACCTTGCTTGCGCCGAGCGCCTCGCGGAACTGGCCGCCGAACAGATCCGACGACAGGCCGGAAAAGAAGCCGGCGGGCGCGCCGAGGCGGCCAAGCGCGATCGCCGTGTTGAACACCGCGCCGCCGACATAGGGCGCAAAGGCCGGCTCGCCCTGTGTCGTGGTGCGCGGCAGCATGTCGATCAGGGCTTCGCCGCAGCAGAGGATCATGATTTCTTGTTCTCCGGCGGATAGATCACGCCCTTGCGGATGATGATGTTGGCGTAGAGCCGGGGTTCGCTGGTCCCGACGATCGCATATGCCGACCGGACGCGTGCATAGAAGTCGGCGCCCGCCAGCGCAACCACCTTGCGGCCCGGCGCGCGCCTGGTGCAGATCGTTTCGATTTCATGGTGGACCGGATCGGCGACCGAGGGATCGCCTTTTACCGAGGCACGAAACAGCGCTTCCGGCACGAAGTCGTCCACCGGCAGCACGCTCAAAATGGCGTCAAGCACCGGTATGAGGTGAAGACCGTCGGCGCGGATCAGCCGGTTTGCCTGTTCTTCCGCCGGATAGTTGCCGTCGACGAGCGCGATCTCGTCGCCATGGCCCATGGCGCGCAATGTCGCCAGAAGCTCCGGACCGAGCAGCGACGGAATACCGATCAGCATTCAGATGCTCCTGGAAATCGTGGTCGAACCGATGAGGAAGCGTTCGGACAGCGGCAGGCTGGCGCCGCCCAGCGCGCGGGCATGGATGCCGACGGTGCCTTCGCGCACCACCGGAAGCTTCAGCCCTTCGCCATCGATCGTACCGATCGCCTGCCTGATCGCATCGACGAGCCGGCGCCGGACAGCGAGCGGCATCCAGCCGTCGATCACCGCGGCCTCGAAATCGATCACCGAGGACGCCGATACGATGGCATAGGCCAGCGCCTGAGCGGCATTGGCGATCCAGTCGTCGAGCTCGTGACCGATCTCGCCCCAATCCTCAGGCGACGTCCACAGATGCGAAGCCTCGACGCCGCGTGCGTTAAGCGCCTTTTCCAGCATGGCGATCGAGGCGACGTCGATGAGCTGCGTCGGCTTGCCGTCCGGCCCCGGCACCGGCATCGAACCCAGCGCCCCGGCATTTCCGGTTGGCCCGCCGAACAGCCGGCCGTTGAGCACGATGCCGCCGCCGGCAAAGGCGCCGATATAGAAATAGACGAAGTCGCGCGCCCCGCCGGTCTGGCCGAACACCAGTTCGGCGCCGCAGGCGGAGGTGGCGTCATTCTGCAGATAGACCGGGAATTCGCACTGCGCCTGGATGTCGGCACGGATGTCGCGATGGCGCCATTCGTCCATGATGTCGCGCGGCGCGCCGGCGGTGTCGGCCCAGTTCCACAGTTCGAACGGCATGGCGATGCCGAGCCCGGCAATGCGCTTGTCCTGCGCAGGTGTCAGTTCGGCGCGCATCGTCTTCATGCCTTCGGTGACGAACTCAACCGTCTCGCGCGGCGCCGGATAGCGGTAGGAGTGCTGCAGCATGGAACGCACAGTTCCGAGGAAATCGATCAGCACCAGTTCGGCGCTGCGGCGGCCGATCTTGAGGCCGATGAAGAAGGCGCCTTCGGGGTTCAGCGCCATCGGGATGGAGGGCTGGCCGATCTTGCCGCGCAACGGCGCCTGGCGCAGCAGCAGGCTGTCTTCCTCCAGTTCGCGCATGATGACCGAGACGGTCTGCGCTGAAAGCCCGGTCATGCGCGCAATGTCTGATTTGGCCAAGCTGCCGTGCTGGCGAACCAACGACAGCACCAGCCGCTCATTGTGGTCGCGCATGCCGCTCTGGTTGGTGCCACGGTGGAGACGGCTGGCGGCCGCCTCGGGCGAACCGTGCCTCGCAATGCCGGTCTCCACCCTTGTTCCTTCCCTTGGTTTATTCTTACTGCTTTTGCGGCAGAATGAGTGAACCGCGCAAAGCTGTCAATAATAAATAAGAGTGATTTAATTATTGACAGGCGGCTCCCGCTGGTGTCATTTGAGGGCGCGTCCACACTGGGAGAACTTCAGTGGATGCGCTCAAGATGCCGGTTGGCGGCATCCGCATGGTTCCATGGGAGGAAGATCGTGACCAAAGCTTTATTGAAGTCCACCGTGTTCGCCGCGGCGGGCCTCGGCCTGATGGCGTTTGCTTCGACAGCATCGGCCGCCGGCGTCGGCGCCTGCCTGATCACCAAGACCGACACCAACCCCTTCTTCGTCAAGATGAAGGAGGGCGCGACCGCCAAGGCCAAGGAACTTGGCGTCGACCTCAAGACCTATGCCGGCAAGATCGACGGCGACAGCGAGAGCCAGGTGGCGGCGATCGAAAGCTGCATCGCCGACGGCGCCAAGGGCATCCTGATCACCGCGTCCGACACCAAGGGCATCGTGCCGACGGTGAAGAAGGCGCGTGACGCCGGCCTGCTGGTGATCGCGCTCGATACCCCGCTGGACCCGATCGATGCCGCCGACGCGACCTTCGCGACGGACAATCTGGAAGCCGGCAAGCTGATCGGCGCCTGGGCAGCCGCGACCCTCGGCGACAAGGCCAAGGACGCCAAGATCGGTTTCCTCGACCTGACCCCCTCACAGCCGACCGTGGATGTGCTGCGCGACCAGGGCTTCATGATGGGCTTCGGCATCGACGTGAAGGATCCCAACAAGATCGGCGATGAGGACGATGCCCGCATCGTCGGCCACGACGTCACCAACGGCAATGAAGAAGGCGGCCGCAAGGCGATGGAAAACCTTCTGCAGAAGGACAACTCCATCACCGTCATCCACACCATCAACGAGCCCGCCGCTGTCGGCGCCTACCAGGCGCTCAAGGCGGTCGGTCTCGAAAGCCAGGTGCTGATCGTCTCGGTCGATGGCGGCTGCCCCGGCGTGAAGTCGGTGACCGAAGGCGTCATTGGCGCCACCTCGCAGCAATACCCGCTGCAGATGGCGGCACTCGGCATCGAGGCGATCGCCGCCTTCGCCAAGGACGGCGCCAAGCCGAAGCCGACCGAAGGCAAGAACTTCTTCGACACCGGCGTCAACCTCGTCACCGACAAGCCGGCCAATGGCGTGAAGTCGATCGACACCAAGGAAGGCCTCGCCAAGTGCTGGGGCTGATGGCTGCCTGACAGCCAGCGGCAAGCTGACGGCCGGGGGCTTGATCCCCGGCCGCTTCGGGTGGACGATGCGTCACGCGAATAATCCCGGCAGCAGACCGGACAGGCGCGAGCGGGTATCGGCATGGAGCTGAAGCCCAGGGGAGGAAACATGGCTCAAGCACAGGAATTCGAGAAGGTTCTCTCGAGCAGCGACACAAGCGTTGCCGCCTTTGACGAGCACAAATCGGCCGTCAAGCGGATCCAGCATTTCCTGCACTCCACGCCGGCGGCGGTGCCGCTGATTGTGCTGGTCTTGTCGATCGTCATTTTCGGCATCGCCATTGGCGGGCGTTTCTTCTCATCCTATACGCTGACGCTGATCCTGCAGCAGATCGCCATCGTCGGCATCCTCGGTGCCGCGCAGACACTGGTCATCCTGACCGCCGGCATCGACCTGTCGATCGGCGTGATCATGGTGATTTCGGCCGTGATCATGGGCAATTGCGCGGTCAGCTACGGCATGCCGGCCGTGCTCGCAGTGCCCATCGGGCTTGCCGCCGGCGCAGCCTGCGGCCTGCTCAACGGCTTGCTGGTCGCCTACATGAAGCTGCCGCCGTTCATCGTCACGCTCGGCACCTGGAACATCGTCATGGCGACGAACTTCATCTATTCGGCCAATGAGACGATCCGCGATACCGACGTCGACGCCCAGGCGCCGCTGCTGCATCTCTTTGCCCTGAGTTTCAAGATCGGCACGGCGGTGCTGACACTGGGCGTCATCGCCACGGTCGTGCTCGTTTTGATCCTCTGGTACGTGCTCAATCACACCGCCTGGGGCCGCCATGTCTACGCCGTTGGCGATGATCAGGAGGCGGCGAAGCTGTCTGGCATCCAGACCAAGAAGGTGTTGATGACGGTCTACACCCTTGCCGGGTTGATCGCCGCTTTCGCTGCCTGGGTGTCCATCGGCCGCAACGGCTCGATCTCGCCGTCAGCCGCCGTCACCGACTACAACCTGCAGGCGATAACCGCGACGGTGATCGGCGGCATTTCACTGTTCGGCGGGCGCGGCTCAATTCTGGGCACGCTTTTCGGCGCGATGATCGTCGGCGTCGTCTCGATGGGCCTCAACATGCTGGGCGCCGATCCGCAATGGAAGGTGCTGCTCACCGGTGTGCTGATCATCGGCGCCGTGGCGATCGACCAATGGATCAGAAAGGTTTCGGCATGACCGTGGAACCCATCCTCACCGCGCGCGGCCTGATCAAGCGCTATGGCCGTGTCACCGCCCTCGACAATGCCGACTTCGACCTCTACCCCGGCGAAATCCTGGCCGTCATCGGAGACAATGGCGCCGGCAAATCATCGCTGATCAAGGCGATTTCCGGCGCCGCCGTGCCCGACGAAGGCGAGATCCGTCTTGAAGGCAAGGCTGTCGCTTTCAAATCGCCCATGGAGGCGCGCGAGGCGGGCATCGAGACGGTCTACCAAAACCTGGCTTTGTCGCCGGCCCTGTCGATCGCCGACAACATGTTCCTGGGCCGCGAGATCCGCAAACCCGGCTTCCTCGGCGACTGGCTTCGTATGCTCGACCGGCCCGCAATGGAAAAGCGCGCCCGCGACAAGCTCACCGAGCTTGGGCTGATGACCATCCAGAACATCAGCCAGGCGGTGGAAACGCTGTCGGGCGGCCAGCGCCAGGGCGTGGCGGTGGCGCGCGCCGCTGCTTTCGGCAGCCGCGTGGTGATCATGGACGAGCCGACCGCCGCACTCGGCGTCAAGGAGAGCCGCCGCGTGCTGGAACTGATCCTCGACGTCAAGAAACGAGGCCTGCCGATCGTGCTGATCTCGCACAATATGCCGCATGTCTTCGAGGTTGCCGACCGCATCCATATCCATCGGCTGGGTCGCCGCCTCTGCGTCATCGATCCCAAGCAATATACCATGTCCGACGCCGTCGCCTTCATGACGGGAGCGAAGGTTCCGCCGGAGGCTGCACTCGCTGCCTGATCCGCTCGACGGATAAATTGCCGCAGGGGAACTGGCGGCATGCTGGTCTAAATCGATTGAACGTATGTTGCGATGCACTAGGATAGGCTGGGACTGAGAGCGAAAGCCGGTATGATCGCAGCACGATCACGAGAGGCAGTATGACGCGAACAATGACAGCCAAAGCCCCCGATCTCGAAATACCCGATCCCAAGACGCTGGCCGACGAAGTCTTGCTGGCTCTCAAATACCGGGTCGGCAAAGGCACCTCCGTTGCCACGCAATATGATTGGCTGACAGCCTCGATCAAGGTCGTGCGCGACCGCATCGTCGATCACTGGATGCAGGCGACGCAGGAGGCCTACGCCCAGCAGGAAAAGCGCGTCTATTACCTGTCGCTCGAATTCCTCATCGGCCGGCTGATGCGCGATGCCTTCTCCAATCTCGGCCTGATGGACAATATGCGAGAAGCGCTCAAGTCGCTGGGCGTCGACCTCGACCTCATCGCCGGGCTCGAACCGGATGCAGCGCTCGGCAATGGCGGTCTCGGCCGGCTCGCCGCCTGCTTCATGGAAAGCATGGCGACCGTCGACATTCCCGCGCATGGCTACGGCATTCGCTACGCCAACGGCATGTTCCGCCAGGAGATCCATGACGGCTGGCAGGTCGAACTGCCCGAAACCTGGCTCGACCACGGCAACCCCTGGGAGTTCGAGCGCCGCGAACGCGCCTTCGAAGTCGGCTTCGGCGGCTCGGTGGAATCGATCACCTCCAAGGATGGCCGGCTCGAACGTCACGTCTGGAAGCCGACCGAGCATGTCCAGGCCGTCGCCTACGACACCCCGGTGGTTGGCTGGCGGGCCAACCGCGTCAACACGCTGCGGCTTTGGTCCGGCATGCCGGTCGATCCGATCCTGCTCGACAAGTTCAACGCCGGCGACCACATCGGCGCGCTGGCCGAAAGCAACAAGGCCGATGCCTTGTCGCGCGTGCTTTACCCCGCCGATTCCCACAAGGCCGGCCAGGAACTGCGGCTGCGGCAGGAATATTTCTTCTCCACCGCATCGCTGCAGGACATCGTCCAGCGCCATCTCAGCCAGTATGGCGATCTCGCCTCGCTGCCCGACAAGGCGGCGATCCATCTCAATGACACCCATCCGGCGATCGCCGTGCCAGAGCTGATGCGCCTGCTGATGGACGTCCATGGCATGGATTTCGACCAGGCCTGGGACATCACCAAGCGCACCTTCGGCTACACCAACCACACGCTGCTGCCAGAAGCGCTGGAAAGCTGGCCGGTGCCGCTGTTCGAACGGCTTTTGCCGCGCCACATGCAGATCGTCTACGCCATCAATGCGCAGGTTTTGCTTGAGGCCCGCGCCACCAACCAGTTTTCCAATGAGCAGATCAGCCGCATCTCGCTGATCCAGGAAAATGGCGACCGCCGCGTGCGCATGGGTAACCTGGCCTTTGTCGGCTCGCACTCGATCAATGGCGTGTCGGCGTTGCACACCGAACTGATGAAGGAGACGGTGTTTGCCGATCTCCACAAGCTCTATCCCGATCGCATCAACAACAAGACCAACGGCATCACGCCACGGCGCTGGCTGATCCAGTGCAATCCAGGCCTCACCGCGCTCGCCCGCGCGGCGATCGGGGACCGTTTCCTCGACGACATCGACGCCATCAAGGGGCTCGAAGCCTTTGCCGGTGACGCCGCCTTCCGCGACAAGTTCGCCGCCGTCAAGCGCTCCAACAAGATCAAGCTCGCCAATCTGGTCGCCGACCGGCTCGGCATCAAGCTCGACCCGTCGGCGCTGTTCGACATCCAGGTCAAGCGCATCCACGAATACAAGCGCCAGCTGCTCAACATCCTGGAAGCGATCGCGCTCTACGATCAGATCCGCTCGCATCCCGAGCAGGACTGGATGCCGCGCGTCAAATTCTTCGGCGGCAAGGCGGCGCCCAGCTACCACAATGCCAAGCTGATCATCAAACTGGCCAACGACGTCGCCAAGGTCATCAACAGCGACCCGTCGGTACGCGGGCTGCTGAAAGTGGTGTTCGTGCCGAACTACAATGTCAGCCTGGCCGAGGTGATGATGCCGGCCGCCGACCTGTCCGAGCAGATTTCGACTGCCGGCATGGAGGCGTCGGGCACCGGCAACATGAAGTTCGCGCTGAACGGCGCCTTGACCATCGGTACGCTCGACGGCGCCAATGTCGAGATCAAGGAATGCGTTGGCGACGACAACATCTTCATCTTCGGCCTGAGCACGGCGGAAGTCGCCGAGCGGCGCAGCAATGGCTACAACCCGCGCGCCGTGATCGAGGGCTCCCCTGAATTGGCGCAGGCTGTCGCCGCGGTATCGTCGGGCGTGTTCTCGCCCGACCAGCCGGATCGCTACCGCGAGCTGGTCGACGGTCTCTACAACAGCGACTGGTTCATGGTGGCGGCGGATTTCGACGCCTATGCCGCCGCCCAGCGCGATGTCGACGCCGTCTGGCGCAACAGCCCCGATTGGTACGCGCGCGCTATCCGCAACGTTGCCCGGGTCGGCTGGTTCTCTTCCGATCGCACGATCCGCCAATATGCGAAAGAAATCTGGAACGTGCCCGCCTGATATGATTGCATGAGGCCACGACAATGGGTCTTGTGCACAAGAACTGGTTCCCAGGGAGGGACGCCGCCTGATGAAGAAACCGCGCGCGACCTCGACGACGAGCGGGTCGGACGGGCTGGCGTCAGCCGGCGATGTCGCCGCAATTGTTGCAGGCACGCATGGCGATCCTTTTGCAATCCTGGGCGTGCATGATGCCGGCAAGAGCCTGGTTGCCCGCTGCTTCGTCCCCAATGCCGAGTTCGTCACCGCATACACGCTGGCCGGCAAGAACGCCGGCGAACTCACGCGGCGCGACGGCGCCGGTTTCTTCGAAGGCAGACTGTCGATCAAGAAGCGTCAGCCGCTGCGCTATCACGCCAAAAATGCCGGCGGCGACTGGTGGCTGACCGATCCCTATTCCTTCGGCCCGGTGCTCGGCCCGATGGACGACTACTATATCGCGCAAGGGTCGCACCTCAGGCTGTTCGACAAGCTCGGCGCCCATCTCCTCGACCATGAAGGCGCGTCGGGCGTCCATTTCGCCGTCTGGGCGCCCAATGCAAGGCGCGTCTCCGTGGTCGGCGACTTCAACGAATGGGACGGCCGCCGCCATACGATGCGCGACCGCCGCGACACCGGCATCTGGGAGCTGTTCATTCCCGATATCGGCGCCGGCCACCCCTACAAATACGAGATCATTGCCCCCGACGGCGTGCGCCTGCCGCTCAAGGCCGATCCGTTCGCCTTCAAGTCTGAACTGCGCCCGGCCACAGCATCCGTGACGGCGGTGCCGCCGGCGCATGAATGGGGCGACGAGGCGCATCGCAATTACTGGCGAAAGGCCGATCCGCGGCGCGAAGCCATATCGATCTACGAGGTCCATGCCGGTTCGTGGCAGCAGCACGATGATGGCAGCTTCCTGTCATGGGACGAACTCGCCAACCAGCTCATCCCCTATGCTGTCGAGACCGGCTTCACCCACATCGAGTTCCTGCCGATCTCCGAACATCCCTATGACCCGTCATGGGGTTATCAGACAACCGGACTTTATGCCCCCTCGGCGCGCTTCGGCGACCCCGACGGCTTCGCCCGTTTCGTCGACGGTGCGCACCGCGCCGGCGTCGGCGTCATCCTCGACTGGGTGCCGGCGCATTTCCCGGTCGACGCGCATGGCCTGGCCAATTTCGACGGCACAGCACTTTATGAGCATGCCGACCCGCGCAAGGGTTTTCATCCCGACTGGAACACCGCGATCTACAATTTCGGCCGCCGCGAGGTGGTGTCGTTCCTGGTCAACAATGCGCTGTTCTGGGCCGAGAAATACCATGTCGACGGTTTGCGCGTCGATGCGGTGGCCTCGATGCTCTACCTCGATTATTCGCGCAAGGCCGGCGAGTGGATCCCCAACGAGAAGGGCGGCCGCGAAAACCTCGAAGCCGTGTCCTTCCTGCAGAAGATGAACAAGGAGGTCTACGGCCACCATCCCGGCGTGATGACCATCGCCGAGGAATCGACCTCATGGCCGAAGGTCTCGGCGCCGGTGCATGAAGGCGGGCTGGGCTTCGGCTTCAAATGGAACATGGGCTTTATGCATGACACGCTGGAGTATTTCGCCAAGGAGCCGATCTTCCGCAAACATCACCACAACGACCTGACCTTCGGCCTGACCTACGCCTTTTCCGAGAATTTCGTGCTGCCGCTGTCCCATGACGAGGTCGTGCACGGCAAGGGCACGCTGCTCGGCAAGATGGCCGGCGACGACTGGCAGAAGTTCGCGACTTTGCGCGCCTTTTACGCCTTCATGTGGGGGTATCCCGGCAAGAAGCTGTTGTTCATGGGCCAGGAATTCGCCCAGCGCCGCGAGTGGAGCGAGGCGCGCGCGCTCGACTGGAACCTGCTCGACTTCCACCCGCATCGCGGCGTCTGGCAGACGGTGCGCGACCTCAACTATCTCTATCGCTCGCGCCCGGCGCTGCATGCACGCGACTGCGAGCCGGACGGCTTCTCCTGGCTGATCGTCGACGACAAGGAAAACTCGGTCTTCGCCTGGCTGCGCAGCGCGCCCGGCGGCAACCCGATCGCCGTCATTTCCAACTTCACGCCAGTGCCGCGCGACAATTATCGCGTGCCATTGCCCAAGGTCGGCAAATGGCGCGAAATCATCAACACCGACGCTTCGGACTACGGTGGTTCGGGCAAGGGCAATGGCGGTGTGGTCGAAGCCAGGGCGGAAGGAGGAGGCATTTCGGCAACGATGCTTTTGCCGCCGCTGTCGACGATCATGCTTGAACTCGTTGCGGACTAGGTCCGTCAACTCGTTTCGGATTAGGTCCGTCGACTCGTTGCGGACCGGGCGATGCTCCAGACTGGTAATTTGGGAGGGTAAAAATGGCAGACTTGAAGAGAACCCAGCCGCTGGCGCGCGATGCCATGGCCTATGTGCTGGCCGGCGGCCGCGGCAGCCGGCTCAAGGAATTGACCGACCGCAGGGCCAAGCCGGCCGTCTATTTCGGCGGCAAGACGCGCATCATCGATTTCGCGCTGTCCAATGCGCTGAATTCCGGCATCCGCCGCCTCGGTGTCGCCACCCAGTACAAGGCGCATTCGCTGATCCGCCACCTGCAGCGCGGCTGGAACTTCCTGCGGCCGGAGCGAAACGAAAGCTTCGACATCCTGCCGGCCAGCCAGCGTGTCTCGGAAACGCAGTGGTATGAAGGCACCGCCGACGCCGTCTACCAGAACATCGATATTATCGAAGCCTATGGCCCCGAATACATGGTCATCCTCGCCGGCGACCACATCTACAAGATGGACTACGAGCTGATGCTGCGTCAGCACGTCGACGCCAATGCCGACGTCACCGTCGGTTGCCTCGAAGTGCCGCGCATGGAAGCGACCGGCTTCGGTGTCATGCATGTCGACGGCAAGGACAACATCATCGCGTTCGTCGAAAAGCCCGCCGACCCGCCCGGCATTCCCGACAAGCCGGAATTCGCGCTGGCCTCCATGGGCATTTATGTCTTCAAGACCAAGTTCCTGATGGAACAACTGCGCCGCGATGCCGCCGAGCCGGGTTCGAGCCGCGACTTCGGCAAGGACATCATCCCCTACATCGTCCAGCACGGTAAGGCGATCGCGCATCGCTTCGCCAAGTCCTGCGTGCGCTCGACGGCCGAGAACGAAGCCTATTGGCGCGATGTCGGCACGGTCGACGCCTACTGGGAAGCCAATATCGACCTGACCGACATCACTCCCGAACTCGACCTCTACGACCGCGACTGGCCGATCTGGACCTATGCCGAATTGAAGCCGCCGGCAAAGTTCGTGCATGACGAGGATGGCCGGCGCGGTTCGGCCGTCTCCTCGCTGGTCTCAGGCGACTGCATCGTCTCGGGTGCTTCGCTGAAGCGCAGCTTGATCTTCACCGGGGCGCGCATCAACTCCTATTCGACGCTGGAAGAGGTCGTCATGCTGCCCGACGTTCATGTCGGCCGGAACGCAAAGTTGAAGCGCGTCGTCATCGACCACGGTGTAAGGATACCGGAGGGGCTGGTGGTTGGCGAAGACCCTGTTCTCGACGCCAAGCGTTTCCGGGTCTCGGAAAAGGGCATCTGCCTGGTCACGCAGGACATGATCGACAAGCTGAAGCTGTAAGACGGGATACCATAAACGCATGCAGGTTCTGTCGGTCACGCCCGAGATATTCCCGCTGATCAAGACCGGCGGACTTGCCGATGTGACCGGTGCATTGCCGATCGCGCTGGCCGCCAAGGGCGTGACCATGCGCACGCTCATCCCCGGCTTTCCCCAGGTGATGGACGCCTTCAAGAAAAAGAAGGCTGTCTACCAATACCCGCTGCTGCAGGGCGGCAAGGCTTCGGTCCATGCCGTCAAGATCGCCGGGCTCGACCTGTTCGTGCTCGACGCGCCGCATCTCTACGACCGTCCCGGCGGCCCTTACGGCAATGCGGCCGGCGCCGATTGGCCCGACAATTGGCGGCGCTTCGCAGCGTTGAGCCAGGTCGGCGGCGATATCGCCGGCGGCGCCATCTCCGGCTACCAGCCCGACCTGGTGCACGCCCATGACTGGCAGTCGGCGATGACGCTGGCTTACATGCGCTACGGCAAGGCGGTCGGCGTACCGTCGCTGATCACCGTTCACAACCTTGCCTTCCAGGGTCAGTTCGGCGCCGGCATTTTTGGCGAGCTCGGCTTGCCGGCCGCGGCGATGGCGCTTGACGGCGTCGAATATTATGGCGGCGTCGGCTTCCTCAAGGCCGGCCTGCAGGCGGCCTGGGCGATCACCACGGTGAGCCCCACCTATGCCCAAGAAATCCGCTCGCCGGAATTCGGCATGGGCCTCGACGGCCTCATCAACATGCGCTCTTCCGACCTCTACGGCATCGTCAACGGCATCGACACCGACATCTGGAACCCGGAGACCGACAAGCATCTGGTGTCGGCCTACTCCGCCGCGACGCTGAAGGCTCGCCTTCCCAACCGGGCGGTTGTCGAGGACCGCTTCAGCCTCGAGCGCGACGACAGTCCGATCGTCTGCGTCGTCAGCCGGCTGACCTGGCAGAAGGGCATGGACATACTGGCGGCTGTGGTCGATGGCGTCGTCGCCACCGGCGCGCGGCTGGCGATCCTTGGCTCAGGCGACGCCGGCCTGGAAGGCGCGCTGCTGGCTGCCACCGCCCGCCATCGCGGCCGTGTCGGCGTCGTCGTCGGCTATGACGAGGGGCTTTCCCACGCCATGCAGGGCGGCTGCGACGCCATCGTCATCCCGTCGCGCTTCGAGCCTTGCGGGCTGACCCAGCTTTACGGCCTGCGCTATGGCTGCGTGCCGGTCGTCGCCCGCACCGGCGGCCTTGCCGACACCATCATCGACGCCAATGAAGCAGCGATCTCGGCCGGTGTCGCCACCGGCTTCCAGTTCGCGCCCAACAATGGCGGCGCCATGCTGCACGCCATCCGCCGGCTGGTCGATGCGCATTCGAGCCCGGCCGTCTGGGAACAGATCCAGCGCCAGGGTATGAAGGCCGATGTCTCCTGGGACAAGAGCGCCGACAAATACGTTGAACTCTACCGCCTGCTGCTTTCGAAAAGGGTTGCCTGAAGCATGATCCGCACCGTCGCCACCAAACCCTATCTCGACCAGAAACCCGGCACGTCCGGCCTGCGCAAGAAGGTGCCTGTCTTTCAGCAGGAGCACTATGCCGAGAACTTCATCCAGTCGATCTTCGACGCGCTGGAGGGCTTTGAGGGCAAGACGCTGGTGATCGGCGGCGACGGCCGCTTCTACAACCGCGAGGTCATCCAGAAGGCCATCGCCATGGCGGCGGCCAACGGCTTCGGCAAGGTGATGGTCGGGCAGGGCGGCATATTGTCGACGCCGGCGGCGTCGCATGTCATCCGCAAATACAAGACCTTCGGCGGCATCATCCTGTCGGCCAGTCACAATCCGGGCGGCCCGCACGAGGATTTCGGCATCAAGTACAATGCCGGCAATGGCGGCCCGGCGCCGGAAAAGCTGACCGACGCGATCTTCGAAAAGACCAAGACGATTTCGAGCTTCAAGACCGCCGACATCGACCAGATCGACATCGACAAGATCGGCACGGTGACCGCCGGCGGCATGGCGGTCGAGATTATCGACCCGGTCACCGACTATGCCGAATTGATGGAGAGCCTGTTCGACTTCGACGCCATCCGCGCCAATTTCAAATACGGCTTCCGCATGCGCTTCGACGCCATGCATGCGGTCACCGGCCCGTATGCCAAGGAAATTCTCGAGCGCCGGCTCGGCGCGGAGAATGGCACCTGCCGCAACTACAAGCCGCTGCCGGATTTTGGCGGCCATCACCCGGATCCGAACCTGGTCCACGCCAAGCATCTCTATGACGAGATGATGGGACCGGATGCGCCCGATTTCGGGGCGGCTTCCGACGGCGACGGTGACCGCAATCTCATCATCGGCAAGGGCATTTTCGTCACCCCGTCGGATTCGGTGGCCATGCTTGCCGCCAATGCGCAGTTGGCGCCCGGCTACAAGGACGGCCTCAAAGGCATCGCCCGCTCGATGCCGACCAGCGGCGCGGCCGACCGCGTCGCCGAAAAGCTCGGCATCGGCATCTACGAAACGCCGACCGGTTGGAAGTTCTTCGGCAATCTGCTCGATGCCGGCATGGCAACGATCTGCGGCGAGGAAAGCGCCGGCACGGGCTCGAACCATGTCCGTGAAAAGGACGGGCTGTGGGCGGTGCTGTTGTGGCTGAACATCCTGGCCGTGCGCGGCGAAAGCTGCAAGGACGTCGTGACCGAACATTGGGCGACCTACGGCCGCAATTACTATTCACGTCATGACTATGAGGAGGTCGAAACCGAGCGCGCCAACGCCTTGGTCGACGAGTTGCGCGCCAAGCTCGCTTCGCTGCCCGGTACCAGCGTGCGCGGACTGAAGATCGCCAATGCTGACGACTTCGCCTATCACGATCCCGTCGACGGTTCGGTGAGCAAGAACCAGGGCATCCGCATCCTGTTCGAAGGCGGCTCGCGTGTCGTGTTTCGTTTGTCCGGCACCGGCACGTCGGGTGCTACGCTGCGCGTCTACATCGAGCGCTACGAGCCGGACAGAGCGCGGCATGATCTCGACACGCAAGAGGCGCTCGCTGACCTGATCGCGGCTGCCGATGATATCGCCGGGATCAAGAGCCACACCGGGCGCAACAAGCCGAGCGTGATTACTTGAGGGTGGTGACGTCTTTACCCTCCCCCTTGTGGGGAGGGTCGATCCGCGCAGCGGATCGGGTTGGGGGTGCTCGTAAAGCGCTTTCCCCGCGCCGACCCCCACCCCGCTCACTTCGTTCGCGACCCTCCCCACAAGGGGGAGAGTGGAGGATGCGCCGATGACCCAGCTCGGCGCAACCGTCACTCCCGAAGGCATCCGCTTCGCCGCCTGGTCGTCATCCGCGCGGCGCCTGTGGGTGTCGATCTTCGACGACACCGGCGCCCGTGAAATCGACCGGCTCGAACTTCAGCCGGAAAGCGAGGGCGTCCATGCGCTGTTCGTCGCCGGCCTTGCCGCGGGTACGCGCTACGGCTTTCGCGCCGACGGCGAATATGCGCCGGAGCGCGGGCTGTGGTTCGATCCCGACAAGCTGCTCACTGATCCCTACGCCGTCGAGATAGACCGGCCCTACCAGCATCATTGGCGGCTTGCCGCCCGGCGCAACGAAGGCGCCGACACCGCGCCACTGATGCCGAAGACCATCGCGCGGGCTCAACCGAAGCCGCTGCCGGCCAAGCCGCCTTTGTTCCAGCCAGGCGGCCTGATCTACGAACTGAACGTCCGCTCCTTCACCAGGCTGCATCCGGACGTGCCCGAAGCGCAGCGCGGCACCATTGCAGCCCTTGCCCATCCGGCTATCGTCGAACATCTCAAGAAGATCGGCGTCTCCGCCGTTGAGCTGATGCCCGTGACGGCATGGGTCGATGAGCGCCATTTGCCGCCGCTGGGCCTCAGCAATGCCTGGGGCTACAACCCAGTCACCTTCATGGCGCTCGACCCGCGCCTGGCGCCCGGCGGCCTCGCCGAGTTGCGCGATACTGTGGGGGTGCTGCGCAGGGTTGGCATTGGCACCATCCTCGATCTCGTCTTCAATCATACCGGCGAAAGCGACCGGCTCGGGCCGACGCTGTCGCTGCGCGGCCTCGACAATCAAGCTTACTACCGCAGCGAGCCGGACGGCAGGTTGGCCAACGATACCGGCACCGGCAATACCATTGCCTGCGACCATCCGGTCGTTCGCGACATGGTACTCGACACGCTGCGCCATTTCGTCCGCCATGCCGGCGTCGACGGTTTCCGCTTCGACCTGACGCCGGTCCTCGGCCGCGTCGCTGGCGTATTCGATCCGGCGGCCCCGTTGCTCGAGACCATCGCTGGCGATCCTCTGCTTGCCGATAGGGTGCTGATCGCCGAGCCGTGGGACATCGGCCCGAATGGCTATCAGCTCGGCAATTTCCGGCCGCCTTACCTCGAATGGAACGACCGCTACCGCGACGACGTCAGGCGCTTCTGGCGCGGCGATGCCGGCGCGGTCGGTGCGCTGGCGACAAGGCTCGCCGGCTCCTCCGATGTGTTCGGCAGGGAGGGCCAATCCGCCAGCCGCACGGTCAACTTCATCGCCGCACACGATGGCATGACGCTGGCCGATATCGTCGCCTATGAAGCCAAACACAACCAGGCCAATGGCGAGAAGAACCGCGACGGCCACAATGAGAACCTGTCCTGGAACAACGGCGTCGAGGGCGAAACCTCGGACAAGGCGATTGCCGAGGCCCGTTCCCATGATCGCTTCGCGCTGCTCGCCACTCTGTTTGCCTCGCGCGGCACCATCATGCTGACGGCGGGCGATGAATTCGGCCGCACGCAAGGGGGCAACAACAACGCCTATGCGCAGGACAACGCCATCACCTGGCTCGACTGGGCCGGGCGCGACGTCGGGCTGGAAGCCCATGTGTCCGCGCTCGCAGCTCTGCGCGGCGCGGTGCCGGCGCTTTCCGATACGCGCTTCCTGACCGGAGAGCCGCCGGACGGTTCTGATGTGCCCGACGTCGCCTGGCTGACCGAGACCGGCGCGCCGCTCGGCGAAGCCGACTGGAACGATGGCTCGCGCCATCGCCTCGTCATGCTGCTCGGCGATGGCGGGGAAGGCCGCCTGGCTGTGATCGTCAATGGCGATCGCCGCCAATGCGTCTTCACGCTGCCCGCGCGGCAAGGGTTTGAATGGCAGCCGGCTGTTGAAGCGCAAGCGGTCGACCTCGCGTGGCCGCTGCCCGGCCGCAGTGTCAGTTTCATGATCGAGCGCCGGACCGCAAAGGCCCGCGCCAGGAAGGGTCCGTGATGGCCGACGACAATGCCCAGCCGGGACCCGAACAGAGCGCCGACTGGTGGCGCGGCTGCGTCATCTACCAGATCTATCCTCGCTCCTTCCAGGACACCACCGGCGACGGCAGCGGCGACCTCTCAGGCATCACCTCACGGCTGGCGCACGTCGCCTCGCTCGGCGTCGACGCCGTCTGGCTGTCGCCCTTCTTCAAATCGCCAATGGCCGATATGGGCTACGACGTCTCCGACTATCAGGCGGTCGATCCGATGTTCGGCACGCTCGACGACTTTGACGCGCTGGTTGCCGAGGCGCACAGGCTCGGCCTGAAGGTGATCATCGATCAGGTGTTGTCGCACTCCTCCGACAAGCACGAATGGTTTGTAGAGAGCCGTGCCAGCAAGGATAATCCCAAGGCTGACTGGTATGTCTGGGCCGACACCAGGCCGGACGGCAACGCGCCCAACAACTGGCTGTCGGTCTTCGGCGGCCCGGCCTGGGAGTGGGACGCGACCCGCCGGCAATACTACATGCACAATTTCCTCGCCTCGCAGCCGGACCTCAACTTCCACAATCCTGAGGTTAAAGACGCGTTGTTGCAGACGGTGCGGTTCTGGCTCGAGCGCGGCGTCGACGGCTTCCGCCTGGATACGGTCAACTACTATGTCCATGACCGCTGGCTGCGCAGCAACCCGCCGCTGGCGTCGAGCGTCGCCGGCACCAACGGCGAAACCAACACCTATCTCTTCCAGGAGCACCTGTTCGACAAGACGCAACCGGAAAACCTCGATTTCCTCAGGCGCTTCCGCGCTTTGCTCGACGAATATGACGGCCGCGCCAGTGTCGGCGAGGTCGGCGACGAAGGCCGCTCGCTGCAGACGCTGGCCGCCTACACATCCGGCGGCGACAAGCTCAACATGTGCTACACTTTCGACCTGCTCGGCCCGCAATTCTCAGCCGCCCATGTGCGCGGCTGCGTCGAGGCCTTCGAGGCAGCTGTCGCCGACGGCTGGGTCTGCTGGGCGTTCTCCAACCACGATGTCGTGCGCCATGTCAGCCGCTGGACGCGGCCGGGCGGCGATCCAGATGCGGTGGCGACATTCGCTATCGCTTTGCTCTCCTGCCTGCGGGGCTCGATCTGTCTCTACCAAGGCGAAGAGCTTGGGCTGGAGGAGGCGGAACTGACCTTCGAGGATCTGCGCGATCCCGTCGGCATCCGTTTCTGGCCGGGGGTCAAAGGCAGGGACGGCTGCCGCACACCGATGGTCTGGGAGGCGGGCGCCGACAATGCCGGTTTTTCCTCGGGAAAACCCTGGCTGCCGGTGCCGGAAAGCCACCGCGCTCGGGCGGCCGATATCCAGAACGCCGACGACAAGTCCGTGCTCGCCGGCTACCGGACGATGCTCGCCTTGCGCAAGGCGCATCTGGCGCTGGTCAAGGGCCCGATCCGCTTTCTCGATACCGACGGCGATGTCCTTGCCTTCATCCGGCAGGGCGAGGACGAGATATTGCTCTGCGTCTTCAATTTCGCCGACAAGCCGGCCGACTGGCGGCTGCCGCCGGATCTCCAGCTTGTCGAGGCGATCGCTCTGGGTGGCGGTGCCGTCCTGCAGGAGGAGGGGCTGTTGCTGCCGGCCCTGGGCTGGTTTGTCGGCAAGGTAGGCTGATCTTTCAGGGACGCCGTCCGGCTTCAAAAAAGATCGTGTCCGCATGCAACCGTGCCGAGTGATCCGCGCAACGTCACCGGCGCCACGTTTTCCATTTTCGGGCTTCTTAGGTACTTTCGTTGAGCTTGGCCACGAACTGCATTCCTGGAATGTTTCCAGATGGTTGCGCTAATGACAACTGCTGAGGGCAAAACCCAAAGTTACAGGACAACCACAAGCTGCACCCAACTGGATCTTGTAATATAGATTAGCTATGGCTGGTTTAAGGTGAGGATGCTCACTTAGCGTCAAGCAAGACTCGGTTGAAATAATATTTCCGTCTGTCTAGTCTCCTGCCACCAGCTGCCGGAACGGGAACCGGCGGCGCGCTCGAAGGGGCCAGAAATCGGTTCCGGGGCGTCAACACTCGTAAGGCGCAGCCGATGGGCAGCGCCACAGGGAGAGACTTCATGCTGAAAAATATGCTGAAGGCGACGCTTGTCGCCGCGACCATGACCTTTGCCGCAGGCACGTTCCTGACGCCGGCCCTTGCCGAGACCGTCTATAACAGAGGCAGCGCCGCCGAAGCGGAGACGGTCGATCCGCACAAGACCTCGACCGTCTACGAAGCCGATATCATACGCGACCTGTTCCAGGGACTGGTCATGCACGATCAGAAGACGAACCTCATCCCGGGCGCCGCCGAAAGCTGGACGGTATCGGATGACGGCACCGTCTACACCTTCAAGCTGCGCAAGGACGGCTTGTGGTCGGATGGCAGCCCGGTGACGGCGGACGACTTCGTCTATTCCTTCCGTAGGCTGGAGGATCCGGCGACCGCCGCTGAATACGCTTCCATGCTCTATCCCGTGAAGAACGCCGAGGAAGTCAACACCAAGAAAGGCAAGCCCGAGGACATGGGCGTCAAGGCGATCGACGCCAACACCCTGGAAGTGACGCTGAAGGCGCCGACGCCATACTTCCTGGAGATGCTGACGCACCAAGCTACCTATCCGGTCAACAAGGCGTCGATCGACAAGCTCGGCGCCGACTGGATCAAGGCGGGCAATCTCGTTTCGAACGGCGCCTATACATTGGCCGAGTGGATTCCCAACGACCACATGAAGCTGGTCAAGAATCCGAAATTCTGGGATGCCGCGACCGTCAAGATGGACGTCGTCAACTACATCCCGACCGAAGACCGCTCTTCGGCGATGAAGCGCTTCGAGGCAGGCGAACTCGACAGCTACGGCGACCTGCCGACCGAACAGCTCGCTGACCTCAAGACCAAGTTCGGCGATCAGGTCCGCGTCGGACCGTATCTCGGCACCTATTATTACGCGATCAAGACCGACAAGGCGCCCTGGGACAATGTCGAGCTGCGCAACGCCATCTCGATGGCGATCGACCGCGACTTCCTGGCCGAAAAGGTCTGGCAGAATTCCATGCTGCCCGGCTATTCGATGGTGCCTCCGGGCATCGCCGGCTACACGCCGGCAATGGCCAAATACGCCGACATGCCGCAGATCGACCGCGAGGACGCCGCCAAGAAGATCCTTGAGAAACTCGGCTATACGCCCGAGCATCCGCTGAAGATGGAGATCCGCTACAACACCTCGGAAAACCACAAGAACACCGCGGTTGCCATCCAGGAACAGTTGAAGCCGCTTGGCGTCGAGATCACGCTGCTCAACACCGATACCAAGACCCACTATTCCTTCCTCGAGCAAAAGGGCAACTACGACGTGGCGCGTGCCGCCTGGATCGCCGACTACAAGGATCCCGAGACCTTCCTCGGCATCACCCGCAAGGCCAGCGGCAACAACTATTCGAGCTACGTCAGCCCGGCATATGAGGCGGCCATGGACAAGGCCGCGGCTGCCGGCGGCAAGCCGGAAGAGCGCATGAAGGACCTCACCGAGGCCGAGCGCATCCTTGTCGATGACGTTGGCAACATTCCGCTTCTCTACTACAGCTTCCACGATATCGTTTCCTCGAAGCTGCATGGCTTCGATGACAATGTGATGGACATCCATCCGTCCCGCTTCGTCTCCAAGGACTGATAATCATCCTTGACTGGACCGCCCCCCCCCCAACGGGGGCGGGGGGCTGGGGGGGGATACCACCCGTGCCGAAGTAGGGGGGGAGTTTAGGCCAGGCCCGGGGGCAAGATTTGCGCCGGGGCGGGGGCAAGCGGACGCAAGGCCGGT
>NZ_JAMYUL010000015.1:0-151682 GCF_040322955.1 Mesorhizobium sp. M0077
TCGATGACCACCGCAAAGCCGCTCGCTCGCTACAGCGCTGTTGAGGGCGCGCTCGCGAGCGGCTTCGCTACCGCCGAGCTACACCACCTGTCGGGACGCGACCATTTGCAATCAGAGGACTAGGAGCGTGATGATGTCTGAAGAAGCCGGCAGTAATCTATTCGCACTTACTGCGGATATCTTTTCGGCCTATCCAGAGGAACGCGGTTCCGGTCTCTGGATTGCCCGATTTGATCGCTAGTCTAAATTCGGCATTGACTAAGATCGGACAGGGCGCCAACTGAAGAAACGGCTCCGAAGCCGTCATCCTAAAAGGTCCGTCCTCCCAGACTACATAATCAGTCTTGAAGATGGAGCAGAAATACAAGTCACTCAAGCGCCATCTGGCAACCCGGCACGGATGACGCCCGATGAATACCGGGCGAGGTGGGGACTGGCGAAGGACTATCCCATGGTCGCCCCGAACTATTCGGCCGCCCGATCAGCGCTGGCAAAATCGTTAGGTTTGGGGGAGGGAAGGCTGCTCCGGCCAAGAAACCTATCTCAAAGCGTAAAGCGAACGCCTGATATCAAATTTTGCGAAGCGCTTGCTGGGATCGGTGGCAACGCGGTCAGCATCAAGAACCTAGCGGTGCGACACCAAGCGTTACGCGTTGTCCGGTGTGGAAGATGATTGCCTTCGCGGTTTCTCCGACGCGCCGGCGCCCGGCAAACCTTCCTTTCTGGCCTTGGCAAATGCCCGGTCACCTTCCAGAAACCCGACCAGCATAAAGGGGATCAGGTCAGCCACGGTTTCGGACTCGCCATAGGTCCGACGGTAAAGAGCGGCATAGTCGTTGAGTGCTTGGCTCAACGCGGCGCCAACGGTGATGGTGATCTTCGAAGGTGTCCGATCCGGAAGTTTTCCGAGTTTCAGGTTCGCCATGAAGTCCTCCTGTTCACCCCGTGTATGGCCGCAACACGAGGTCCTTGTGCACGATGACGCGCAACGGCCAACCAGGGCGCACGGTGATCGTGGGTTGGACGTTCAGGTTCTTTTCAGTGATCCGTTGGCCCGCTTGACTGACGTTCTGCTGGGTGGATTCACGAATTGCCTTGACCAAGTCGCTTTCATTTTCCCCAAAGCTCAACTCGGTACCAACCCCCAGCAATGTGGCTACCGCGACGCCCTTGATCAACTGCCAAGTATGGAAATCCACCTTGTCCTCGAGCCCGGCATAGCCGGCCGCGTCGGTCACGGGCAGATTGTCGATTTCGGTAGAGGAGCCGTCCGGCATCACGATGCGTTGCCACACCAACAGAGCGCGCCTTTGCCCAATGGCTACAACGCTGTCGTAGGTGCCGATCAGCCGTGAGCCCTGCGGGATGAGCAGGATGCTGCCGGTGACGCTGTCGTGCACATTCTCGGTGATCTGGGCGACGACAAGGCCGGGCAGATCGGAATTGATGCCGGTGATCAGGCTTGCAGCGATCACGCTACCGGCCATGATCTGATAGGGCGAAGCCGGCGTCTGCAGTGCATGCGGGTTGTAGATCCCGCCGGTGTTCCGTTGATCGATGAAATCGAGCTTGCGCTGTTGATTGTTCTGGTCGCCCTCGGCCGGCGCGACGGAAGCTCGCTGGCCTTCGGTATCTGGCTGCGGAGACGCCGTCTCGAAAGGCGAACGTCCGCCCTGCCCATTGCCAAAAGCTTCCGTTTGCTGGAGTCGGGTTTCGATGCGGAACAGGACTTGCGACTCGCGCGCTTCAATCGCTTGTTGTGCAAGCCGCTGCGCCTCGGCGGAAACGTCTTGCCCGGGCGCGATGCCAAGCTGGCGCTGGTGCTCGAGAATAGGGCGGCCGAGATCGCCGGGCAGCGGCGGTCCAAGCACCGGAGCCTTCGGCTTGCTCCCGGAATAGTCCTTGGGCAGCGATTCAAGTCCCTCGGCGGTCGGCTTGCGGTCCGTGCTGTAAAGCTCTTCAGCCTGCTGCTTCAGGCGCAGTGCCGGCCCCTGCAGCGCCATCATCGTGACGCCAAAGATGGTGCCGGAGCCAACAGCTGCGATCGCGACGATTATGCCGCGCCTGAACCGCACCGCTCGGCGGGGTGAGGCTCGCAGCTGCAACTGTTCGGGATTGAGCTTCGGCGGAGCATTCGGGTGGGAAGTATCGGTCATGAGCCTCCCCTTACCTGCCAAAGCGCGAAAACAGCGAAACCCGCCGCGGCGGTTGCCGACCGTCGGTTCTCGTGATGCGCACCACCTGCTGCTGTTTGGTGCCCAGCCTTAGCTCGGCGGCAGCAAAGAGGCGATCGACGACGTAGTAGTTGCCGCGCATCCGGTAGTTCACGAGTTGGTTATCGCCGTCGGCTCCGACGATGAAGAGCGGTGGCGCCTCGCCCTGATCGATGCGCTTCGGGAACTCTATGTAGACCTTGCTGCCATCATCGAAGGCGCGCGTCGGTCTCCACGGCGGCGTGTCGCCGGTGATCGAATAGCGGAAGCGGATGTTTTCGAGTGCTACGTTCGAGGCCGCGGGCATTTCAGCCTCTGCCTGAGCGTTGCGCCGCCGAAGCGCCACGAGTTGGTCTTCGCTGTAAATCCAGGAGAGCGCCGCCATGGCAGTTTTCTCAGTGCTTTGAAGCTGCAGGTGATAGGATCGCCTGTCCGTCGTGATGACCAGATTGGTGGCAAGCCCCGGCGCGAATGGCTTCACCAGCACATGAGTGCGCTGGTCATCGCCTGAGCCACTAACGGTGTCACCGATCACCCAACGGACCGTATCGCCGGCTGAGACCGAGTTCAGCTTCTCGCCCCGCTGCAATGAGATATCGGTGACGCGCTCCGGCGCGGCGTAGAGCTGGTAGAGCGCGCCGTCGGCAAAGGGGTAAACCTGCACCGCATTGACATAGCCAAACTTGGTGGGTTGTTGCGTCGCCGCCTTGTTGGCATCGGCGACCTGTTCTTCCGGCGAGCGCTTATCTGGGGCGGGCTTGCCGGGTGCGGGCATCAACTGACCAGGCAACGGTAACGGTTTCGGCACTTCCACGACCTTGACCGGCTTCTCCGGCGCCTTCTCGATCGCGGCTGGTTTGAAGTCCTCGTGGTCATAGGAAATCTGAGGCGGCGGCACTGGTTTCGAGGCACAGGCCGAAAGAACCGCAGCAGACGCCGACAGGATCAAGGCAGCACGAAGCAATGGGGCTCTATTTGTCATTGGCGGGCTCCTTAGGGGAAACGGGGGTTGGCGCGGCGCTGTCGAGCTCGCGCGACCAGTCGATGGCGTTGATGAAGACGCCGAGCGGGTTCTTGCGCAGCTGCTCGGTTGTCCTAGGCGCGCGGATGAGGATGGTGAGGATCCCGATCCAGCGCGTCGTGCTGGCGAGGCTGCCGCGCTCGAACACCTGCTCGGTCCATTTGACCTGGAACGAGCTGTCGGAAGCCCTGACCACGCTGGTCACCTGCACTGACACGCTGCGCGTGCCGATTTGGCCGAAAGGGTCGTTCGCCTTGGCATATTCGTTGAGGAAGAGCGCCGCTCGGTCGGTGGCAAAGTCGTAGGCCGACAGCCAATTCTGCCGCACCAGAACCGCATCGGTGGAAACCGAACGGACATTCTGGATGAAGCGGCTGAGATGCCAGGCGATCTGGGCATCGTCGGGATGGTAGTTTTGGACTGCCGGCGCGACCGCGTGCGCCTCGCCAAAGCGGTCGACTTCGACGACATAAGGCACGACGCGGCCCTGCATCGACTGCCACAGAAGCCCACCGGAAAGCCCCGTCGTCAGAGCCAGGCAGCCAAAGGCCATGAAGCGCCAGTTCTTGGCCTGGACGCGCGCCGCGCCGATGCGCTCATCCCAGAGTTGGCTGGCCTTCTGGTAGGGTGTTACGGGTTCGGGCGTCTTTCCATAACGGTGAACGGGTCGCTTGAAGAGCATCTAGTCTTCCTTGTCATTGAGGGAGGGATTGGCGCCGCTTCCGCCCCGATCTCCATCGCGCACCGCCTGCGTGGCAGCATGGCGATGGGCGCGTGCGGTCTGTTCGGAACGCAGACGCCTTGCCCAGGCAGGCGCGGCTGCGGGAGCTATAACTGGAGAGCTTCCGCTCATCGAGCTGGTCGGCATGCCGCCGGTCGCGGTCCAGCCGGCATTGCGACCGGCGTCGGCACTACGGCGGAATGGTTCTGCTGCGGATCGCATTCCCCGCATCGCGGCGCCGCTAGCGGCACTCGCAACCCCCTGCAGCCCAGCAGCTACCCCGGACAGCCCGGACTCGGGCGATGTCGCGCGCCCCGTCTGCCAAGCGACGATGGCAGCGGACCCCATGGCGGTGCCGGCACGGACTGCGGCGAGGCCGCCGCCTGTTGCCATGCGCGCGCCGGCAAACGCAGCGCCTCCGGCAACGAGCGTTGATCCAGCTGCGGCCGCCGTTGTTCCAAGTGCCGCGCCGGCGCCAAGCTGCGGCGCGCCGGAAACAAGACCCGAGGCAATCCCGGGGCCGAAAATGCCGAGCCCAAGCAGCGCCAGCGCACCCAGTACCTGAGACATGGCCGCCGCCAGGTCCGGCTCCTGGCCCTGCAGGGCGGAAGCGAACTCGCCAAAGAGCGTGGAGCCGATGCCGACGATGACGGCAAGCACCATCACCTTGATGCCCGACGAAATCACATTGCCGAGCACGCGCTCGGCCAGAAACGCCGAGCGGTTCCAGAGCGCGAAGGGCACCAGGACGAAGCCGGCCAGCGTGGTGAGCTTGAACTCGAGGATGGTGATGAAGAGCTGGATGGAAAGAATGAAGAAGGCGATGAGGACCAGGAACCAGGCCAGAAGCAGCACGAAGATGGTGAGCGCGTTACCGAAGATCTCGGGGAAGCCTACTAGCTGGCTCGCTTGATTGAGGAGCGGCCAGGCGCCCTGGAAGCCGGCCGCGGCAATGCGGCCTGGCCGCAGGAGACTGTCGGCGGACAGGTTGCCGGGCGATGCGTTGATGCCGAGACCGGCAAAGGAGCGGTAAATTATGTCGGCGAGGTTCTTGAAATTGTTCAGGACGAAGGCGAAGGCGCCGACATAGAGCACTTTGCGAACAAGCCGGCCAAGTATGTTGGGCTCGCCGCCGAACGCCCAGACCAAGCCCGCGAGCGTGATGTCAATGCCGATCAGAATGGTGGTGAGAAAGGCGACGTCGCCCGAAAGCAGACCGAACCCACTGTCAATGTAGCGGGTAAAGGTCTCCATGAAGCGATCGATGACTCCGAGGTCGTTCATGTCGCCGCCTTCCTCGTTGTCTTGAAGAACTGCCGCTCAGTTGCCGGGATAAGCCGTGCCGGTGCCCAGGAAACGCTTCGTCGTCTCGCGAGCGGCTTCCTCAGACTGCGCCTTGCGCGCCGCATCCTCGGCCTCGGCCCGGAACTGGGTCGCAAGCAGCGTCTGGATCTGCATCTGCTGCTTGGTCGAAAGCGCGATCAGCTGATTGGTGGCCTGGCTTGCCTCGAGGGCACCTGCCGCGCCCTGACTGCGATTGACGAGGTCGGTAAGCAGGTCGCCATCGGCCTGCACGTTCTCGACTATCTGCGACTGCGCGCTCATGGTCTGGCGGAACGCCTGCATGGCGCTCTGCCAGCGCTCGCGCGCGGCGCTCGCCACATCGCTGACCTTGATGGTGGCGTCGTAGCTTTCCGGATATTGCTGGCGCCACTGGTCCTGCAGCTTGTCGAGATCGAAGCTCAGGCCGCTCGCCTGGGTCATCAGACCGTCAATCCGTTGGAGCGAGCCGGTAAGCTGGCCCACGGAAGAGAAATCCAGGCGCTGAAGGTTGCGCGCCATGTTCTGCAGCATGGTCGCCTGGTTCTGAAGCGACTGGATTTGGTTGTTGATCTGCTCCAATGCGCGTGCTGCCGACAGCACATTCTGCGTATAGTTGGACGGGTCAAACACGATGAGCGCATAGGCCGGCTGGACGTAGTCAGCCATCGGTTTGGCAATCAGGGAAACGGTGACCAGGCTAGTAAAAAGGCGGCGTCCGATCATGACGATTGCTCCTTGTTAGGTTGAGGAAATTGCTGGAGAAGCTCGGCAGCCCAATCCAGGCCGCGCGCACTGAAGAAACGGGCGGCAAAGCTGCCCTGCCCTTCTTCGGAAAGAATATTGTCGATCAGGGTCTGCGCGGCCGGGTCGGAGGCGCCGCAAAGCGCAAGAGCGATCGGGCCTAGCCCGAGCTCGAAGAGGCGATTGCCGCGGCGCGACTGCAGATAGTAGTGGCGCTTCGGCGTGGCGCGGGCGACCAATTCGATCTGTCGCTCATTAAGACCGAAGCGCTCATAGGCTGCCCGTGCCTGCGGCTCCACCGCACGATCATTGGGGAGAAAAATGCGCTGCGGGCAGCTCTCGATGATTGCGGGTGCGATAGAAGAGCCGGCGATGTCGGCAAGCGACTGCGTCGCGAAGATGACGGAGACGTTTTTCTTACGCAGCACCTTAAGCCATTCGCGGATGCGGGCGGCAAAGAGCGGGTTGTCGAGATAGACCCAGGCCTCGTCGAGCATGAGCAGCGTCGGCCGCCCGTCAAACCGGTCCTCAAGACGATGGAACAGATAGGTGAGCACAGGCAGCACAGCGCCTTGGCTGTGCATCAGCTCCTGGGTTTCGAAACACTGCACATCCGAGATGGCCAGCCGGTCGTCATCGGCATCGAGCAGCCGGCCGAATGGTCCGTCGAGCGTGTAGGGCATCAATGCCGATTTGAGCGCATTGGACTGAAGCAGGACCGACAGGCCAGTCAGCGTGCGTTCCTGCGCCGGCGCGGTGGCGAGGCTGGTGAGCGCCGACCAGATTGCCTCCTTCACCTCCGGGGTGACGGTGACATTCTCGTGGGCAATGAGGCCGGCGATCCATTCGGCCGCCCAGCTCTGTGTGGCCGGGTCGTCGATGTGGCGCAGCGGCTGGAAACCAAGCGCACCATTCGCACCCAACGCATGGTGGTCGCCGCCCATGGCAAGCGCGGCGGCGCGGGCCGAATTGCCTTTGTCGAAGACATAGATTTGCGCGCCAGCGTAGCGCCGGAACTGCAAAGCGATCAGGGCAAGCAGAACCGACTTGCCGGCACCGGTCGGCCCGACAATCAGCATGTGGCCGACATCGCCGATATGGGTCGAAAGCCGAAACGGCGTCGAGCCGCTGGTTTCGGCGAAAAGAAGCGGCGGAGCGTAATCGCCGGTGACCTCGGCAAGGTGCTCGTTCTCCGCTGGACCTGCCCACACGGACGACAGCGGCACGAGATGGGCAAGGTTAAGCGTGTGAACGAGCGGCTGGCGAACGTTGGCGTAGACATGACCCGGCAATGAACCAAGCCACGCTTCGACGGCATTGATGCTTTCGCGAATGGTGGTGAAGCCGAGCCCGTTGACGATCCGCTCGACGGCGCGAAGCTTTTCCGCGGCGGCTTTACGGTTCTGATCCCACACCGTCACCGTTGTGGTGAGATAGCCGAAGCCGACATGATCGCCGCCCAATGCCTGCAGTGCTGCATCGGCATCGAGCGCCTTGTTGTCGGCGTCGCTGTCGACGAGAGGCACCGGTTCGTTGGTCACCACCTCGCGCAGAATAGCCGCGATCGATTTGCGCTTGGCAAACCACTGCCGCCGGAGCCGAGTCAGCGTCTTCGTGGCTTCCGCCTTGTCGAGTGGAATGAAGCGCGTCACCCAGCGATAGGCGAAATCCTGGTTATTGAGCGCGTCAAGGATTCCTGGCCGGGTGACGTTCGGAAAGCCGAGAACTGTGAGCGTGCGCAGATGCTGCTCGCCCAGCATCGGCTCTAGGCCGCCGGTCAGCGGCGCGTCAACCAGGACGCCGTCGAGATACATTGGCGTTTCCGGCACGGCGACCGGATGACGGCGTGTCGAGATCGTGCCGTGCAGGTACGTCAGGGTCTCGGCATCGTCGAGCGCGCGCACCTCGGGCACGAAGCCCGAAAGAAGATCGAGAACGCGGTCAGTCTCGTCTCGGAACCGGGCAAGCTCCTGGCGCCAGTCTCTTTCCCCTCCCAAGTCATGCGAGTCGACGAGAGCACTTTCCGCGCGCGCTTGGCCATCGGGCCCAGGCATGAAGACCAAGGTCAGATGATAGATGCTCTCGAAATGCGCGACCTTGCCCTCGAAGGCCGCGCGCCGTTCCTCATCGATCAGCCATGAGGCAGCATCGGGAAGGGCCGAGCTCGCATAGCCCAGCGCTTCGATGCGCTCGGCCTCGAAGAATAATGCCCAGCCAGAGCCGAGCCTTCTCAGCGCATTGTTTGCCCGCGCGCATATGCCGATGAGTTCGGCCTCCGTCGCGCTTTCAAGGTCGGGGCCACGAAACCGCAATGTCCGTTGGAAGCTGCCATCCTTATTGAGCACGATGCCGGGCGCGACGAGTGCTGCCCAGGGCAGATGGTCGGCAAGCCGGTCGGCTTTGCCGCGGTATTCGGAAAGCTTCAGCATGCAAGCCAGCCCTTTTGACGAAGATGACGGACAAGCACGCTGGCAAAATCCGGATCACGCCGTGCGGCAAAGACCGCGAGCGTGTGGCCGGCGATCCAGAGCACTAGACCGCCAATCCACTGCTGCAGGCCTAGGCCGATGGCCGCGGCCACCGTGCCATTGAGGATCGCCACCGCCCGCGGCGCGCCGCCGAGCAGGATCGGCTCGGTGAGCGCCCGATTGATCAGAACCTCGAAGCCTTCGATATGCTGCTCTCCGGTGCTCATCAGACGACTGCCCCGCCGCCAAAGGAGAAGAAGGAAAGAAAGAAGCTCGAGGCCGCGAAGGCGATCGACAGGCCGAAGACGATCTGGATCAGCCGGCGGAAACCGCCCGCCGTGTCGCCGAAGGCAAGGGTCAGACCGGTGGTGATGATGATGATCACCGCGAGGATCTTGGCGACCGGCCCCTGCACCGATTCCAGAATCTGCTGCAGCGGCTGTTCCCACGGCATGCCGGAGCCGGCAGCGTGGGCCTGGGCCGTGAGAAGAAGCGCGACGGCGGCGAACGAAAGAAAGCGAAGCTTCTTGCGCATGAGGTGACCTTTCAGAGCTGCTGGAGTTGCGGAAGTGTGAGCGGGGTGACGGCGTAATCGCCGCTGCCGTCGAGACCCGTGACCTCGGCGATCGCGTCAACCCGGCGCGCGGGTCCTCTTCCGGCAATAAAGATGACCAAGTCGACGGCATCGGCGATCAGCCGGCGGGGAACGGTGACAACCGCTTCCTGGGCGAGCTGCTCAATACGATAGAGTGCGGAGCGTGCCGAATTGGCGTGAACCGTGGCAATGCCGCCGGGATGTCCGGTGTTCCATGCCTTCAGCATATCGAGCGCTTCCGCGCCTCTGACTTCGCCGACGATGATGCGGTCGGGCCTCAGCCGTAAGGTCGAGCGTACGAGATCGGCGAGTGTGATGGAGCCCCGCCTCGTCCTCATGGCAACGCAGTCCTTGGCCGCGCATTGCAGCTCGCGGGTGTCCTCAATCAGGATCACCCGCTCATCGCATTCGGCGACTTCTGCCAGTAGAGCATTGGTAAGTGTCGTTTTGCCCGACGATGTGCCGCCGGCGACCAGGATGTTGCGCCGCTCGCGCACTGCCTTCCTCAGGGCATCAGCCTGCAGCGGGAGCATGACGCGATCGGCGACGTAGTTGGCCAGCGTGTAGAGTTTTGCCGCCGGTTTGCGGATGGCGAAGCATGGCGCCAGCACGACCGGCGGTAGCAGACCCTCGAAGCGCTCGCCTGATGGCAATTCGGCACTGACAATCGGACTATCTGCATGCGCCTCGGCGCGTACATGGGAGGCGACGAGCCGGATGATGCGTTCCGCCTCGGCAGGATGCATATGCACGCCTGTATCGACCCGGCCTTCTCCCAACCGGTCGAGCCTCAGCGCGCCGTCGGGGTTGACCATCACCTCGATGACGGTCGGATCGGCAAGGGCCTCGGTGATCGCGGCGCCCATGGCTGTGCGCAGCATGGCTCGGCGGCGGTGGTCCGCTGCGGGATGAGAGTTCATCCTTCGCCTCCGTTGCCATTGCCGTAACCAAGCGAGCGCTTCCCGGAGGCTATCTGGCGACCGACCTGCTCGACGAATTTGTCAAAGCGCTCTTGGGCGATCGCCTGTGTCGCCCGATCCGGAATTGGCGTGTGCGCATGAAGCGTGATTGAAAAGCGGATTAAGAGCGCGAGGCTCTCCAGAGTTATTTCGGCGTCGCGCCTGACATGGTCGAGATCGCGGGAAAGACGGTCCAGCCGCTTGCCGTAGCGCTGGTCGAGCTCGTTTTCACCACGCCGTTCGATGAAGGCCTCGACCGCTTTCGCGACGATTGCCGATTTCGTGGTCGACGGGTTGCGGCTGAGGGTTTCCAGCTTCTCGCTCAATTCGGGTTCGAGCAGAAACTGGTGGCGAATGCGACGGGGCTTCATACGTCTCGTTCCGACTGGCCGGCGCTGATGCGCCGGTGCGAACGAACATCGCCGAGATCCGCAAAATCGCTTATGGGCGTTATCTACGCCGAGATACGCCTCAGTTGCGGAAAGCGTTCAGAAGCCGGGGATGATGTCCTTGTCGTCGCCCCTTCCCTCGTTGAGGCCGTAGGCGCTCGCCGCGGTAGAAACCCGGTCCATGACGCGCTTGTCTGCGAGTGCCTCGGCGTCATCGTCCGACAGATTGAAGAGGTCATCCTGATCAGGCTCCCGAGAGACGACGACGTGGTCTTCAGGCAGGCCGGGATGACGCTGCTGTTGCACGCCGCTCCCTTCTTCGATTGCCGCGCCGGCGTGTTCGTCATCGGCAGCGAGACGGCGGTCAACACTGCGGACTTGTCCGCTCCAATCGTCGGGGCGCGACGCAGGACAGTCCGCGTACAGACCGTCGCGCAACACCGGCGCCGGCAGCACCCGTTCGGTGAAATTCGGATCCTGGTAATAGCGCAACTTCTGGGCGCGGATCGGCGGCAACCCGGAAACAAGGATTAATTCGTCAGCTTGCGGCAACTGCATCACTTCGCCAGGCGTCAGCAGCGGGCGAGCGGTCTCCTGGCGACTGACCATGACGTGCGAAAGCCAGGGCGCCAGCCGGTGGCCGGCGTAGTTGCGCATGGACCTGAGTTCCGTCGCCGTACCGAGCGCATCCGATATGCGTTTGGCCGTGCGCTCGTCGTTGGAGGAAAAGGCAATGCGCACATGGCAATTGTCGAGAATGGCGTTGTTCTCGCCATAGGCTTTGGAGATCTGGTTCAAGGATTGCGCGATCAGATAGGCGCGGATGCCGTAACCCGCCATGAAGGCGAGCGCGGTCTCGAAGAAGTCGAGGCGACCAAGAGCCGGAAATTCGTCCAGCATCATGAGCAGTTGGTACTTGCGGCTTTTCTTCGGGTCACCTTCCAGCCGCTCCGTCAGTCGCCTGCCGATCTGATTGAGCACCAGTCGCACCAGTGGCTTGGTGCGCGAAATATCCGATGGCGGCACCACTAGATAGAGCGACATCGGTCGTTCCGCATCCATGAGGTCGGCAATGCGCCAGTCGCAGGCCGATGTTGCCGAGGCAACCGTCGGATCACGATAGAGCCCGAGAAACGACATTGCGGTCGAGAGAACGCCAGAACGCTCGTTCTCTGATTTGTTCAGCACCTCGCGAGCCGCCGAGGCCACGACGGGATGGACCCGAGGTGTGTCCGCCGTGCCGAGGTGGTTGGTGGTCATCATCCGCAGCAGTGTCGCGGCAAACGAGCGTTGCGGATCCGACAGGAAAGTGGCGACGCGCGCGAGCGTCTTTTCTTCTTCCGCGTAGAGCACGTGCAAGATGGCCCCGACCAAGAGTGAATGACTAGTCTTCTCCCAATGATTCCGCCGCTCCAGCGCGCCTTCCGGATCGACGAGAATGTCCGCGATGTTCTGAACGTCGCGGACCTCATCTGAACCCCTGCGCACTTCCAGCAGCGGGTTATAGCGCGCCGATCTCGAGTCGGTCGGATTGAACAGGAGGCAGAAAGAGAACTTCGACCGCCAGCCGGAAGTCAGCTGCCAGTTCTCGCCTTTGATGTCGTGAATGACGGCCGAGCCGGTCCAGGAAAGAAGCGTTGGAACGACCAATCCCACGCCCTTGCCCGAACGTGTCGGCGCAAAGGCCATGACATGTTCCGGCCCGTCATGTCGCAGATAGTGATCCTTCAGTTTGCCAAGGAAAACGCCGGCCGGCTCAAACAGGCCTGCCTTCTCGATTTCCCGAGCCGCGGCCCATCGTGAGGAACCGTAGGTGGTGACCAACCCCCTCTGCCGCGCGCGCCAGAGGGAGCCAGCTATTGCGGCCGCACACCCCAAGAATCCGCTGGCTCCGGCAAGCATGCCGGCCTTGTCGAAGACCTCAGGCGCATAGGCGTCGAAGTGAAACCACCATTCGAACAGTTTCCACGGCTTGTAGATCGGCCGGGCCGCCGCGGCAAACCATGGCGCGCCAAGCTGCGGCTGATAGTCCAGCATGTGGGCGCACCATTGCGTTGCCGCCCATACGCCAACGATGACGATGGCGAACACAACTACGATCTGGCCGACAAGGAGCTTCGTCGGTGTCACGGGCACAGCCTCCACTGTTTGGTAGTAGATGGAAGCAGCATGACGTGACGTTTCAGAAAATCGAAGATACCCAATATACGCGCCCGTGCGATGCAGTGAACGTTGCAGGCTTGGAAGATTGGGCGCCAAGAAGTGTCATCGCGAAGGCGACGAGCGAATGACTTGTTTTGGGCCGGAAGCGGACTGACAACTTACGATGCTCAAAAATGCAAAGCGGACGTTGCAGTGGGCTGACAAGACTTCTGCAAGTGACCCTTTCCAGTCGCTCCTAGGGCGTTGCGTGAACGACCGCTTCGCGCGCCCCATTCAGCCGTTGAGCAGGTTTCCGGTGTTACCTGAAGACTCGCACTCGTTTCCACAGTCACCGCCTGGATTTGAATGAGCCCCCCACCTAGATCAGATGTTGAACAGGAGCTTTTTCGACATGCTCTTCGTGAGCGGAGCGTACTCGACCGGAGTTCCGCGGCTGATGACGACCGTCCGCCACATCCGAGCGCTGTCGGGGGTCTGAACTCGCATCCTCGTTCGACGTCGACTTGGCGGGGGTTAGCGTCAGACAGCGGCTCCGTTGACCAAGCGCTGGTCAAGGACTCGGTCTCGTTCGTGTAGCTCTGTGCTGTGAAGTGGACGTGACTGGGTTGGTCCAGAACGACGGTTCCAGCAAGCGGATGGGGGCGGTCCTGTTCTCGGCATGACAATGGCGAAGCCGACGAAGAGTGCCAGCAGGAGCAGCCCGCCTATCGTTCGCCTTACCCAGGACGACGAGATCCGGATCGCCGGTGCGGATCCCGCGTCGTAGGTGGCCGGCTCCCCTTTAAGACCTGTCTTTGCTGCCGCAGGTAGGCGCTCACCTCGTCGTCATAGGACGCGGTGCACTCCTGGAAGGCGCCCGAGCGCGTCTTCCAGGTCGTCGACCGCGTCTGCGGCGATGATCACGAACAGGCGGTAGTCACGATTTCGCAGTCCATTCGAGCGGTCAGTCGACACGTCATCGGAGTCGGAGCGGGGTACGAGAAAGGGGCGGATCAGATCTCGTCCTTGCCGGAGCGGATCAGCAGGACGCAGACGCACTCCTGCACCTCAGGCACGCGTTCTTTCAGGCGCAAAATCAGGGCGCTGCGGATGAGCCAGCGTAGATGCATGCAGCCGCACAACGCCGGCGCCTGCACGGCTTTACAGTGAAGGTAGAAGGCTGTAGAAGCCGCGCCCCACAGCGGCGGACAGATCGATGGTCAAGGGCGACGCGCTCACCGAACAGTTCTACGCCAGAGCCAAACGCGGCTACAGCAGATGTCTCTGGCCAACCATGAAGTGCCCAAACAAGGCGATCAACGCGCACTCCGTGCAGCGGGCGACGGCGCTTGCGCTCATCGCGGAGAAGCGGAAAGTCATGGAATTGCGGTCGAAGATAGTCGAAGGTCAGCTTCGGTCCCGGTTCGAGAGTAGAGGATTGCGGCAGGCGTCCACCTTCACGGGACTTTGCGCCGAACACGACGCCACCGTGTTCCGCAGCATCGACACCCAACCGCTGGACTTCAACAATCCAGCGCAGATGTTCCTGATTGCCTGGCGCTCGGTGACGCGCGAAGTCCACGCCACCATGGCAGGCGCCGATAATCTGCAGAATGCCCTGCGCACCGCAGTCGAGGACGGACGCGTCTCGCCGGATGAGGACTCGCCGCCGCTACTCTGGGCGACCCGCGCTTTGATGAGAGCCTACGTGACCCACTGCTACCGGACCGAATACTATGACCGAGTGTTCGCGTCCGGGCGGTTTGGCGACATCCTGCATTCGGTGGTCCCAATTAAAGAGCGGCAGCCCGTGCTCGCCTCGTCATCATTCTTCGCCGTCGACGACCGGCGTCTGGAACGTGACCTTCCCCGCCTCGTCCTAAACGTGATCCCGTCCAGCCAAGAGGAGACGACAGTCATCTTCAGTTACCCCAGAACCCACGCCGATTCCTGCAGGGAGCGTATCCAGCCGATCCTTCAATCGTGCGGTGAGAACCAGCTCCTCGCCCTCTCGACCATGATTTTGGACGCGACCGAGAACTTCTTCGTGCGACCGTCGCACGTTGCTGGCTGGCCGGACCAGAAGCGTATGCGGATCGAGGAAGCCTTCAGGTCGACCGTCACACAGGACGCGGATCTGCAGCCCGCGAACGATCTGATGCTCTTCTGAGGCTAGTCGTCGCCCTCAACGATAATCAGGTCATCGGCGGCGTCGATCCGGTCGTAGAGCGCTCGGACCACCTCAAGTTGGTCCGCTTGATTGTCGACCACGTCGTAGACGGCATTCGGGTCGGCCTGGCTCCTGCCAGCTCGCCCTGCCGTTTCCTTCAGTTTCTGCTCATGGACGAGCAGTGATGTCAGGATCGCCTGCATCTCCGCCGTCGTCAGGTTCTTCGCGCCCATGCCCGTGTCCTCCTCAACCGCGGGAAGATGGCGCGCAATTCGGGCAGGTCGAGCCGCCGGAGCCCGTCGATCTGCTGCACGCAGTTGTCGCCGCCGTCCTTCTGCAAGTCGAAGTACTGGTATTCGTAGATCAACTTTCGGCAATGCATCCAACGCACACCTGTCATAGAGTGACTTACCAATCGTCACCAGTCCCAACCATTTAAGAAGCTGAGGTCAGCTTTCAAGACGCAGGCGGATGAGATCGAATGGCCGAAGTGAAGGCGCATTGCGGTCCGGCAGCCTTTGGGCCGCTTGCAGACCGGTAGGTTCGGGCGACGATTTAACGAATAGCAGACATTCAAGTTTTGCTCGCGGCGGGTCTCAGATCGATCAGAAATGCAAGTAGCTTATGAGATTAGCCCCGCTGCATAGCGCCTATCAACGATTGGGCGGTGCAGCGTTGCCGATCTGCACTCCCCGGCACTACACAATTCGCGGGATAACTCCGATACATTGGCTCTCACCGTATTCCCGCACCTAGGTCTGTTACATAAGCTGCAATCCCTGTTTTTTGCCCACTTGCAGAGCGTATCTGGCGCACCCCGCTGAGAGGTTTTGTGGCCCCAAGGCTTGAGACGAATCTAGTCAAGTTTCTGCAATACGGCGTGTCACAGGAGCTGGGACAACGCGCGGTGACGGCTGGGCTTACGATCACGAAAGTCAGGACAGCCAGTCAGAAGGACATCAAAGACAAAGGCTTCACGGGGGAGGAAGCCAAGGCACTCAAGGCCGCCGTAGTACGTCAGCCAATTGATGAGGCGTTACTGCTCTCGCTTCTCGAAAACAGCAACTACCTCTGCAACTGCTGCAAGGGCGACAAAGGTCAGTCCTTCATCGTTCATCACATCGAGGAATATTCGACCTCACAGGACAACAGCTACGACAATCTGATTGTCCTCTGCCCGACCTGCCACGACCAAGCGCATCGTTCGCCCACACAGCTCACGCTTTCGATCACGCCGGAGATGCTGAGGTACAACAAGGCGAACTGGGAGCCGGAGGTTGAGAGAAGAAATGCCGAGCGCGCCATTCGAAAACGCGAGAGCGAGGTATCGACCGCTGAGCCGGGTGAAGCACTCGCCCTTCCAAAGGTGAAGAAGGTTCAGACGCGCGTCATTGTTCTGAATTTCGAAGGCGATGCGGACGACTTCCACGTTCAGAAGGTGGACGCGATCATCGAATCTCTCAGGCACATAACCGGCAATGCCGGGATCGAACTTGTCTCGACCGAGCGCGGTTCTTTCCTGATGCTCATTCGCGCGACTAGCGACGACAAGGCAAAGATCGACACACCCGAAACAAAGGCGTTGCTGCTCCAGGAGCACAACGCTGTTCTAACAAGTGTTGTAGACGAGCAGTCCTTCCGGCAAGTGCAGATGAGGGACGACGAACTAGGCCGTGTCCCGCGCGACCTGCTCGAGTGGTCGCAGACACTTCCGGACGGTACCCACTTCAGCCGCCCGGAGAAGGACCAGATTCTCGAGACTATCGCGGGGCAGGAGACCACGACGCAGGCCGTCCTTGGGCTTCCGGGTTCCGGCAAGTCAGCGCTGCTCGCCGAAGTAGCCAACGCGCTCATAAAGGATGGCATCAGGGTTCTGGCCATCAAGGCCGACCTGCTCGACTCGGCAATCGAAACCGAAGACGATCTCGCCGAGTGGCTTGGACTTACCATTCGTCCCAGCGCGATGCTCTGGCGGATAAGTCAGTTGCGACCGGTCGTTCTTATGATCGACCAGCTCGATGCGCTCGCAGGCTACACGGACATAAAGACTGGGCGGCTGAGTGTACTGCTGAGCCTGGTCCGGCGCGTCAGCGGCCTGACAAACGTGCACGTTGTCCTGTCGGCTCGCGAGTTCGAGTACGAGCACGACGTCCGTCTCAAGACCATCACGGCCGAAACAATTCACTTGGACCTGCCGCCCTGGTCCGAGGTCGTTCCTGTGCTGGAGCGCCATGGATTCGAACCCGCAGGCTGGCCTGCCGACGCGCAGGAAGTTCTACGGTCGCCCCAGGCGCTGAAAACGTTCCTGAAGCTGGAGGAGAGGAGCAGCGAGCCCTTCCGCAAGTACCAGCTCATGCTGGACCAGATGTGGGCGGAGACGATAACGAGGCAGCCCAGCGGGTCGCGGCTTGCGAAGCTCGTCACCGACATCGCAGACCAGATGGCGGAGAAGGAAATCCTGTGGCTCCCCGCCGCGCGATTTGACCAGGACTCGGAGGACATAACCTATCTCGTGAGGGCGGGAATGCTCTCAGACCTGGGCCAGGCCGGAAGCAAGATAGGCTTTTCCCACCAGACCATGTTCGAACATGCCCTCGCACGATCCTTCACCCGCAGCCAAGGACGGCTATCGGAGTTCACAATCGCCCGGCAGACTTCGCTGTTCGTGCGGCCGAAATTGTGGTCCGCCCTGACCTATCTTAGGGAGGTTGATCCGACTGCCTACGGCGTGGAGATGCAATCGCTCTTCCATACCCAGGATTTGCGGCTTCATCTCCGGACACTTCTCGTTGAATTCCTCGGTCAGCAGCCGACGCCGGACGGCGTGGAGGCACGCCTGTTCGACGAAGCGCTTGCGTCGGACAGGCGACCAACGGCTTTCATGGCAATGGCAGGAAGTCACGGATGGTTTGAGCGGTACAAACACACTGAGATTGTCCGTGCGATGAACGACGACAAGGAAGCCACCCTGGCTCTGGGCGTTCTCAATCGCGCTTGGGTATTTGCTGCCCGCGAGGTCGAGAGGCTGATCGCCGAGAACTGGTCGGCGTTGCCGGGCTGGGATGGCTTCACCTGGGCTGCCCTGGGTCAGGCGCGGGTGTGGACGCCGGGCATGGTCGAGATGGCGAGGGCGCTGATTGCGCGTACCGCAATGCACGCGCATAGCCTCGAATTTATTATCTCCACAATCGGCGTAAGCCAGCCGGAGGTTGCGGTTCAGCTTCTGCTCGCAAAGCTCGACCAGGAGCTTCAGTCGGCAAAACAGGAGTCGGCCAGAAGGATAGCGTCCGCTCCCAAAGAGGACGGCGACGGCTCCTGGACTTCGCGCATATCCTCGTCTCCCAGAGAGCCGATCAAAAGTGTCGTCGAGCAGGCGAAAGCCTGGGACACCCTGGAGGCACTTGGAAAGGAAAATCCCGCGCTGTTCCTTGGAGCCCTGTGGCCTTGGCTGACCGAAGCGATGGTCGCGCTTCGCGATCTTGACAGCGAGGAACACAGCCTCTCCTATCCGCTGCAGCACACGCTCGATTTCAAATTCGAAGAGGAAGAGCGGAGTCAAGGGCGTTCTGACCCCCCCATACTCAGCGCCATTCGCGTTGCGTTGGAGACCCTTGCCCTCAACGACGAAAAGAACTTTCTTCAATGGCTGTCAGAGCATGAAGGAGATGAATTCAATCCTGCCCAGCGGCTGTTCGCGCATGTACTATCGCTCTACCCGGATCAGTATGCGCAAGTCGCGTATCGTTTCCTTCAGGGCGATCCGAGACGATTTAGGCTCGGAAACCACGAAGACCCTTCTGGGACAACAAAGCGCCTCATCGCGGAGGCGAGCCTTCACTGGTCCGACGCGGATGTCGAAGCCTTTATCGCCGCCGTCAACGCTTACGCACCGACAGCTTATCCCGATCTGGACGTCAAAGGCCGCAAACTTTTCAGCGACAGGGTTCGTCGCATAAAGCTGGGCCTCTTATCGGCACTGCCTTCCGAACGCTTGCCGGGAGCGACCCGCCGCCTTGTGATGGAAGAACGCCGCCGCTTCCCCGGTTCGGACGAGGGAATACGGCATTATGGGCCGTCGTGGATAGGTTCGCCCATTTCGGCGGAGCAGCTCGCAAAGGCGCAGAACGACGAAGTTCTCAACGCTTTCCGCCAGTTGCCGGACAAGTATGAGTGGGACCATCCCAACCGCATGATGGAGGGCGGCAACATACAGCTGTCGCGGGCCTTCGCGGAGTTTGCAAAGACCGACCCCCAGCGGGCCGCTACGCTCATACGCAAGTTCGAGCCGAGCTTTGGGACCCGCGCAGCAGGCTACGCGCTGGAGGCCATCGCCGAAGCGGGTGATCCTCAGCTTGTGATGAATCTCATGGCCGAACTCGACGGGCGTGGATTCACCGGCGATGAGTTTCAGAACTCGGCGTCCGAGGCCGTCAGCCGATTGGTCCGCCGGGAGATTGCGGTCTCACCGGAAACCCTCGACATCATTGAGAAGTGGCTCAATGAGCCTGCCGCTCCAGACACCGCTACAGCGCAGCCTAAGGAAGATCGGAGCGACGATCAGGATCAAGAACTCCTCGACACGGGAGAGGAGAAGGCCAGCGAGAAGGACGCAGGAAGGCGGGAGCAAAGCATCCTCTGGGGAATGGGCTCCGCCTTTACACTTCCCGCTGGAAGCTTTCCCAAGCTGGATGTTCTAGTCCATGCCCTGCTGCTGGCAGGGCAGCACGACCGCGTCCTGGCCGTACTGACACGCGCCAGCGAGCGCGGAGAAGACGATCGGGTATGGAGGGCCATCCTTCATTGGTTACGCTACCTTAAGCCGACCAATAGGGAAGAGCTTGAGGGGCTCCTGGACACCGTCTTCAAACGCTACCCGGCTCTGCTGAGGACTACCGAGCTTGCCATTCTGTTCGCCTACCTTCACTGGAGGCATGCCGGTTTCGTGCGTTCTTACCTGGAGAAGTGGGCCGCCTCCGGCGACGAGTATTTCGAGCAGCTTGCAGGTGAGCTGACGCCCTTGATTGCGTTCCTGCAACCGAAGCTGCCCTGGACGAAGCCATTGCTGGAGCAGGTCGTCTTTGGACCGGGTACGGACTCGACACGGCTTGGAGCCATCAATGCCGCCGTCAACCTGTTTCCGGATCTTGAGTGTCGGGAGCGCGCGTCTGAGCTACTCGTTCGCGTAATCCCCCAGATAAGCGGCGTTGCCTGGAACAACCTTTTCGACGTGTTCCGGCTCGTAGACGAGATCACGCCCGATCCGAGCTGGGTCGCGTTGCTCACTGCCATTGAGGCCAACCTTGAAGGCGCTCCGAAAATCAACGCGACGTTCGTCGTGGATCGCCTCCAGACACTTCTCCCCCATTGCGCTCTCCTCGTGGCGAAGATCGCCAGGAGACTGATCGAGACCTGGCGTGACGAACTCGGGGACATCCAGACAGGGATAGCGGGCTCCGCTTCCGAGCTGGTTGACCTTGCGATTACGCTTCACCGCATTGGCGACGATACCCGCGAGGTAGGGCTGGAGCTTTTCGAGCAGCTGGTCGAAATCCAGGCTTACACGGTCAAGGAAACGCTTGAGCAGATCGACAACAGGTTCAGAAACCAGGCTCCGCAACGCCAGCGGCTGCCTCGCCGCAACCGGGCCGCCCGCCGACGCGCGGCGCGACGGGCGACCTCGTCTTAGGCGGCAGTGCCGACAGCTGCGTCCCATCCCTTAGCGCGAAGATACCGCGCGGGCACCTACAGGGAGGTCCGCTCACGAAGCACGGAAGCGATTGGATGGACGCCCGATTTGATCCTCAACGAAGTCTCCGATGTCTTCATGAACGAAGTCGGCTTTCAGGAGACGACGCTACAGACCTGAACGGCCGAAATTGGGCGCAAAGCTGCCATTCACGTCGTGGAGAACGTATGAGAAGGCGACCTTGACTGCTGAGTGTACTGCATCAAAATCTCTAGTCCTTCCACTTATCAGATTTTGCTTTGGTGATAATTGCCTTGGCGCGTTCGACAAGCTGCCCCAGTCTTTCGATGGTCGGGGGCGCTTCGGTGCCTGCCTCCGTATGACTATGGTGTTGATTTTCACTGAGAACTGACCCGGCGTTTCCACCGAGATTTGACCCGCCTTTCATGTATGTTTCGGTTCGGGATTGAGGGTCAAGGTTCTGGCTTTCTCCTTCGCTTTTTTAGGCTCGTGGGCAGAGCTGTTTTTGAATCGGAAGCTGTCGTTTCCGGTTTCGCGGATGTGGCAATGATGGGTCAGCCCGTCGAGTAGCGCGGTTGTCATCTTGGCATCGCCGAAGACACTGGCCCACTCGCTGGGCTATTGGCGATCTGGCCCGATCGTCCCTGTGCCTTCTGCTGTTCCAGCGCATTGACCAGCTCGACCGTCGAGAAGAAGCGAACCCGCTTGTGATGATGCTTGGCATATCTTAGCGCTGATCCTTCTCGACGTCTCAGAGCAAACCCGACACTCCAGACCGTGCGCTCTTGCGCGTCGAGGCACTGACACTTAGGTGAGAAATGAGCCGCCTGCAGAACGACGGGCAGCAGCTGAATATCTCGGCAACACCGGGACGTCCTTCCTCGTCAGCATATTCTTGCGCAACGTCTGCGAAATCAGCACTGACATTATACCGGCACCTTCACTTGCAAGCGTTGAATGCGTGGCTCTGCGCCCGGTTTTGGGACATCGGATATGTCGACGAATTGTAAATCGCAGAGCTGATAGGTGATTTTGACATTCTGCTGGGAGCCTTCCGGGAGAGGAAGCCCGCCCTGGGAGTCAAAGCGGATGATCTTCGTGGATTGGCCGTCGACGGTCGTATTGTCTGCGGTCGTAATAAATATCTCTGGATATGATTGACCCGAGCTGTCCACTACCTGCTTGTCATCTTCGGTATAGGAATAACATGGGTACCGCTTGAAAACGATCGCCGACCTGAGCCCGTAGTTCACGAACAAGATTTCAACATACCCGGCCTCCCCCGGGCTGGACCCTCCGCCCACAAAGCTGGCAGCCACAATGGCACGATTTTCCGTCACTTGTTTGGTTAGTGCCGGAAGTCCGACGACCAGAAATGTGGCGATTGACGCCAAACCGGTGATTATAGCCAAGACCGTTGACGCGTTCCCAAGATTGCCCCACCAGCTCTTCTTTTGAGATGTGCCACAGTGAGGACACTTTTCGGCGCCGTGTTCGATTTTGAGCCGGCATGCCATGCAGCGGTCTTCTGAGAAATCTGCAGCTTGAAGTGTCACGGTTCCCTCTCCTTTAAGTTAGCAGGTGCAACACGCTGCGTTTTGGCGGGTGGCTGCGCGCCTTTTCGATGAGTGATTGCTCAGGATCCGCCAAAACCGTTTATGGGTCGTAGGTGGTCACGACTGCGAAGTGATCGGACCCGTGCAACTGACAAGCTTTCGCCGCCCAATCGGTCTGCGCCAGGTCGACGCCGGCGTTGCAACCAAGCGTCGGCGCTTTGAAATCGGCTTGATCGCCAGCCGGCACAGCCATGTGATCGATTGCAGCGTCGGCAAAAGCGGTGTCCTTGTAAGTGCGACCCAGCCCCTGTGTAAGCAACGCAAACGCGCTTGCACCGATGAGGGGTGTCGTCAGGATTGCGAAAGTATCGTCGAACCCGTCGCCGGCGACGCAGGCTGCGGCGGGAAAGGGCGCTTTCTTGCATTCAAACGGCTGGAGATTGCAGTCCGCGAAAGCGGACCCTGCTTTGCCCTGTTCAAGACTCGTATTGAAGTCGCCGGCGATGATCGTTGTGCGGCCTTCTGCGGTCGCTTTGTCGGCGACGACCTTCACCGCGGCGATCACGCGTTCTCGCTCGGCCGCGTTGCGTTTATCGGCATCTACTTGACGGGCAAAGCCTTGTGCTATCGCTGTGATGAGCTTGGCTGGAACATCGATGGCCATATTTTCCAATGCCCGGTTTGCGTCCGTCGCGTCGGAGCATGCATTGTTGATATTGCTCTTCAGATGCACAGGAAAGATCGTAAGGCCGTTCGCCAGATCCACGCGCAGGGTACCGCGGTCGTTGCCTCCTGTTGGCTGGACCTGCGAAAGACCGCTCGAAGTTAGAAGTTCTTCCGCCACTTGCAGTCCGCCGAAGCTTCCAAAGACCTCATGCGTCCGCCCGTCGAGTTTCACATCGTACTCTGTGACGCGGATCATCGGAATCTTGGAGATAACCGCGACCTCCAGGCCCTCGTGGGCTGCTGTATTTGGAACCGATAGGTCGGATACCGCCACGTGATAGTTTGACCACCCTAAGTGATTGGCAACGATTTCGGCGCCAGTTCGCCCGATCACCTCGACCATTACGACCACATCGGGTGACAATTCAGCATCCAGGCCCGCGAAGTCAGCTTGCCGGCCAAGCATGGACTCCTCCAACCCACGACCTATGTTCCAGGATACAATTGTGGTCGACTGTGCAAAGACAACAGCCCGTCCACGCACAAAGCCAAGCGAAAGTCACAATTGCACGCATCAACGTCGTTCCTCCACTAGGTGCTCACCCTGCGGTGGGAGACCTCACACCGGCAAGTTGGGTAAGCGTTCTTCATGGTTCGTCGCGGGAAAACGGCGAAGGACCCACGTGGGACCTGTCTTGTGTCGGCGGCAGTATCCTGGACAGTGCTGCTTCGGCGTTGCCGCTCTTTTCTGCTTCAAAAATGTAAGGGGCAACATCGCGCGTTTCCGCGGCCTGGGATGAAAACTTTAGATCCACCCAACGGCGAAAATTGAAAATGCCACCCGCAAGCTGGAGTGAATAGTCGAGCGACTGGGTCTCGGCGACGAATGGTTCTGTGGGTGCGCGATTCTTGAAATAATGTCTCAGCGCCTGTTCATCGTAAGGATTGATGGTGAACGGCAAAAGGCCATTCATTTCATCAAAAACAGGGCCTTCAGGCGGAATTCCCCGACCCCAATCGAGGGCACGCGCATGGCAGGCAAGGCATGCAGACTTGAAGTTGTCGACGGGTCCATTGAGGCGCCCAAACAGTCCAAGATGGTGCCGAGGCAGCGAGAAAAACCGGGCAGCTACCGTGGGATTGACCCAGCTCTCCTGCACGGTGCCTCCATCTTCCTGATACTTCTTGGCAGTCAGTTCAGGGTCGTTTCCCCACATCAGTCCCACGGGAACGAGCTTTGACCAGACATCGTCACCAGGTGCATAGGCGTCGTACATGAACGTGCCAAAAACCCAACCTGTCAGGGCGCCAGCCGCTGGATCCTTCACCGCAACATCCACCTGCAAAAGGCGCATTTCCTGCACGGAGCCGCCTTCGCCAATGGCGGCGTTCCATATTTTCGACCCGGTTAGATATGGCACCCGCGAAACCGGCGCGGTGGTGAAGAGCAGCTTGATTGCAAATGTGTTGGGCGGGAACACCATGGCCTTGGTCTTCGGTCGCGCGGGGTCCCCCCAAACCTGACCGAGCCCATAGCATCCAACCCCGTTGTAGAACCCAATTGCCCAGTTTTCGTCGCGAGAGCGTTGATGCTCCGAGAGTTCGAAGAGGCGCGATCCTCGCTCGCGGGTCATACCGTGAATGCGCTCGCGAATATCCTGAAACCACGGCGCGTGGCACCAACTTTGCGATCCTTTCTCGATCCTCCAGTCAATAGAGACATTATCCTTCAGCCCATAGGCAAGAAGAGTGCGAAGGTAACGCTCAGGCTGTACTCGAAAGTCGATCCCACGCCATGGAGTCTCCACGGCTGGGAGGGTCTTCGGAAAGGAAAAATTGGCAACGAACTCCTTCTCCCCGGCAGGCAGACCAGAAAGAGCCATAGTGCTTGAGCACTTGAAGAGGATACTCGCCGCCGTATCGAGCGAGGCGTTCTCCGCAACGTCGCAGGCGGCGTGAGCCGGCCGAGGCGCAATAGCAAAGATGCCGAGCAACATCCAAATCAGCGTTATAGCATTTGCACAGACACGCATCCGCGTCCCCCATTGGTGTAGTCACCGGTCTGCCAGATTATGTTATACCTGCAGTGATCGTTATTTTAATACCGCAAGGTCCCTCAGTGTCGTCAGGCATAAGGTCTGGCAACCCGTTGCTTCGGGCGACGGTGTTCTACCTCAGGGGATCGCTCTCGCCTTCGACGATACCCCGTCCCACTGTCCATTTTCTGGGCGATCCGTGTTAGATAGACAGTACGGTCTCAATTGCATCAGCAACGATGTCGGCGTGATGTGGTTCATGGCCGTCGTGGAACACTATCTGCAACGAGCTTTCGATCCACCTTTCAGCTTCCGGGCAGTGTGTCTGCTTATAGTCAAAGACAGTCTCGGGGATATCCGGAAAGATTTGTCGGGCAACCAGCTCGGCCGGCCAGATTGGAGTTTCGTTGTTGGGTTGTCCGAAAGTGTCGAAAAAGTTTCGGTTCCTGAACACCCCAGTCCGATAAAGGGTCTCATCGCCGTAGGATTTACCGACGCCCATGCCGACCGAAGTCGCAGCGGCGCGCATTGCCTTCAGCACATCTTCCCGGCGCGCTACAAGATCCGGCTCCAAGCGAAACATTTGAAAGAAATAGCTGGAGATCGCTTTGCCGTGGTGTTGCTGCGGCCGCACACCGGGGATCTTTGACAGCCTCTCATCAAGCCGTTGGCCAACGGCTGTAAAGCGAGCCGCTACTTTAGCCAATTTGGGAAGCTGCGCCAGGAGCATGGCGAACTCCAGGTCGCTCATCCGGTAATTCACACCTGACCCGTTGTATATGTAGTGCTCGCTATTGGGATCCGTGACGCCGGTCCGGTTGCGGTGCTTGTCGGAGAAGTTGAGGCACCGCAGGAAATCATCCTCGCTCCTTACGAGGACAAAGCCGCCCTCGCCACACGTGATGTGTTTTTGGGAGTTGAGGCTGAAGCAGCCAGCATCGCCTCGCGTTCCCGCGGGACGTCCTTTATAGCTGGCCCCCTGAGCCTGCGCAGCATCTTCGATCACTTTGATATTGTGTTGCCGACAGAAATCAAGAATCGGATCCATATCTGCAGGCGAGCCCCCCAGGTGCACGACAATGACCGCCGAAGTGCGACTGGTAGCGACGCGCGCGATCGTTTCGGCCGTCAGCAATCCGGTATTCGGATCAAGATCGGCGAACACGGGAATCGCGTTCTGAAAGATCACCGGCATGACAGTTCCCATGTCGGTGATTGGTGGAACGATAACCTCCGTTCCGGCGGGAATTTGGAGGCCGCCAAGCGCGACGTGGATGGCGGCGGTGCCAGATCCCGCCGGGACGGCGCGGAGACGCTCGCCGCTCGTGTCGCTATAGTAGTTTTCCAAAGCCTCACGGGCCTCGTTCCAGAAATTCCGCTTTGGATCGCCGCTGCTGGTATAGGGCCATAGTTCCTGCCCTGCCAACGCGGCGTCAAGCAGTTGCCGCTCGGCACTGTCAAATCTGCGTCGCTCAGGTGCGGTCACAGGCTGTCCTTTCTGGTCGCGGGTTGTCGTGCGCGACATGCGTCGATTTCTTCACGCCCGAGGCGATCGCGACGTTCGGGCAGTTTGTTTGTCCACCCAGGCAACAAGGCCTCCTAGCTGAACGCGATTGAAGCTTTCTTCGAGTAAATGCGCTTCAGGAAAAAAAGGATAGTGGGCGCTGGGGCTCTTCAGGCCGTCGGGGACGAATTCACGACGATTTCACGCAACGGCGGTAGGACGCCAGACCGCGTCGCTAGCGGATGGGCCAGCTACGCTTCCAGCCAGTCATCGGCCCGGCCCGCAGCCTTCTTTTCTATTGCTGCCATGATCGGCAGCCGCCGCAGCGTGTTGACCGGATAGGCCGGATCAAGCAGCGCCGCTGGAGCAAAGTCGGGCTCCTGCTCTCGCAGAGCCTTAACAGCTTGGCGAAGCTGGGGCACTTCAACGCGGCGCAGCTGCAAGGCCACCTCATAACGCCGTGTCGAGACAAAATCCGGGCGGAAGCGAAGCGCCGTTCTGGCGTGCAGCAGCGCCTGATCGTAGTCAGCCAGAGCGGTTGCGGCCATGCAAGCGAAATGCTCGAAATAGAACTGATAGGGACTGTGCTTTGTAAGTTCCAGAGCACGCCGGGCTGTCTGGTATCCTTCTTCCAACTTGCCGTTTGTGCTCAGGGCGTTGGAGAGCAGCGCCCATCCCAACGGGTCCGTCGGATCGCGCTCGACGCCGCGCTGCGCCATCACGAGCGGGGTCCGCAGATTGCCTTGGTGAATATATTCAATCTGCGAACTGATTGTCTGGACAACGGCATCGTCGGGCGAGTGGCGGAGCGCCTCCGCAGCGAGCTCGGTGACCGGCGCAACGTTGTCCAGGAATGACATCGTTCGATGTTGAAAGAATGCGGCATTGCGCAAGAAGCCCCGCCACACCAGGTACCGGCCGCGCGGCTCTATCTCAAAGGCGCGCTTGAACAGGCTGTCAGCAGCAACGAGGCTTTTCTTGTCAAGACGAAAAAACAGGTTCCGCGCCTGGTGCGCCAGGACAGATGCGCAAGCATCCGCTCCATCAATCGATGCCGATTCGGCAAAAGCTTCGCAAACCCGTTCGACTGTGTTGAGCGCAAGCCTGTCCAAGTCGACCGACTCGTGCATCGCGCCGATGGCGCCAGGTACGCTTGCATTGTCGGACCACAGCCGTCTTCCATTCTGAATTTCGCAGGACAGGAAAACGTCACCACCAACCGCAACGGAAAGCACCCGGATCAAGAGCATCGCCTGCGGTTGGCCTGCGGGTGCATCGAGATCATCCGCGCCGCCGTCCCCGTCCGCACTCATGATCTCCAAATCGTCCATCTGCCGCAATGCGCTCAGAATCCGATTCTGCAACAATCGTGCGCCGACATCGGCCGCTGGCGCTCCTCGTGCATCGCTACGCACCAGCACGATGCGTCTTCGGCGCGGCGCTGCCCTACGCTGCTGCATCCATCTCTCGAGGACATGGCTGCGCACCTCGCGGATAACATGTTCGAATTCATGGTCGTGCACGTCGACGTCTTCAAAGGCCTCGACCGTGCCTGCCCGCCTCATGTCGGCAGACGCTTCATACACGACCTTGAAGCTCGCTGGGTCTAGAGTCACGGCATGGCGCGAGGCCACCAGCAGTTGGCCGTGCGGCCCCAACGCGCGGCGTATCTCACTAAGGGCCGCCCGCAAACTGCCTGCCGCTTGTTCCGCGGCCCGGTCGCTCCACAGGCGCTGCTGCAGCCATGCCCGCGTGCGGGTGTGACCAGGCGCGACGGCCAAAAGAGCAATCGCGCCGCGCGCCTTGCTACCTTGTGGCGCGAAATCACGCCCCCCCTCATCGGTGAGGGTAAGCCTGCCGAGAGCATTTAGCTTTAGCATGTCCGCCCTGCAGAAGTATTCTGTGCCCATATTTACTTACTGCAATTTTCTGCGTCCCGCTATCCATTAGAAGAAGCAAATGTTCATGCGTCCTTGCTGATCCTCGTGGGGAAAAGCAAAATCCTGCTGCTGAAGGGAGCGAAGTCCGTTCGGCAAGAGTTGCTGGGTAAGCGTGAGCTGACACACGCACAATAGCGGCTCCATTCACCCCTTAAGCTCGCATCGATGTATTTCACGGTGTTTTCACGCCCGCGATTTTTTTCCTGATCTAGGATTGCGAGCATCTCGAACGAACAATTTTGCAAAGCCGATTTGGTGAGATCGTTCGAACGATTGAATTGCCCATCGAAGGAGGATGCGTTGGATACCCAGGCACCGAAAACAAAGGTCAGATCGAATACCGGCTCGCACCGGGCAACCAGCGCGGCATCCGCCGATCCGCTGGGCATCATTGTCGACCTCTTGCCACCGGGTTTCCCGACGCGGCCTGGCACACGGATACGGCCGACCACTATTACCATTCACAACACCGACAACCCCGGTCCGGGCGCCGATGCCGACGCGCACAATCGATACATTCGCGGCAGCGACGCAGTCGCGCGCAAGGTATCGTGGCACTTCACGGTGGACGACAACGAGATCTACCAGCATCTCCCGGTCAACGAGATGGGCTGGCACGCCCATGCTGCCGCCAATGCATCCAGCATTGGCATCGAGATCTGCATGCATCGCGGCATGAATGAAGCAGCCGCATACGACCGGGCGGCACGGCTTTGCGTGTTTCTGGGCATGCAGCTCGGCATCACCGTGCCCGAGGGCCTGCGCCAGCATCATGACTGGACCGGCAAAAACTGCCCCAGCGTCCTGCGCGGGCGGCCAGATGGCTGGCAAACGTTCCTCGACCGCGTCGCCTTCTACAGCAGGGGATCGCGCAGGCGCGCAATGCCCGACGTCACCTTTGTCGCAGCGGCAAAGGCGGGAGCCGCGAGCAAGCTAGCTCCAGAGGCCATGGACGACGCGCTCAGGTCCATCGATCATCACTTTGCAGCGCATGCCGACGCCGGCACCGCTGCCGAGCAGGCCCTGCCGATCCCGACTGGGGACCCGATTGCGTTCGCCGCGTCCACAGCAAGCACAGTCTATTGGCCTGTTGTGACGCGCCATCCGCGCGCCTTGGAAGTCAACACGCGACTGGTCGGCGGAGGCGCTTCGGGTGCCAACGCCTCACGTCGCTTCCTTGCCGATCGAAGCGGCGGCGCCCGCTATCACTGCGCGATCGATCTCTATTGTTCCGAAGGAGACGCGATCGTCGCCGTTGAAGACGGCAGAATCGCAAATTTCTACCCCTTCTATGAAAACACCAACGCGCTCCTGGTGCAGCACGATGGATATGTGGTCAACTACGGCGAAGTCTCGCCCAACTCGCTCGCATCGCTCGGCCTGAGCGTCGGCGACCGGGTGAACGCCGGGCAGCGGATCGGCACTGTCGGCCGATTGAACATGCTGCATTTTGAAACTTATTCGAGCGGCACGACCAAAAACTATTCCTGGCCGAAGGCCAACCCCCGCCCGAGCCGGCTGCGCAATCCAAGCCAGCTTCTTCTTGACCTCGCTGTATCTGCCGTGCGGCTCGATGCCGATCACGCCACGACTGCCCTCAATGTTGCAAGATCGGACCGCATGCAGACTGTCAGCGCGCCCTCGATTGCTTTCGCGCCGACGGCCGTCCCGCCAATGGATGAGAAGGATTGGCATCCTTTCGGCAACGGAACAAGGGAATGGCGGTACGACGCGCGTGGCCTTGCCACCCGCGAGAACGGCACCGTCGAGCAACAGCGTTCGGAGCAAAGTCTCGATACGATAAGGAAGATCATGCAATACATGGGCTCGGAGCTGCTTGCCGCGAGCGCCAAACACGGCATACCGCCGGCGCTGCTCTTGATGACGGTGGCGACCGAGACGCACATCTACAAAGCCGACAAGTTCACAGGCCCGAAGACATTTCGCTGGGAGGCGCATGTCGAGAACGATGACGTCAATCCGCCGACGCTTGGGGACTATTCGGCGGGCCCCGTGCAATCGCTCGGCACGACGGCGCGCTGGGTCATCCGCTCGAAAGGCACGGCGTTCGGCCTCAACTACGATCCTTTTGCGGTCGCACCGGTGTATCCGGCCAAACCCCACCCCAAACCGGACAGTCATCCGCTGTATGACTTTGCGACCAATCTTGATCTTGGCGCTGCAGAAATACGGATCCGGCTCGACAAGAGCGGCATTGATCCGATCTTCGTGGCAGCCGCGTTCAACGCCGGCGGACTTTACAGCAGCGCGCATAGTCCGTGGGGTCTGCGCACTTATGGCGATCATCTCGACCGGGCGGCAAAATGGTACGGCGATGCCTGCGCGCTTTTGATTGAAATCGGGATTGTCTAGCCGGCGGGTCCGACAGACGGCAGCAAGGAGGCAGCTATGAACAGGAGCGTCGGCATCGCTATCGTTTTCTTTTGCGGAGCCGCAGCGGCCGGATCGACGGCCGACCTGCAGCGATACAGTGGGATTTGCGAGCCCTCCGGCGGAGCGTTTATCGGCCCATCAAGGTTCGCCGTCGCAAGCGACGAGTCGAATGTGATCCGGATTTATGAGCGCGGATCACCCACCATCTCTGCTTCCGTGGATCTTACGACATTCACCGGGTACGAGAAGTCTGATCTCGAGGGCGCCACTGCGAGAGGCGACACGGTCTATTGGACTGCCTCCCAGTCCAATAGCTCGGGCGGTAGCGACAAAAAGAGAAAGGTGATCTTCGCGACCCGGATTGTGCAGGGCAACGGCGGCACGACGCTCGAACCGACGGGGGTCTTGCGCGAGGATCTGAAGCCGCAGCTGGTGAAGCTTTCAGGATCATCCGACGGTCGCATCAACATCGAGGGTCTCGCCGCCGCACCCGATGGAGGCTTGCTGTTCGGGTTTCGTAATCTCGTCGACGGCAAGGCGGCGGTTGTGAAGCTGAAGAACGCCGACCTGGTGCTCGCCGCGAAAGACAGTCTGGCTGAATTCGGCGATACGGCGATGCTCGACCTGGATGGGCGCGGCATTCGCAGCCTGGAACGGGTTGGGGATCGCTATTTGATCGTTGCTGGCAAGGCCAGTGACGCGGCAGCCGTCGATTACGCGCTCTACTGGTGGGATGGGGAGCCCGAGCACAAAGCGGTGGCTTGGGAGACACAACCGAATCTCTCCGGTCTTGATCCGGAAGTTGCCATGGTGCTCCAGGACGGACGCGCGCTCCAGATTATCAGTGACGATGGAGACCGTTGTGCGGAAGTCGAGGAGGAGGATCCCCCTTCAGATCAGCGCGGCTTCTCCAGCATTGACGTTCCCCTCTGAGCGGCAGCGAGAACTACGAACTCGGATCGAGGCGATCAACTAGATGCGGCTGCGGGGCCTAGCCGCCGAGTACCGTGAGCTGACAGCAAATGAAAAGCGGCAGGTGTGTCGTCAGCGTCTCACCGCCAATCGCAGAAACACTTACGATGTAACCTGGAGCTAAGGGTATGAACTCTCCGATGACTGCATTCTTCGGCAGTGTTATCGCAGTACTTCTTCTATGCCTGTTTTCGTTTTCGACGTTTTATGTGATTTCGTTGGTCGTCGAAAATTGTCGGTCCATGCCGGTATGCGAGCCGGCATCTCCGTTATTTGGAGACGGCTTCAAGTATGTCGTCACCACCGTAGGCGGCTTGGTCTCTGCATTGGTCATTGCCCACCTGACGGTTACCGAACCAGGAAATGCGCCCACCGTTGGTTCCTTCGCGCCGGAATCCAAAGCCGCCGTCTACGCGACCAATACCGTTGTTGTGCTCTACCTTCTGGCATGGATCGCAACTGGCTTGGCCGCACTCGTTGTCGGCGTCATGCTCTACCCAAAGGCCAGTTCGACCCTTTCCGATATCGGCTCCACCTGGCTTGGCCTGGCAGTATCAGCGGCGTACGCATATTTCGGCATCAGGCCTTCATCCGATAGACGGGTAGGCGGCGGTCCTGCGACATTTACCACTGGCGACCTATCGCAGGGTCAAAAGGTCCCCAACGCATCGGAAGTGGTGACCTGCGGTCCGATCACTAAAAAAATTACACGCACCGATCCCGAATTCGCCGGTCTTGTCACGAATACAAACGCCAAGATCGTATTCAAGGACGAGGAAAACACCGGCGCGGATCGCATGATGACGCCCCGCCTCAAGAGCAAACTGGATTCCCTTGCCAATGTGGTTGCGTCGGAATGGCCCGGCGCCAAGCTGCGGGTTACGGAGGCTTGGGATGAGGACAATGAACATGCCGACGCCTCGCTCCATTACGAAGGCAGGGCCGCCGACCTCACGACCAATCCGGTCGACGGTGCAAAGCTCGGCAGGCTAGCTCGCCTGGCGGTGGATGCGGGTTGCGACTGGGTTTTCTTTGAGGACTCGTCCCACATACACGTCTCGGTGAAAGCTGGATAGGCAAACAAGAAGGTCGCCTGCAGCGGCAGGTGTTTCTCGTCACCGCGACACACGTAAGTTATTTCTGGCAGCACAGATCAGCTTGATCGAACTGCCAAAGGTCTTGTGTTGAGTCGCATAGATACTGTTTTTATCATAATATACTGTTGTATCATACAAACAAGTATGACATATATTATAATTTCTAACTGCCGTAATGTGTAAGATGCGTAAAACTGACGTCAGCGCAAACAATGCGCATGCACCGAACGTATTGGAGGATAGGTCGATGGCACGTTCACACGCGAAGACTACGGCGTCCAAACAAGCTGGTAACGCCAATCCGTTCAAACTGACGAGAACGAAAAAGGCGCAAGTCAAAGACGCCCACATTATTAGAGAGGGTGTGCGTTGCGACACGGAAAAGAGGGGGCACACAACGCCACACGGACGCACGCCGCTAGAAATTGTGGTCGATGCGTCCGAGGGCTTTATTCCGCTGTGGGCCAAGGGCACCACACTGCGCTGGCGTTTCCGTGACAATTCCTTCGCAGTGTTTGAAAATCAGGCCGCGGCGAAAGCGGCTGTAGAAGAACTGCTCGGCCAAGCCATCTTAAAGTGGGGCGACTCGGCTCCCGTCAAATTTGCCAAGCGCGACGATTCCTGGGACTTCGAAGTCGTCATGAGATCGACGGACGATTGCGATGACAATGGGTGCGTCCTGGCCAGTGCGTTTTTCCCAGACGCAGGGCGTCACAAGCTAACGCTTTATCCGCGTATGTTCGAACAGCCTTCGGAAGAACAGGTCGAAACGCTTATCCATGAGATCGGCCACATATTTGGCTTGAGACATTTTTTTGCATTGATCAGCGAAACCGACTGGCCTGCCGAGATTTTCGGGGAGCATAAGAAATTCAGCATAATGAATTACGGCAACGACAGTAAGCTAACCTCCCAGGACACATTCGATCTCAAGCGCCTTTATCAGATGGTGTGGAACGGCCTGTTGACGGAGATCAATGGGACACCGATCAGAATTGTAAAGCCATTTCATGCGAGCGGCGCGGCCACCGAAAGCGCGCTCGCGCTTGCGGCAACGCGGACCGTTGTCGCGCCATTGCCCGGGGCTTGAGATTCGCGACAGCGGAGCGGGTTTCGCCAGTGCAGACCCAAACCGTCGGCAAACCACCCATATTCTGAACTCAGATAGTTCTGCACTGGAAATTGACGCAAGAGGCATCGAATCGGTCATGACTTCCTTTGCATCGCAAAATCAGCTGCGCGAATTCCTCACGAAGACGACGGCGTCCAAAACGATCGAAGAAATGATGCCCGGTGCTTCTGGGCCGGAAAGCGCGGGGGCGGCTGAAACTCTGACCCGCACCACACTTCAGAAGCTGGACCGTGGCGAAATGCTCGATCCCCGTGAACGCTACCATCTTGAAGCGGTCATCTTGCCGGCGAAGCGACCCGCCATTGACATTGTGGGCGGCGACTTCAGCACACGACACCCCGATTGGCTGCATCTGAACAAGCCGGAACTCCGCGACCGACTGAAGGCGAAGTTCCCCGGCATCGGCCGGATTGAACTGCCAAATCACCCCACGCTGCCTTATGGCGGCACCGGCTTCGTGGTCGGACCCCGACTGCTCATGACCAACCGGCATGTCGCGGAGACATTCGCGGAGGGCCTCGGGACGTCGGGTCTGAATTTCATTCAGGGGCTCGAAGCAGGCATCGATTTCCTGAAGGAGCGCGGTCTCCCAGCGACGGCCTATCTGCAGGTGTTGCGGGTTGCTATGATCCACCCCCATTGGGACATGGCCCTCCTTGAGGTCGAAGGTCTACCCGCGATCCGCCAGCATCTGCGTCTCTCAACCCTCGATCCCGGCGCGATGACGGGCAAGGAAGTCGCCGTGATCGGCTATCCGACCTTCGACATTCGCAACCCCGCCGACATCCAGAACGATGTGTTCGCGGGGGTCTACGGCATCAAGCGCCTTCAACCCGGAAAGATACGCGAGATCGCAGCCGTCGACACCTACTACAACCGCGTCGTCGACGCTGCCCTCCATGACAGTTCCACGCTCGGCGGCAATTCGGGGTCGTGCGTGCTCGATCTTGAGACCGGCGATGTGCTCGGTCTCCACTTCGGTGGGTGTTACGCCGTCGCAAACTATTGCGTTCCCGCGGGCGCCCTGGCCGCCGACGGGCGCGTCATCGACACGGGCGTGACCTTCGCAGGCCCGGTCACGCGCAGGGCGACCGCATGGGACGACGCCTGGCGCCAAGTGTCCACCGGCTCGGCTCGGCCCGAGCCCGTCGACATCACGACTGGGCCTATCGCCGCGGACGCATCCCCATCATCTGGCTCAGGAGGACGTGCAATGGCCGCGAATGGCGAAGAAACGCGCATCACCATACCGCTCGAAATCACGGTCCGCCTCGGCCAGGCGCAACTCGGTGCCGCGTCCGTGACCACGCAACAATCCAACGCTACCGCGACGGTTATCGTCGAGCGCGCCGTCGAGCCGGTGCACGAGACCGACTATTCGACACGCAAAGGCTATAATCCGACATTCCTTGGGGTCTCCGTCCCCATGCCGAAGCCGCGACGCCCGAACGAACTGGTCCGCATGGCGGATGGCAGCCACGAAATCTCCTACCATCACTTCTCAGTGGTTATGCACAAGGCGCGACGGCTGGCCCTTTTCGCGGCGGCAAATGTCAGCGCCGATCCCGCCAGGAAGAGGCCGGGCAATCGGCCACAAGCGGACTATGGCCGCAAGGGCCTCGGCGGCATGGGCAAGGACGATAGCGAGAAATGGTTCGGCGATGGGCGAATCCTCGACACCGAGCAATTGCCGGACAAGTTCTACAACAAGGACCGCAAGGCCTTCGACAAGGGTCATATCGTGCGGCGGGAGGACGTCGCCTGGGGCGACACCTACGCCGAGATGCAGAACGCCAATGGCGACACGTTTCATGTCACCAACTGCTCCCCGCAGACAGCCCGTTTCAATCGGCCCGACGAGGAGGCCGACAATTGGGGCGCGCTTGAGAACCTGGTGCTGAAGAGCGCGCGAACCGAGAACCTGGCGGTCTTCGGCGGACCTGTTCTCGCCGGGGACGATCCGATCTTTCGCGGCGTCGACACGGAGGGCGAGATCGCGATCAAGATCCCTCGAAAGTTCTGGAAGCTGATTGTCGCCAGCACCGAGGGCCGGCTGCAGAGCTACGGCTTCACACTGGAACAGGACCTGTCGGGCGTCGACACCGAGTTGGTGGTGCCCGACAAGTGGGTCAAGTACATGCGCCCGATCGCCGAAATCGAGCAACTCGCAGGGGTCGATTTCGCCCGCAAGATCCGTGATGCGGACCAGTTCACCACCGCCGAGGGCGCCGGCATCATGGCGTCGGCCGGGGTCGCCGCCGGGCTGGCGGCCGGCGAAGGTCCGGCCGCGCCGCCTCCGCCGGCCGGCGCCGACATCGCCGATATTGTGGCCTTCTGGGGCGACGTGCAGAAAAGCCAAAAGCCCTCCGCCGACGATATTCGGCTCGTCGTCACCCTGTCGACCCCGATGACCGACAGCACTATTCGCGCTGAGGTCAGCCGAGCGCTCAACCTCGATGTCGAGGTCGGGCCGCTGTTCGATGCCGATCCTCAGCTCGACCGTTTCCGTCTCATCACCATCCCAGGCGTGGTCGCCACTGATCGCTCGGACCTGTTCGACGTCGCTCGCCACCTCAACCATCTGCTCGGCAGCGAAACGGTGGAGCCGGACCTGTCGACTAACTATTTCGCCGTCGGCGCGGCGCCGCCGGCGGACGGCACCGCCGAGAGCGCGAATTTTGCCTTCTGGTGTTGGGTGGACGAGAAGGACGACGCTCCGCTGGACCCGGACTGGGCAATCAACAAGACCAATGTTCGCCAGGCCTGGGCATTCTCGCAGGCGCAGGGGCGCCCGCGCGGCGGCAAGGGCATCCTCGTGTTCCAGCCGGACACCGGTGTGGTGCCAACCCACACGGAAATGCCCACGAAAGTCGACAAGGACAAGCGCTCGGCCAATTTCATCGAGCCCGGCAAACCGCCCGTCGATCCGATGAAGGGCTCTGGCAACATTGGCCACGGCACCTCGACTGGCAGCGTGGTTGCCAGTCCCGAGGCTGGCGCGATGAGCGGCAGCGCGCCGGAGGCCACCCTGATACCGATCCGCGCCATCACCTCCGTCGTCGTTATCGACCAGAGCCGCGTGGCCCAGGCGATCAACCATGCCAGGCTGCAGGGCGCGCATGTGATCACCATGAGCCTGGGCGGGCTTTTTGGTTCGGCATTGCAAGCCGCGGTCCGTAAGGCGGTGGACGCCAACATCATCGTCCTCGCAGCAGCCGGCAACTGCGTCGGGACGGTCGTCTGGCCGGCGCGCTATGACGAGGTCGTGGCGGTTGGCGGCATCAATGAGAAGATGCTGCCCTGGAAAGGCTCGAGCCACGGCCAGGCCGTGGATATCTCCGGCCCAGCAGAACTTGTGCTGCGCGCTGACGCGCGCGATCCGACCAATGCCGGCAAGGTGGGCGGCGGCGAGGGAACATCGTACGCGGTCGCTCACCTGGCTGGCGTCGCCGCGTGCTGGCTTGCCCACCATGGGCGCAACCAGCTTGTTCAGAACCTCAGGCCCGGAACGAAGTTGCAGTCTGTGTTCAAGGCGACAGTGCAACGAAGCGCCCACGTACCACCCGGCTTCGACACGGACGAGTATGGGGCAGGGATCGTCAACGCCGAAGCGCTGCTGCGCCGCGCGCCCGACTTCGCGGGGGCACCCGAAGCGGCCGGTGCTCGCTCGACGACGGATCAGGTGCGGGATCTGCTGGCGGAGACCGGAGCCTTCAGCCAGCTCGAGGCGGTGGCCCCGCTGTTTAGCGACAATCAGGGCTTGCTGGAGCTTGCCTGCATGGGGCTCGACCGTGCCCGCATGGCGCGTGCCCGCGAGGGCAGTCTGGAAGCCATGCCACCGGCGCGGATCTCCAGGGGCTTGCGGACACAATTGGGGCCGTCTCTGACACGCACCACCGCCACGGGAGGGCGGCCATGAGCGATATCGACACGCTGCGGCTTGAGCATACAGCGAGCCGCGTACACAAGATCCTTGGGCGCGCCCCGGGCCAGCTTGAGGCAGGCGGTGTGGCGAAACCGATGGGTAGTCTCGAAAGCACTGGCGCGGAGTCGGGTGGCGCGTCCAGCGGCGGTCCCGCTGACCGCGACGTCCTAGCCATCGCCAGGCGACTGATGGCCTCGCGTGTCCAGGAAGGCCGACCTATCGGCCCCGCGGAGGCGGAAGGGATCGCCCGTACCATCGTCGCCAGCGCCAACCGGGCGCTTCTGAAACTCGACGTAGCGTCCAACGGAGCACTCAACCAAGCCGAGGCGATCGCTCTGGAGGCGGTGGTCCATGTGCGCGGCCGCCCTGCGGTCAGGGTGCTGTCGGAGGGGTTGGAGGACATTGGCGTCTACCCGGAGGCCGGTCTGTGGAAACTGCTCGCCGATGAGCACTTCAAGAACCTTTGGACGGTCACGTCGGCAACCGCTGCAGTGCGGGTCACCGACCGGCTCATTGCCAACCGGCCTCCCTGGGTCCAGGGAACGGCATTCCTGATCGGCCCTGATCTGGCACTGACCAACCGCCACGTCCTGTTCCCGCCTGACGGTGGCGTACGCATCGCGCGGCGTTTCCCTGGCACGAACAAGGCCCGCATGAAGGGTGACTACGAGGTGCTGCTCGACTTCGCCTTCGACAACGGTGCGGCAAGGCAGATCCTCTACCGGATAATGGACGTGCCGTTTGTGGCCTCCGATTCCGATCCTGTCGACGCCGCGCTGCTGCGCGTCGAGTGTGTGCATGGCGCCGGCCCGTCTCCCCTTGCCGTATCACGCGCCGATGTGTTCGACATCGACCGACTATATATCGTCGGCCACCCCGGCTATCTGGAGAGCGTGCCCGACGACATCATGGCGGTATTCGGCCGCCCGGACGAGCGTAAGCGCGTGAGTTTCGGCGAGTTGATGGACCCGGTAGCCCCGGAACAGACGCACATCGTCCACGACGCCTCCACGGTCGGCGGCTATTCGGGGGCCGCCGTCGTCGGCTTTGCCGCGCCGGACGTCCGCGCGCTGCACTACTGGGGAGACTCCAAGTCCGGCAACCGCGCCATCCCGGCGGATGACATCGTGAACCACCCCGAACTGGGCAATCTGCTGCCGCGGCCATGAAAAGCCAGCGTCTTGCCCCGAGACTGCGAACATGAAGCTGACGCCAGCAGAACTGGACGTCTTTGCCACTGCGTGCGCGCGTGACGTCGCGCCGAGCCGTCTTGAACGGGAAGTGCGCGCCTTCGAGATTGTTCCCGACTACGAGGCGTTCGTGAAGGAGAAGTCCGCCGGGCAGGCTGACCCCGTGCTTGCCCTGTTTCGGGCGCTCCTTCATGAATTCAACGAAAGGGGACTTGCGTGCGATCTCGCCGAGAGGCTCTTCTTCGAAATCTCATGGTCGGGGGATCACCAGGAAAGGATAGCGGCATTGGCGCGATCGGTTCGAATGCCGGCCGCGCCGCCAAACGCCCTCCAGGCGCTGCTGAAAAAGCGCAGCCATTTCATCACCGACCGAGGACTTTCAGAGCTGTTTACCAAGGTCCGCCCACGGGTGGCCATTGTGGTGGGAACATTCCTCAACGCCCAAGGTCAAGCTGTCTCGACAAGCGGGACCGCCTTTCTCGTGGGTCCCGACCTGATCTTGACGGCTCTACACACCTTCGACCCACTGCTTTCATCAGGTCGGTCCGCCCAGGTGCCTCAATCGTTTAAGGTCGTTTTCGACTATTGGGCGGGTGATCCGATTCAGGGCACGGCCGACCTCGCCAATCTCCATGGCGTGCGCGTGGTTGGATTGCACCCAACCAACTGGTTGGTTGCACAAAGCTCGCCCGTTCCATGGGCGGGCACCGTGGCGGCGCTGAACGACGAAGAGCTCGCGCAGCTGGCAACCGATCTTGATTTCGGGCTTATCAGGCTGGACGAAGCTGTTGGAAACCTTCCCGTCAGCGGCGGCTTCAGGGCGCGACGTGGCTGGTTCGCCGTGGACATGCCTGCGCCGCCGGCCTACGCAGTCGAGAGCCAGGTCGTCATGCCGCAGCATCCGCAAGGCATGTCAATGCAGCACGCATTCGGCAGGATACTCGGCAACTGGGATCCCAACACCCGTGTGATCTACGAGTTGGAAACTGACGAGGGCTCTTCTGGCGCCCCCTGTCTCAACAGCCGGATGGAACTGATCGGCATCCACAGCGCTGCATACAGGCCTGCAGGGGTACTCAAGGGAAATCTGGCCGTCCGCATCGATGCAATCCATCCGAAAGTCCTCACACATCTTCCGATCAACTCCGTGCAGCGAGCGGCAAAATCGATCTGGCGCGTGACACGGCCCGGAAGTGCCTTGGTCCCGGTGCTGGGCAGGGATAAGCTTCAGACGTGGCTCGACAACGCGACAAGTCCATCGCCCCAGACAAGGAGCCGCAGCAACAGGGTTTATGTCGCCGATGCGCCACAGAAGGGTGCCGGAAAGTCGTTCACGGCGGACATCGTGAGGACCTTTCTGGCGGCCGATGGAACGCAGAATATTATCGTGTTGGGCGGCGACACCGAGCTCATTCCCGAAACTCTGGAGGACTTCGTGCTCGCGCTCGCAGCCGGATTCGGGATGTCGAAGGAAGACCTTGGCGCCTTCCCACCAAGGCCCAGCGTTGACTTGCCAAAAGACGCCAAGGACGGGGACAAGGTCGATCGCTGGGAATCCCAGGAGATGCCGGAGTGGTTTTCCAAGCGGCTCGCCGCGCACCGCACGACCACGGTCAACACGACCGAAGTCTTGAAACGAATTGTTCAGGACAACATCGCGCTCGGGCGTCCCAACACACAAGAGGATCTCGCCATCGCAAACGCGAATCCGCCGGTGATGGTGTCGTCCGTGAAATGGGCGAAAACTTGGATACTGTTGGACGACCTCGACCAGCGTCCGCTGTCATCTCAGGTCCGCAAGTTCACAGCCGGCCTTATCGGCGCCGACATTGATGAGGGTGCGGTGACGGACGTGCGCGCCGAGCTGCAGTGGTTATTCCTAGGAGCCGTTCCAGAGTTCCTGACCTCGCAAGACATGTCCGTCGAGACGTTTTCTCCGGCCGACGTGCAAGTCCAGCATATCTCGGCCACATTTCAGGCAGCTTTTGACGAGGCCGGCATCCTGCAGGATCCGCTCGCCCTTGCATCGGGCGTACTGCTGCTGGTGCCCGGCGTTCTGCAGGGCGAACACGCAAAGGGCAATCTTGACCACACGCCGTTGAGCGTTTGTCAGCAGATTCTGGCAAATCTCATTGCCGGCGCCTACCAGAGCAGCGGGCACAAGCTATGAAAAGCCTCTCCGCCGACTATCTGACCAATCTCCTCGCAAGGTCGGACATTCGCGACCAGTTGGAGAAAGCGGTCGGAAAGACTGCTCTGGAGACGATCGTTCGGTTCGACGCGGCGTGGACGGGCCCCAACCTACCATCGTTCGAGCCGGCACGACCAGGCTCGGACGTGTCGGAGTTCGGAGCGCAGAAAGGCGGTCCCGACTTGCCGGCGCTTGAGGCAGCGGGCCTGTCCACGCCTGCCGATGCCGCGACACCCCCGCTTGATATTTCTGGGGCGTTGCTGCGCGCGGCCATCAGCTACAATTACCACCTCGACGCACTAAACCCTGACGTCAGGACGCGAGCATGGCTGCTTCGCCAGTCGGTTCTTGTTTGTGCTTCGGGCGCCAAACACCTGCGTCTTTTGAATGCCGAGCGACAGCGATTGCTGAATTCGGTCGACGCGACACTCGCGCTGCCTAGCTTGCTTGGTGAGTACGAGGCCGACGACCGCGCCATGCTGTCGACCCCGAACGCCGAGCTCGAGAAACTCGCCGACACGTATCTGCGCGAATTCCTCCGCGGACGCAGCGTCTCGGATGCGCTCTTGGCCAATCACCGCCGTGCGATCACGGCCGCCCGCGAAGAACTCGAGGGCGTCATGAACATCTCGCCCTCCGTCCCCTCGCTGGCGGAATGCCGGCGACGTGCCGGCCTGGCGGAAATCCTGATCCCGCTCGGCATTCTGATCGGAGTAGATCCGGCCAAGGCGCCAAAGAGCGTGGGAGACCGGTTCGTCGGGCGGGCCGAGGAACTGCTCATTTTGCGCAGCGTTGTCGATGAGCTGGCTTCGCACTCCGTCCTGGAATCGGCCAGCCGCGGCTTTCATCGCGTAATCCGCAGCAAGCCGAGGCTGCTTTCTCTTGTCGCGCGCGGCGGCCTAGGCAAGACGGCGCTGGTGGCGAAGTTCCTCTACGATCATGCGACGCTTTCCCGGCAGCAATTTCCGTTCGCGTATCTCGACTTCGACCGCTCGGATGTCCAGCCTCGCGGCCCCGGCTTGATGCTGCTGGAAATCTGCCGTCAACTGTCCTTCCAGTATCCGAACGCTGAGCAGGCTCTCCATCAATTGAGCGAACAAATGCGGCAGTCGCTCATGGGCCGGGCGACCGGCGACCTCAGGCAATGGTGCAAGACGTTTCGCAGCATCATCAGAACTGCGCTCAGGTTGAATGGCGCCGCGACGTTCCTGCTGGTGCTCGACACGCTGGAGATAGTGGAGTCCGACCTGGCAGCGACGGAGGGCGTCGTCATCTTGCTGCGTACCCTGGGCGCCGATTCCGAGGATCCATTTCTCGAATTCTGCGTTGTTGCCGCGGGAAGGTCTGGTGTCGACCAGCTTTCGGTCGGCGATGCGTTTGAGGTCACCCCGCTGAAGCTACAACCGCTCTCAGTAGACGACGCGCGGGGCATGGTCGAGCAGTTGGGCAAAGACCTGCTCCCCAATGAATGGGTTGAAAGCTGGTCGCGGCGGATTGCGGGGCGCAAGAAGGACCCCGACAGCCGTCGGGAGCCGCTCAGCCTGCGAGTAGCGGTCGAGATGGTGCGCGACACGAAGCCCGACATGCGAGCGACCGTCGTCGACGACATCGTCCGGCTGGGCGAAAGCGCCGACGACAAGTTCGTCGCCGCACTCTATCAGCGGCGCATCCTGGACCATGTCCGCGACGAACGCGCCCGCAAGCTTGCATGGCCCGGGCTGGTTGCGCGCAACGTCACGCGCCACATGGCGCGGGAGGTGCTGGCGCCGGTCTGCGGACTTGATGCGTCGGAAGCTGAGGTGGCTTTTGATCTCTTGTCCCGGGAGACATGGCTCGTCGAAGGACAGCCCGGCGGTGACAGCATTCGTCACCGCAGGGAACTCAGGGCGCGCACGCTCCCGCTGATGCGCCGCCGCGATCCGGAGAGGTTCAACCGGGTAGTCGAGGCGCTGATTGTTTACTACGCCGACCGGGACCCCGTCGAGCACGTATACTATGTCCTGCTGCGGGGCGACAAAGAGGAAATCTACTCGGATCGGAGCCTTCACGGTTACCTCCCCGAGTTCGTGGTCGACATCCAGGATTTCGAAACCGGTTCTCCAGCCTGGAATCTGATTCAAGCGAAGTTTGGCAAACGATCACTCGAATTCGACCATATGAGTCAGCTCCCGGATGATCTCTTGTGGGAGCATCTCGGTCGCACCGGCAGCGGTCTGCGCGGCATAAACGACCGCAGGATCGAGCCGCGTGTACAGCTTCTGGCCGAGCGCGACAGGCCGGCCTCGTCCGACGATGTTGGACAGCAGAGTGCTTGGCAGGCAATCCAGATCAAATGCGGATTCTGGTCGCGCCTCGACCCGGCCGCTCTGGTGATCCCCTCGGCCCAGTTCGATCTCACCCAATTCGCATTCTACGTAGCCCAGCTCTCGCTTGCCGGCGAACGCCCGCCAGCGTATTGGACCCAACGCTATCCTGCGTTGATCGATTCGCTGTACAGCAGCCGCGGCAACGACAACTGGCATGCGCTGACGCAGTCGTTGATCACCGCAGGACTCTACGACCCCACGCTTTTCGCCCACATCGAATGGCGCCTCGGCGATTCGCTCGCCGGCGCTTCCGGCCAGGGCCGTATGCGGGAATGCTCGCTACGATTCCTGCTGCAGGTCGGTTTCGAAACCCAAGGCACTGCACTGACGATCTGGGCAAAGGCGGAAAAGGATCGCATACTGGGCGGAATCTCATTTGCCGAATATGCCATTCTCGTCCACTGGGCGGGCGGCAGCGGTTCGCGCGGACGCGGAGCCTCCGACAAATTCCGCGCTCTTGCAACCGAGCATAGAGACGCTATCGAGCGCGGCTCGATGGCGGAGGTTCCAAGGCAGATACTCAAGGAGCGCGACGTCATCGCTGAGGCGACAACCCTTTTGAGCGCGATCGCGACCTGGGGTGACCGCAGCCGAATTCAGCGTTTCGCGCGACAGTACTGTTCCGTCAGGCAGCCTGAGTGGATCGTGCCGTTCGCCTATTTGCTCAACGCCTGCTTGCCCCAAACTTGGCAACAGGTGGTAGGGCAGGAGGTTTCATCAGATCGATACGACCCCGGGCGCCAGGGGTTCTTCGGCCAGATCACGTCGACGCTACGGCGCTCACGGATACCTGCGGACCTGATCGAATACTTGATGCTTGCTGATCGTGCGGGCGACTTTGATACTGTAGTTCGGCGCCTGTGCGAGTTGATCGATGCCAATCGAAATGTTGACATCCAGAGTTTGGACAAGATCCGACGGCAGGCACGCACGAAAATGGTAAATGTCGAGATGGTCGTTCCCGGGCATACTCGCAACGGGTGACAATGGCCAGATGCCCGAACAAATGTGGCGTTCGCGGTCTCAAGAACCGGCTGCGCATGATCCCGCCTCCGTCCATCGGCCCGGGCCGGCTCGGGCGCTTCCTGTGCCGACCAGGCGTTCCACCGGCGTTACGCTGTCAGCCCGAGAAGCGCCTGCGTTTCAGGGATGACATCTACACTTCTACGCAAGCGCCTGGGACAGGTCGTCGTGTTCGAACGCCGACGCCATGCGGTTGACTTCGGCCTTGCCGATGCCGGCTTCAGCAGCGACGCCGCGCCAGTTCTCGACGGCTTCACCTCGCCAAGCGGCTGATGAGCCAGACCTTCGCGATTTTCGAGATCTTCGCCATTGCCGGCGTGCTCTACCTCGTGATCAATCTGCTGCTGATCGCGATCATCCGCGCCATAGAGCGCTCTCTCATGCGCCACGAGACCTCCTCTGGCCGAGATCTGGCGGCGGCGCAACCAAATCGATCGACCGTGGGTTCGTGGCGCCCCTGCTAAGATAGAGCGATCCGAAGACAAACTTGTCCGCTCAAGCACACACTCGAACTGAATTTCGCTGTCGGGGACGTCCGCTTTCAGGCGGCGGCTACGAGGCCCTGGACGGCCGAGACGGGGGCGCAAAGCAGTGGTTGGCGAAGTAAAAAGATCGAGAACTGTTCCTGTCGCCATCACGCCACCGCCAGTGCCGGCCGATTGCCCCAATTGGAACGGGCCCTGTATTCGGCCGTACGCTGCTCAGACTTGAATTACTCGTCCGGCTTCTGCAGAACGGGCGACGAGGCATTGGTGGTTTCTTTAAATTTCCGGTGACGCGAAACGACTTCGTCGCACGACAGTGGCTTTTCATCGAACATACGGCGGCATGCCACGGTAGTCGGAGCGCAGGTCCGCAGTCGCATTTCGGACGGCAAGAGGGCAACCTTATCCACCAAGGGCACCACTTGCGTTGTTGGCGATGGCGACGAGCGTCGGCCGCATCCATGCAGGTGCCCGAGTGGCGCCAGCGACAAGTGCTTTCTTGTCGCTCACCGATAGCTGGCGCGCGGCCACCTGGGCAACGTCGTGCGCAAGCATTGGATCCAGGTGACGCAGAGCGTGCACGACGGTGCCAGCGGCGCTGCCCGGGGCGATCAGATGCTTCGGGGAGGCGTGACGCAGATCCACAACAACGCGACGAGAAGGCCATCGGCCAGGTAAGTGCTCCTGGCCGGAACTTGCGTCAGAGGCCAAGCACGCTCGCAGCGCGAGCGCCCGCGATCTGCACCCGCGAGCCGATCTCGCGAGCGAGGGCCTGGGCGACGTTGTCAGGAGAGGGCGAGAGCGGGCCCAACCCAGGCGCGTTATTCCAAACGAGCAGGGACAACTTGCGGGGGTATTGCCGACTTCGACGTTGGATATTGGGGCGTGGGTCCATTTTGCATGTTGCCAACTGAATCACTGAGTGCCCGAGTTGCACGCGGCCAGTGGAATGAGCAAGCGGCGGCGGGTTTATGAATAGGTGGGGGCCGGTATTTTGCCAATGCTCAAATCGATTATAGTTGTGAAGAGCAGTTTCGGCCGTTTACTTGCCGCACAAGTCCCCATAAAAGGAGACAGCATCGATTCGATGTTATCCCTTGTCTTTCGCGTACTCGCGGTCCGTGGCGCCGAGTGGACGATTGAGGACCGCCAGCCCGCTCACTAGCAGGTCTGCACTGGCGGCTTGGGGCCCGTTGGTAAGCCACAGGAGTAGGACAATGTCGAAGGATTCGGGCAAGGGCGAAAATCACGGCGGCGGCCCCGGGAAGATCGAGATCACGGTGGTGGTGAACGGCCAGCCCACACAGGTCGAAGCCAATCCCAACCAGCCGCTTCACGTCGTCCGCACCAAAGCGCTTGAAAATACGCAGAACGTCGCCCAACCGGCCGAGAATTGGGAATTCAAGGACGAGGCCGGCACCTTGCTCGACGTCGACAAAAAAGTTGGCGATTTCGGTTTCGCGACCACTGTGACCCTGTTCCTCAGCCTGAAGGCGGGCGTCGCAGGTGCCTGAACTCCAAACTGTGGACCCGGAGGTGTCCCGAGCGAAGTTCGGTCGGCAGATCGGCTGGTTCCAAACACAAGCAGGTATTTACCGGGCTCAGGGTTGTTTCCTAATCGAGGCGAGCTTCCCGACGGCCTTCTTCATCTTCGTACCGCCGAAGATAAAGCCACAGATCATCGGTGCAGCTGTCGAGATCGACTTCTCCAATTACGACCTCCGACCTCCGTCGGTGGTCTTCGTAGACCCCTTTATACGCCGGCCGATTGCCCGGAAGGATTTGCTGCTCAGGATGCTGAGACGACCGCATCTACCCGGAACCCCACCGGATATGATTTTGGTCCTCATGCAGCAGAACGCTCTGTCGCTGTCGGACTTCATCCAGGCCAACAGTGCGGAACACACGCCATTCCTGTGCATGTCAGGCGTCCGGGAATACCACGACAATCCAGCCCATTCAGGTGATTCATGGCTTCTCCACCGGGGTTCTGGCGAAGGCTGTTTGGCCTTCATCCTGGACAAGATCATCAAGTACGGGACCGGTCCCGTGGAGCAGCTTCAGTATCAGTTCCAAATCTCAGTGGGAGCCATGATAGCACCCCTACCCGCCATTCCAGAATGACCGAGCTCAAGGATGTCGGGACAGTCGCTCTTCCCCGAGACTGTCTTTCAAGTGTCCAGGCGCACCTGCGCTCAGTTGGGCGACAGGGCCATGAGGGGATGGCGCTCTGGGTCGGCGTTCAGCAGGACCAGCACTTTGGCGTAACAGAGACCGTTATACCGGCACAGCGTCACATTCGGACGGGCGACGGCGTTTGCGTGATAGTTCCGGCCGAAGAACTACACCGGCTCAATGTCTGGCTCTACAAGAGCAGCCTTAAACTCTTCGCCCAGATCCATAGCCATCCGGGCCGAGCCTACCATTCGACGACCGACGACGCCTACGCGGTCGCTACGACGGTTGGGTGTCTGTCGCTGGTGGTGCCCAATTTCGCCCGCGAGCCTTTCGATCTTGCTCGGGTCGCCGCCTATCGACTTGACGCGAAGGCGAACTGGAATGAGGTCCCATCCGCGGCACTCAGGCGGATGATCACGATAACGGGTTGAACGATGGCACTCGCTAACTTCATCGACCGCGCCGCCACGGCAGCTTCTCAGGTGCTGGCCGACTTTCATCTATGCGACTTCAAAGCAGCCCTCGAAAAGCAGGTCGTGGCTGTGGCCTTCGACAGCCAAGCCGCTTCGTGTGCCGAGGGCCAGGCGACGCTTGACCTTACGGTCAGGTTGCTTGCCAGACTTTATCCGGTTCTGGCCATACTCCCCCTGGACATGGCCGCGAGCTCTCAAGCCCAAGCGCTCGAGCGCTTGGCAAAGTCGATCAATCCAAAAATCAGCATCCGGCGTTCCGGCAAGTATGCGACGGTCTGTGTAGCTGCAGGCGCGGTGCACCCATCACTTCGGTGCCCAACGTTTTTCATGGGATCGCAGGGTTGGGCGGCAAAGCTGTCGCGTACGGACCCGGTGGGCTCTGGCTCGAGCTTGCTGCCCTATGGAGCCGGCGCCGCAAGCTGCTTTGCCGCCGCCAACGTCTTTCGAACCGTCTTTGCTTCCCAGTTGACCGGCGCCGAGCTGGACGAGAACATCGACCTCTCTTTATGCACCTACAACAAGAGCAACGCCGGCGATTCCAGCCCCTTAAATTTCCCTGTCGACCTTGGCGAAACGCACCTCGTTGGGCTCGGCGCGATAGGCCATGGCTCGCTCTGGGCGCTGGCGAGGCAATCCGGTCTGTCGGGGCGCCTGCATGTAGTTGATCACGAAGCTATCGAACTCTCAAACCTGCAGCGCTACGTGTTGGCAGGTCAGGCGGAGGTCGGCCTCTCTAAGGCGGCCCTAGCAACCCACGCCCTTCGGTCCACCGCCCTTGAAGTGGAGGCGCACCCTATGAAGTGGGCAGAATATGTTGCGCGCCGGGGCGATTGGGTATTCGACCGAGTGGGTGTGGCGCTTGACACCGCCGCCGACCGTCTAGCTGTCCAAGGTGCTCTGCCCCGATGGATCGCGAACGCCTGGACTCAGGAGCAAGATCTAGGCATCTCGCGGCATGGTTTCGATGACGGCCAGGCTTGCCTTTGCTGCATGTACATGCCGACCGGGAAATCCAAGGACGAACACCAACTGGTCGCGGAGGAACTCGGAATGCCGGAAGCACACGAGGAGGTAAAAACGCTCCTGCAGACCAATACCGGAGTCCCCAATGAGTTCGTAGCTCGGGTGGCTACGGCGATGGCTGTGCCGTTTGAGCCGCTCGCCGCGTTTGTTGGCCAGCCCCTCCGTTCCTTTTATCAGCAGGTTATCTGCGGCGGCCTGGTGTTCCAGCTTAGCGATGGAAGTCGTCTCCTTCGAACCGTGGTTCCGATGGCCTTTCAATCAGCGCTTGCCGGGATCATGCTTGCCGCAGACCTGGTCAAGCATAGTGCGGGTTTTCCGATGAGTCCGACGACCAGCACTCGCGTGAATCTACTGCGCCCCCTTGGTTCTCACCTCCATGATCCGAAAGCCAAAGATTCCAGCGGCCGCTGCATCTGCAGCGATGAGGATTTCGTTGCCGCCTACAGGCTGAAATACGGCTGTGCCGTTGAACAGCTGAGCAACTGGTCCGCCTGAGAAAGATCTGAAGTCTTCGTTACCGCGGACGGCGCGCTGTCAAGCGCTCACCGACGTTTTCGACCACGATCGAGTGCCTGGAGAGCGCGGGGCGGATACTATGACACGCTCGGCCCGCTGCTTGCCAATGTCAGGCCCAGAACCCACGACAGAGATCCTTGAGCGACGCCTCGTCGTTTAACTTTTTTGTACTGTTATCTACGTTCGACCATATTCGTCGTCGAAGCGAACGATATCATCCTCGGCGAGATAATCGCCGCTCTGCACTTCGATGATCACCAGGTCAATTCTGCCTGGGTTCTCGAGCCGATGCTTATGGCCGCAGGGGATGTAAGTAGATTCGTTTGTCCCCAGGAACAACTCCTGCTCGCCATTGACGATCTTGGCGGAGCCGCTGACCACGACCCAGTGCTCCGAACGATGATAGTGCATCTGCAGGCTCAACTGGCGACCGGGCTTCACCTCGATGCGTTTGATCTTGAAGCGCTCGCCTTCCTCCAGAACCGTATAGGAACCCCAGGGCCGGTGTACCGTGCTATGGACCAGATGAGCTTCATGTCCCGAAGCCTTGAGGCACTCGAAGAGCTTCTTAACGTCCTGAACGCGGTCGCGGGATGTGACAAGCAAAGCGTCCGGGGAATCCACGATCACCAGATCGCTTACGCCCACCGTGCCGATGACGCGCTTGTCGGAGCTCACATAGGTGCCGGTCGTGTCGACCATGTGCACATCGCCGTGTATCCTGTTCCCGCTTTCGTCGGGGGCGATCAAATCGGCCATTGCGTTCCAAGATCCGATGTCGCTCCAATCCATGTCGCAGGGAATCACGGCAAGTTTGTTAGTTTTCTCCATGACAGCGTGGTCGAGCGAGATCCGCGGCGCGGAACCGAAATGCTCAAGCGCGAGTTCGATTTTGGCAAAGCCTCGGCATTGACTGGCGCGGCCGTTCTCGTAGCTGTCGGCGACGGCCTGGAGCACCTCGGGACAATGCAAAACCATCTCGTCGAGCATGGTTTGCGCACTGAAGCAGAAGATGCCGGCGTTCCAGAAGAAGCGTTGAGACGCGACATAGGCTTTGGCTGTATCCAGATCCGGTTTTTCAACGAAACGGACGACGTTCTCACCATCTGCTTCGATGTAGCCGAATGCCGTGTCCGGTCTGGTTGGGGTGATGCCCAATGTGGCGATCCGCCCGAGCTTCGCATGTTCCATGGCCAGGCCCATGACGTCTAGAAACGCAGGCAGGTTGCTAATCAGGTGATCGGCCGGGAAAACGCACAGGATCGCGTCAGGGCCTTGCGTTACCCTCGCATGGATCGCGGCTGCAGCCACGGCGGCGGCCGTATCCCGAGCTTCGGGCTCGAGCAGAAAGGTGCGTGGCAGGACCACGGAATCCAGTTCGTCAAATTCGTCCTTGGTCAGGAAGAGGTGTTCCCCGGATGTCACAGCGACGAGTTCCACGACACCTTCTATCGAAGCGGCGCGCAGCACAGTGTGCTGAATGAGAGAATATCCATCCGCTACTTTGAGGAAAGGTTTGGGGTGCGATTGCCTTGAGGCGGGCCATAGCCGCGATCCGGCTCCGCCGCTGATGATCACGGGAATCACTTTCATAACTAACCTCGATTTCGTCTCTGGAGTGATCGCCCGCGTTCTTTCGAGCGTCAGCGTCACGATCGCCGTCGCTCTGGCTTGTCTGCGGCCCCCCGCGTAACAGCGAAGTTCTGGCGCGTTGCGGGCGGCGCCAGATGACGACCCTATCGGTAATGTACGACGCCTCCACTGGCGTCGATGAGAAATGCGCATTCAACTAAGCCTGTTGGTTGCCTCTGCCGAATTGCGCAGGTCGCGGGTCTTAACTGAGATCAGAGACTTGGCTGTCTTCTATCAAAGTCAAACGACTTGGCTCCTTCAGATCGAATTCAATTACCCGTGGTGCGAATAGACGTGCATATCGTGTAAAGGCGCTCGTCGGGGGAAACCGAATTACGGTATCGCAGCGCCCGAGAAGATACATCTCAACGAGGGCGGAAATTCCGCCGTCAATCCCGAGTGCTGCAGTGTGTAAGGGGCCACCTTGATTGGATCCGAAGTGCTTCGGGACAGTGAGCAGATCGGGAAACCTGGCCGACAGAAGATCCAGTATCCGCGCGCTGTCCGTGCATAAGAACAGCCGCACAGGCCTAGGGTGCGGTAACGCCTTAGCCTTCTCAATTGCAGCGCACACTTGCCGAACGGCGAGCTCCGGATCGGCCCAGTAGGGCGCATGCTCCATGATGTCTTCACCGTTGCCGTGCCGAACATGAATCCCGATGATGCTGTGCCCCTCAAAACATTCCTGATAAATGGCATCTATGCGGGCTTGAATTTCTGGCCGAGGCTTGACACTCTGGAACACCTGCCGCTCTGCTTCCTCATCGCACCGCCACATCAGACAAGCGTCACACACTACTGTGTTCGCTTCGACATCGTGTTCGGCCTGAAAGAGCTCGCCCAACTCATCGCGCTCTTGGAAAATCTGCTCATCTGGCCGGTAAAGGCACTCGATCGCCGGCCTGTTCCACCACTCTGGGAAGAATGGACCAGGGAAGGAAACGTCGTTGATCCGGTCGTCGGAAATAGCCGGCACCCCAGCGATGTCATTGATCGGCTGGAAGAACACCGGAAACGCATTTGTGAAGGGTTGGTCGAGGTAGCAGGCCCCCCGCCAGTCGATGGCTAGAGTTCGTCCCGACCGCTGCGCGTAGCGCCAAGCGGCCGCCAACGACCACAGACAATCACCGAACCCCGTACGCCTCCGAGAGACGACGAACCGGCGCTTTTCCAATCCACTAACATGCATTTTCGGAAATCTCGTTTCGGAGAGGAGGTTGCATCCGGTTTGGAATCCTTAGTCGACACTAGTAGACCCTGACGCCGGGCCCTTGGCAGAGGCCGGGCCACAGGGCAGAAGAGCTCACTCAGCACTGCCCACTAATCCCGTGACGCTCGCAAAGCTTGAAGCCGATGCCCTCGCTTAGGGTTGCCCTCGCTTCCGGTTCAGCCTTCTCTACTGGGCCTCCGCCGCATATGTAAAATCTATTGAGTGGATGCCGGCCATCCATGTGTTGGATGCCATGATGAAGGGGCTCGGCTGACGCGGGCCCGGTCAATAGAGCCGAAACAGCCGGAAACGCTACGACACTGCCTGCCGAAGCAAATCATTCCGTCGACGCCGTACGCCAAGGGTGCAAGGCTGCATACAGCAACCGGTACCGGGCGAGATGAGGTCGATGGCTCGACGCGCCTGGAACCAGCTGATCGACAGAATCCGCAGTCGGCTCCCAAAGTTCTGCACGACCTGTGCCGGATGCTGTGGTGACGCTCGCGGCCACGAACTTTGTCCTCGCCCCGAACGGAAGCTCGCGCTACGACTCCGGGCCGGCGATGCGCCCCCGCTGCTCGCTCAGACCATCCATTCTGTGGATGCACTTTATCCAAACAATCGATTTCACGGATCCAAACAATTCCCATTAGAAGACGCTGAAGCAAGAAAGAAAGGCGTCCTCACTCGCTGATAGAAGAGCAAATCAGCTGCAAGGTGCTGGGAGTACATGTCGCTCAGGGCGTGAGCTGAGCGGCACTCAGACCGCATGTACGAGTCCGACAGGTTAGCGGCGCGACTCTATTTTTGCTCGTGACTCTAAGCAGAGCAGGTGTGCTCGGCTGGCGGACAGTCAATGACGATCTTCGCGCCGCATCTGTCGAAGTGCTCCATGGGGCACGGGGCGGGCCGCACATTGTGTCGGCGTGGCGAGCCGGAGCCGAAACTTTAAACTTTAATTGAGCAGGAATAGAATGGGTGATAGCAGGAAAGTTGCTCTTATTACGGGCATAACTGGACAGGATGGTGCCTATCTTGCCCGTCTTCTTCTCAAAAAAGACTACATCGTTCATGGGATTAAGCGACGTTCCTCTTCCTTCAACACCGGTCGTATCGAAGACCTCTACCAAGACCCGCACGAATCCGATCCGCGCTTAATCTTGCATTACGGTGATCTCACTGATTCGACTAACCTCATCCGCGTGGTTCAGGAATCTCAGCCAGACGAAATTTACAACTTGGCTGCTCAGAGCCATGTCCAGGTGTCGTTCGAAACACCTGAGTACACAGCAAACGCGGACGGTATCGGTACATTGCGACTTCTTGAGGCGATTCGCCTCCTCGGTCTGACGGACAAGACCCGCTTCTATCAAGCCTCGACGTCAGAGCTATACGGCCTCGTGCAGTCCGTACCGCAGAACGAAACGACGCCCTTTTATCCGCGCAGCCCTTACGCCGCCGCCAAGCTCTACGCCTACTGGATGGTCGTCAATTATCGTGAGGGCTATGGTATGCACGCTTCCAACGGCATTCTTTTTAATCACGAAAGCCCCCTCCGTGGCGAAACTTTTGTGACGCGCAAGATCACCCGCGCTGCCGCTGCTATTTACCTGGGCAAGCAGGACAAGCTTTATCTCGGCAATCTCGATGCTCAACGCGATTGGGGCCATGCGCGTGAGTACGTGCGAGGTATGTGGATGATGATGCAGCAGGATCAACCGGATGATTACGTGCTGGCTACGGGCAAAACGACTCCTGTCCGCCAATTCGTCGAGTGGGCTTTCGAAGATGTCGGCGTCGAGATCGAATGGCGGGGCAAGGGTGTCGACGAAAAGGGCTATGATCTAGCGAGCGGCAGATGCCTAGTCCAAGTGGACCCACGCTACTTCCGCCCCACGGAAGTCGATCTTCTCCTGGGTGACGCTACCAAGGCGAAGGAGAAGCTCGGCTGGGTGCATGAGATATCCGTGCGCGACCTTGCTGCGGAAATGGTCCGCGAAGACCTGAAGGTCATGCAGACATCTGTAGTCATGAAGGAAGCGTAATGTATGATCTGAACGGAAAAACCGTGTGGGTCGCTGGCCACAAAGGTATGGTGGGCAGCGCTGTTGTACGCCGACTCGCGTCTGAAGACTGCAAAGTTGTGGCCGCCCCTCGCGGAGAGCTAGATCTCAAGCGACAGACCGAGGTTGAAAACTTCGTGGCAGTGATGAAACCGGACGCTATCATTATGGCGGCGGCAAAGGTAGGTGGTATTCTCGCGAACGCCACCTATCCGGTCGACTTTCTTTACGACAATCTGATGATCGAGGCCAATATCTTCGCGGCAGCCCACGAAAACAATGTCGACCGCGTCCTCTTCCTCGGCTCGTCTTGCATCTATCCGAAGATGGCACCACAGCCCATTCCTGAAAGCGCGCTTTTGACCGGGCCACTAGAGCGCACCAACGAATGCTACGCCGTCGCCAAGATCACCGGCATCAAAATGGCTCAAGCCTATCGCCAGCAATATGGCCGCGACTACATCTCCGCTATGCCGACGAATCTCTACGGGCCAGGCGACAATTATGACTTGCAGTCAAGCCACGTCATCCCAGCGCTGATCCGGAAAGCGCATGAAGCTAAGCTCATAAGTGATAAGCGAATCACCATCTGGGGCACGGGCACACCACGTCGGGAATTCATGCACGTCGACGACTGCGCCGACGCATTAGTCTTCCTTCTGAAGAACTACTCTGACCATGATCACGTCAATCTCGGCTGCGGACAGGACATCACGATCCTAGAGCTGACCAGAATGATCTGCCGTGTAGTCGGATTTACTGGGGAGATCGCGCATGATCACTCTAGACCTGACGGTACACCGCGAAAGCTGATGAGCGTCGACAAGCTGCGCACTTTGGGATGGGCAGCAAAGATCACTCTCATGGAAGGCATCGAGAGTGTCTATCATGCATTTCTGAACGGGAGCTACACCGAACGGCGATAGATAAGAGGATTTGCTGTACGCGCTTTCGGGACCCAGAGCTAATGTAGACTGAGACAATCACTCGATGGCGATAGCGCTCATGTGAGCCAGCCGCGAGGAGCCCTGCCGGGCCCGGACCCCATCCGCTCCAACTCGTCGCCGTGAAGGTCACGGTGCGCTGCCCACGCCGACGCCGACTGCGTCAATCCTCACAAGGGTAACCCTCGATAACCGAGCGCGTCTACGGTAACCGAATGTACTTCTTGTTCTCGTCCGAGGGATCTGTCGATGGGCATTCCGGACGAGCCAAAGTTTGAGCATGTTACCCTCAAAACCCGGTTAGCAACGTCGGATTTGGTATGAAATTCGGAACAAGTGGATTACGGGGCCTGGCGACAGAATTGGCAGGAGCCGCCTCTGCCCTATATGCAACGGCATTCGCGACATTCCTGCTGGAATCCGGCCTGGCCAGAATTGGCGACGAGATACTCATAGGGCGCGACTTTCGCGCCTCGAGTCCGGCCATCGCCGCCGTCTGTGCGGCGGCACTGTCTGCGCTCGGCTTCATCGTAGTCGATTGCGGCGCCGTCCCCACCCCTGCCCTGGCACTGTATGCTCAGGCGCGTAAGAGTGGTTGTTTGATGATCACAGGCTCGCACATTCCGGCCGACCGTAATGGAATAAAATTCTATCGACCCGACGGTGAGATCGACAAGGGTGATGAGCGGGAGATAACGCGCATCGCCTTGCAGTTGGAGAAGCGCGGATACGTCCTTGAAGGTGCTGTTGCACGTCGGCAGCACCGGGAGGCCGAATGCAAGGCCTTTTTCATGGCGCGCAATCGAAAGCTTATGGAGATTAATGCTCTAAAGGGCTTAACGGTGGGCGTATATCAGCACAGCACAGTCGCGCGCGATCTCTTGGTTGACATTCTCTCATATCACTGTGCGACGGTCGTAACCCTGGGACGTTCGGAAGGTTTCATTCCTGTCGACACTGAAGCGGTCTCGGACGAGACTGCTCAACAGTTCAAGCTCTGGGCCAAAGAGCATCGGCTTGATGCGGTCGTCTCGGCAGATGGCGATGGTGACCGCCCACTGGTAGCTGACGACCACGGAGACCCCCTTCGCGGTGATTTGTTAGGCCTGATTACGGCGAACTTCCTGCAAGCGAAGGCAGTCGTCACGCCGGTCACATCAAACTCTGGTATCGAGACCGCAGGTTCTTTTAAAGTCGTGCGTACCAAGGTTGGATCGCCATTTGTTATTGCTGCCATGCTCGATTTGGTTGCGTCGGGTCACGAGCGCGTGGTTGGTTTCGAAGCAAACGGTGGTTTGTTGACCGGCACGGACTTTGACCCGAACGGAACTAAACTGCCAGCGCTACCTACACGCGACAGTTTTCTCCCCATCCTTGCGGCACTTTCCCTTGTTAATACAAGTGGGCAGCCACTGTCGGAGATTGGCAGTTCCTTTCAATTGCCAGCGGCGGTTGCGGATCGCTTGGAAAATTTTTCCGTCGAAAGCAGCACTCGCCTCATGACATACCTTCGTACAGCGGAAACTAACATCGCCGCCTTCGTCGGGTCGATTGGAGTGGTAAGCAAGGTTAGCGATGTTGACGGGCTTCGTATCACTCTCGCGGATAAGCGTGTCTTGCATTTGCGTCCATCCGGAAATGCCCCGGAAATGCGGTGCTACGTCGAAGCCGAAAATCGGGAGGACGCGGAGCTTTTGCTCCGGACTGGATTGGATCGAATTCGTAATTGGACGCAAGGCTAAATAAAAGCCGCCTCCCTGCGTATTCCAGGTGACCCTGGGGGTCGCACGAGCTACTCTAGCGCGATCAGAACGTCCACAGTGTCCCTGGCAGCTGTCCGCTTTGAAGCGAACCGGAACGCCCGTGGAAATGGCCGGGCGGTGGACGTGAGCCGATCCGTACCGGCCCGAAGCGTCCGGTAGCTCATGGTCAAGGCAGCGCCTTCCGGTAGCGAACAGCCGGTCCCGCACTCACCGCCTGTGCCGCATGTACGATGGCGTTGGTGTCCAGGCCGTGGTGACGGTAGAGGTCCGCAATAGTCCCCGTCTGGCCGAAATGCTCGACCCCGAGCGCCTTCACGCGATGCCCGTTAACCCCACCGAGCCACGCGAGCGTCGCCGGGTGGCCGTCGATCACGGTGACGATGCCGCAGTCACGCGATAGCGGCGCGAGCAGCCGCTCGATATGACTCAGGGCGCCAATCGCGCCACGCTGCCGGGCTCGTTCCGCCGCCTGCCAGCCCGCATTAAGCCGGTCCGCGGAGGTGATCGCGAGCAGCCCGACATCGCGCCGGTCCTCCGCCAGAAGACCCGTCGCGGCAATCGCCTCGGGCGCGACAACGCCTTGGTAAGCAATGACGACACTCGCGTTCGGCCCGGGCGGACGCAGCCAATAGGCGCCGTTGACGATGTCCCGCGCGAGCGCCGGTTTCATGTCGCGCAGCGGCTGCTCGAGCGGCCGGGTTGACAGGCGAAGATAGACCGATCCTCCGGTCTGATCACGCAGCCACGTCATCTCATCCGGATCCCCCTCGCCATTACGTTGCATGTAATCGAAGGCAAAGCGCATGATCACGGACAGTTCGTCGACGAAGGCCGGTTCGAAGGCGCAAAGCCCATCCTGCGCCATGCCGATCAATGGGGTTCCGATCGACTGGTGTGCCCCGCCCTCGGGCGCCAGCGTCACGCCCGAGGGCGTTGCGACCAGCATGAAGCGCGCATCCTGATAGCAGGCGTAGTTTAGCTGGTCGGCCGATCGGTAGATGAAGGGATCATAGACTGTCCCGATCGGCAGTAGGCGCACGCCATTAATCGAGTGCGAGAGACCGAGCGCCCCGAGCATGATCATCAGGTTCGACTCGGCGATCCCGAGCTCAAGGTGCTGCCCCTTCGGCCCAAATTCCCAGGTAAAGGTCGACGGAATGCGTTCGGCCTTGAAGGTGTCCGCCATGGTCTCCCGGGCGAAAAGGCCGCGCCGGTTAACCCAGCCACCGAGATTGGTCGAGACCGTCACATCGGGCGAGGTGGTGACAATGCGGTCGGCAAGCAGACTGCGCTCTCGTGCGATGTCGTTCAGGATCTGGCCGAAGCCCATCTGGGTCGAGAGCGGTTTGCCGGGCTGCCCCGGTGACGGAAGGGTTTCGGGCACCGGCACCGACGGCGCAGACAGCCTCCTACGGCCCTCACTGAAGAACGGCGCCCTTGCGAAGAAGGCGTCAAGTTCCGCTTCCGGCAAGTTGGCGGCCGCCCATTTGTCCCACTCCTCACCCCGCTTTACGCCCATCTGCAGGCGGTAGTCTTCCATCTGCGTGGGCGTCATCTGCCCCGCGTGGTTGTCCTTGTGTCCGGCAAGCGGCAGACCGTAGCCCTTGATGGTGTAACAGATGAAGCAGACGGGACGGTCATGCCTGGACGCCGCCTCGAAGGCTTCGAGGAGGCTCGGCATGTCATGCCCGCCAAGGTTCGTCATCAACGCCTGCAACTCGTCGTCTGAGCGGCGTTCTATCAGAGTGGTTACCCGCCCTTGGTCTCCGATCTCGTCGAGCAGCCGCTTGCGCCAGGCAGCACCCCCTTGGAAGGTCAGCGCCGAATAGAGCTGGTTCGGACAGCGCTCTATCCACTCGAGCAGCTTCTCGCCCCCCGGCTCGGCAAAGGCAGCCTCTTGCAGAGCGCCGTGGCGCAGGACCATCACGTCCCAGCCGAAGTTGCGAAAAATCTGCTCGAACCGCTGCCAGAGGCCCTCCCGGATCACGGCGTCGAGCGACTGGCGATTGTAGTCGACCACCCACCAGCAGTTCCTGAGCCCGTGCTTCCAGCCTTCGATCAGGGCCTCGTAGATGTTGCCCTCATCCATCTCGGCGTCGCCGATCAGGCTGACCATTCGGCCCTCGGAACGCTCCTTCATCCAGCCGTGACCCGAGACGTAGTCCTGCACCAGTGACGAGAACAGCGTCTGAGCAACGCCGAGACCCACCGACCCGGTCGAGAAGTCGACATCGTCGACATCCTTCGTCCGCGAAGGATAGCTCTGCGCGCCCTTGTAGCCGCGGAAGTTCATGAGCTTTTCGTGAGTCTGGTTGCCCGCCAGATACTGAAGTGCATGGAAGATCGGCGCCGCATGGGGTTTGACCGCCACCCGATCCTGCGGGCGTAGGACCGAACCGTAGAGCGCGGTCATGATGGTGCTCAGCGACGCGGACGAGGCCTGATGCCCCCCGACCTTGATCTCATCGCCCTCGCGGACGTGGTTGGCGTGGTGGATCGTCCAGGCTGCGAGCCAGGAGACGCAGCGCTCGATCTCGTTCAGATATTCCAGTTTCCTCGTCATTCAGTTTCCCGCAAATCAGCTGCCGGTCTCACAGGACCCCCGCCCAAATGGTCAAAGATCGAGTTTCAACAAACCTGTCGCGCGCGACACGCAGGGGATGAAGCGGTGGCCGCGTGCCTCCTTGGACAGGACGGCATCCCGATGGATCGGCTGTCCCGCCAGCATTGCGCATTCGCAGGTCCCGCACACCCCATTCTCACACGAGGCCATCAACGGCACACCGGCCCCGCGCAGGGCCGCGAGCGCCGTGGTCTGCGCCGAAACCTCGACCATCCTGCCCTCACCCAGTTCTATGACGAATGGTTCCGGTGGCGCGCCATCAAACTCGGGAGGCTGGAAAGTTTCGAAATGAACAGTACCCTCGGGCCAGTGTTCGGCCGCGCGCCCCACAACCGCCATGAAGCCAGGCGGCCCGCAATAGTAAACCTGAGCCTCGGCCGAACGGTTCGCCAGCAGCGCGGCGATGTCCTGCCGGGTCTGAGGCTCGTCGTCGAAATGAATCCGCACATTGCCGCCGGGAAGATCGCGCCCGATCGCCGCCAAGAGTGGCGTGAGCGCCCGGCTGCGGGTGAAATAGTGCAACTCAAAGGGCTTGGCCTGCCGGGTGAGCGCGCGCGCCATGGCCAGAATCGGGGTGATCCCGATTCCCCCTGCCAGCAGCAAAGTCGGCCCCTCGCCTGGCTTGAGCGCAAAATGGTTGCGTGGCGCGGAGACAGGCAGTGTGGAGCCGACGGCAATGGTTTCGTGGATCCACGCCGAGCCGCCACGGCCGTCATTCTCGCGCTTCACCGCGATGGTGTAGCGGCCCAGCTCGGTCGGGTCGCCGCAAAGTGAATACTGACGCACCTTCCCTTCAGGCAGATGGACGTCGACGTGAGAACCCGCTTCGAACGCCGGCAGCACAGGTTTGCGTGGGTGTTTCAGGTCGATGACCAGCACGTCGCCCGGCTCCTTGCGGACGGCGGTCACGGTCAGCTTCATGATAATACGCGGCGAGGCCATGGCGTTTCACTCGTCGATGGGCAAGATCAGATCACCAGGGCGGATCACGCCCCCGACGTCGATTGTGCAGTTCAGGCCGGAGCGGTTCAGAAGCCCCTCGTAGAGACCCGAAAGCCCGAGCAACTCCTCGATATACTTGCACGGCACATTCATCCGGGCGGCCCTGAGAATCGTTTCCCCGACCCGGAAGCGTTTGCCGACAAGATGGCTAAGCGGAACGCCTCGTGTCGTCAGATTGCGCCGGTGATCCTCGGGTGCGAGCTTGGCCTTGAAGCCCGGAATTCTGGGTTCGCCCTGCGCGATGGCGTCCAAGACTTCAGCTTCGATCAGCGTCACTTCGCGAACGTCAGGACGCGCGGAATAGGTCCCCGTCCCCAGGTAGTAGCGGTCTCCGACAATGCCTTGGCCGGCAATAAGCTGCGCCTGCGCCAGCTCCTCCATTTCATAGGAGGCAGCGGGCGCGATATGGACGTGAAGCAGCTTTCCTCGCCAGGTCATCATCGCTCTCGGAAACCGTCTCGTGGAACCTGCTGCAAAACTGGCCTGATCAACAGCGCCAGTTGCATGGCATTTTCCCGGTCCAGTTGGCTGTTTGGAAAGAAATACGGCGGGCCCTCGGACCGTTTTCAGCGCCAGCTTTCGGCGTCGCCCCGTCTCAGTTGTTCCGCGCCGGCATCGCGTCTTGCACCTGCTTGACAACCTCTCGCAGGACCTCAACGCCCTTCCCGATCTGCCGAATGCTCAAGGCGGCATAGCCCATGACAAGTCCGACGCGATCGGTGCGGCCTTGGTCCGATGGCCGTTCGTAGAGCGGCGAGATCAGGTGTAGCCCCAGGCCAGCGTCGCGGGCGGATTCGACCAAGGCCGTTTCCCGCGATCGTGGCAGGTCATTGAACCAAACCGCGACGTGCAGTCCCGCATCTGCTCCCTGGACAGTGATGCGATCCCCGAAGCTGTGCTGCAAGGCACCCAACAACGTTTCCCGACGCTCGCCGTTCAGCCTGCGCACACGGCGCACATGGCTTTCGTAGCCGCCGCTCTCGATCAACGATGCCAGCGCTTCCTGTTCAGCGACCGGCGAATGCCGGTCTGCGAATTGTTTGGCGGTTGCGAAGACCTCCTGCAATTCGGGCGGGAGGACGAGGTAGCCGATGCGCAGCATCGGCGAGAGCGTTTTGGAGATCGTGCCGAGATAGATGACAGCCCCGTGGTCCTCGAGACTGTGCAGCGGAGGGACCGGATTGATGTCGTAGCGATATTCGCTGTCGTAGTCGTCCTCGATCACATAGGCGTTGTTGTGCCGCGCCCATTCCAGAAGCTGATGGCGGCGCGCGATCGGCATGACGCCGCCCAGCGGAAACTGATGCGATGGCGTCACATAAGCCAGTCGTGCTCCGATCCCCGCCAGCAACTCGGTCCTCATCCCGTCTTCGTCGACGATGACCGGGATGGGTGAAGCACCCGTACTGGCAAAGACCTGACGCGCCATCCTGTAGCACGGATCCTCGATGACGAAGCGGTCGGCGGGATCGAGAAGCAGGCGCGCGCACAGATCAAGGCCCTGCTGCGAACCGCTGACGATGACGATCTGGTCGAGGTCGCAGCTCAGGGTCCGGGCGCGCCAGAGATATCCCTGAAGCGCCTGGCGGAGCCGGCGCGAGCCGCGAGGATCGTCATAGGCAAGACGCGGCGGGCGCTGCCCCATCGCCTCGTTCATCGCGCGTTTCCAGACCAATGATGGGAAATCCGACGATGCCAGGTCCCCATAGCGGAACTCGACCTTCAGCCCAGTCGGCAGATAATCTGGCCAGGGTGACGTCGCGCGCAGCCGCTCGCCATATGCGGACAGGTGGATTGGGCCGACCCGTTTCGCGTGAGTGCGGCCCGTCTCATGGCCGATCAACGAAGACGCAACGCGAGGTCGCGCGCCTTGACGGGCTTCGATGAAACCCTCCGCAGCCAGTTGCTCATAGGCGACCGTCACCGTGGTTCGCGAAACGCCGAGGTCATTTGCCAGGGCCCGGGAGGATGGCAACTGACTGCCGGTTTCGTAGACGCCGCCGAGGATTTGCTCGCGAAGGGCTTCGTATATCTGGCGTGCACCCATCGCATGCAAGCGCGCTGCAGACCCGGCACTTGAAGACTGGACCATTTCTTTCATCGCCAACTGGATATTTCACATTGGCCAGGTTGCCGTCAATCTTTCGGAACCCCAAGAGAGATCGCAGAGGCCGAATGACCAGCTCCCATCAATCCGAAACCGATGCTCCCACGGGGTCGCTCAACCGCACCAGCCCCGGATTTGCCACCCGGGCGATCCATCATGGCTACGATCCGGCCGGCTTTTCCAATGCCGTCCAGCCGCCAGTGTTCCTGACGTCAACCTATGGGTTCGAAAGCGTGGCAGCAAACGATGCCGCCGCCGCCCTTGGTGGAAGGCTCTATGCGCGCGAATACAATCCCACGACCGAGATCCTCGAGCAGCGGCTCGCGAATCTGGAAGGAGCCGAGGCAGGGCTGGTTGTTGCCTCGGGGATGGCGGCCTTCGGCACTCTGATCCTGTCGCTCCTGTCCCAGGGCGATGAACTCATCGTCCACAAGACGCTTTATGCGAACACGCTTGCCATGGTCGAACAGGCGGTCCCCCGCTTCGGCATCAAGGTCGTCGCGGTCGATCTGTCAAATCCTCACAATCTCGATGCTGCGATCACCGAGCGGACGCGGCTGGTTTTCTTCGAGACGCCGGTGAATCCGCTGAGCCGCATCCTCGACATAGCGGCAATTGCCGAGCGCGCTCACGCGCGCGGTGTAAGGGTTGCAGTCGACAGCACCTTCGCCTCGCCCGCGCTCCAGCGACCGCTTGAGCACGGGGCGGACATCGTGCTCCATTCGATGACCAAGTACATCAATGGTCATGGCGATGCCCTTGGCGGGGCGCTTCTCGGCGACGCCCAGACGCTCCGTACGCTGCATGAAACGGGCCTGCGCTACATCACCGGCGCAGCGCTCTCGCCCATGTCAGCTTTCCTAATCCTGCGCGGTCTCAAGACGCTGACGCTGCGTATGGAACGGCACAGCGCCACAGCCCTTGCGGTGGCTCGGGCGCTGGAAGCGCACCCGGCGGTGGCATTTGTGAGTTATCCGTTCCTCGAGTCGCACCCTGATCAGGTGACGGCGCGAAAACAGATGTCCAACGGATCGGGCATGTTGGCCTTTGGCCTCCACGCTGGATACGAAGGAGCGCGCCGGATGATGGACCGGCTCAACCTGATCATTCGCGCCGTCAGCCTCGGCGATGCCGACAGCCTCATCTATCATCCAGCAAGCCTCACCCGTGCTCGGCAGCCGATCCGCAAGGATGCCCATTTGGCCGATGGAGTCGGCGAGGATCTCATGCGTCTCTCGGTGGGGCTTGAAGACGCTGATGACCTGATCGCCGATCTGCGGCGGGCTTTGGACGTCTTGTAATGACCTGGCGTGCGGCCACCTCTGCGCTCACACATAGATCTGGAGCCTTGCCATGGCATTCCTGAGCGGTCTTTCCGCGTTCCCCATCACCCCGACCAATCGTGACGGCCGCGTCGATAGCGTTGCCCTGCGCAGGCTGATTGCTCGGCTTGGCATTGCTCAGGTCGATTCCATCGGTCTTCTCGGCAGCACCGGCACATACATCTATCTGTCGCGCGAGCAACGGCGGCGGGCGCTCTCCGAGACCTTGGACCAAACGGCGGGGCAAATGCCGGTCGTGGTGGGTGTGGGCGCGCTGCGCACCGATGAAGCCGTGGGGCTCGCGCAAGACGCCAAGGCCCTTGGAGCAGCTGCGGGTTTGCTTGCCGCCGCCTCCTACACCCCGCTTACTGATGACGAGGTGTTCGATCATTTCTCCACTGTGGCGCGCGAAAGTGGCCTGCCGATCGTCGTCTACGACAATCCAGGAACGACGCATTTCCATTTCAGTCCACCCCTTGTCAGCCGCCTGGCAAAGGTGGCTGGGATTGTCGCCATCAAGAATCCGACAGACAAAAGCGATGCGATCAAGAACCACCTGACCGCCCAGAGGCGCACACTGCCGGAAGGGTTCTCGATTGGTTACAGCGGCGACTGGAACGCCGCCGAGGCCATGATCGCCGGCGCCGACACATGGTACAGCGTCCTCGCGGGCATCCTGCCCGAGGTCTGCATGACGATCGTCACAGCGGCGCAACAGGGCGATGCGGCCGAAGCGCGACGGATCAATGCCGCGCTGGTCCCGATCTGGAGCCTCTTCAAGGAGTTCTCGAGCCTTCGCGTCGTCTATGCACTCGCTGAATTGCTCGACGTTTGCAGTGCCGAACCCCCGCGTCCCATCCTGCCTCTGCCCCCAGCAGCGAAGCGCCAGATCGCCGCCGCGTTGAAAGGTTTGCCATCGGATGCCAGCCGGTGAACAGCAAACCCCGTTCGGCAAGTGAAAGGTATTTACCCGCTCATTTCGAGAACTGATCGAAAACAACGCACTCGGCGTGCTGATAGCCATGGCTGGAGCGGTCTCGACGCCAATCACCCCCCCTTCGAACTCGACAATCGACTGCGGAGGTACAGACTGCGCAGGGCACTCCGCCCATGCCGCACCGTTCGCCTTCAAACTAGGAATCGGTGGTTTATCCATTGGAATGGCATCGAGCCGGCGCTTTACTTTCGGCCCGGTGCGCGCATTGAAGCCGGTGCCAATGCCGCCGGCGAACACCAGATTTCCGTCCTCGACATTCGCCAGAGCACGCTTCCCGACCGCCGTAACTGTTGCCGGGTTCGCAGCCGATGACGATGAACTCATCACTCAGCACGCATTTTGTCTCACCCATTCTTGGCGCCGGCCGGATCGATATGGACTGACACGCAGCTTGGAGACGATGCCCATCGAGGCCGAACTGGGAGACTTGCGCGAGAATGTCGCTGCCGCCGCTGATCTCGTCGCTCAGAACGATGCCGTTTGGCGGCGTCTCAGCAGGTTAACTAGCGCTTTGCGCCGATCGACGAGTGGCCGATCGCGAAGACCCTCGCCGTCGATCTTGAGCAGGTCGAAGCCGGCAAGCATGGTCCTGACGTCTCCCGCCGCGGCCAAGAGCCCGCTGAAGACTGGGAATGCGCGACAAGCCTTCTGGTCAACGACGAACGCCTCACCGCCTATTATCGCGTCCGAGGCGCCGAGCTCGGCCACCGCCCGGGACGATAGCCGGAAACCTGAGGGTCCAGTCGTGGAGGTAGCGGGTCGAGGTAGGCCCCCATCGATAGTAGTCCCATTTCATTTCGTGTAGCCAATCAGGGCCCTGCCGGACGCGGCCGACCAGCGGTCGATGTTCGCGACGACCCGAATGTCCAGTCTCGTGTAACCCAGCCTAAAGCGGCCTGTCCGCCCAAAAAATGACATTCAGTTGCCTCCAGCCTGTCGACACGACCCACTTCACGATCTCGTAACTCGCCAACCTAGCGGCTTGTTGCTTGAGCTGCGCGTTCCTACGGTGTGGTCGCTAGGCCTCAGCAACAAGAGCTCGGTTGCCAGGCGGGCGGAGGCTCAACGAGATAGCCAGCTCAGGACAAGGAGAGCAAGCAATGGTCGCTTTTACCCTCAATGGCGAGGCGCGAACACTCGACGTCGATCCAGAGATGCCGCTGCTCTGGGCGGTCCGTGACGTCATCGGACTCACGGGAACGAAATTCGGTTGCGGGCTTGCCCAGTGCGGCGCTTGCACGGTTCACGTTAACGGCATGCCGACGCGCTCGTGCCAGACCGCAGTCGGCGACATCGAAGGAGCCTCGATCACCACCATTGAGGGTGTGTCGGGCAAGATAGGCGAAACGGTCCAGGCCGTGTGGGCCGAGTTCGACGTACCTCAATGCGGCTATTGCCAGTCTGGCCAGATCATGTCGGCCGTGGCCCTCCTTACAGAAACGCCTAAGCCGACGGACGATGATATTGATTCGGCGATGAGCGGCAACCTCTGCCGCTGCGCCACCTATCATCGCATCCGCGCGGCCATCCACGAGACCGCCAACCGGCTGGAGACTTGAGGCATGTCGCAGTTTCTCTCGAAGCATACTGCCGTGCGGCCCACGCGCCGCTGGTTCCTCGTCGGCGCGGGCGTTACCACCGGCGGCCTCGCAGTGGGCTACCGGCCAGTGCTGGCCGCGCCCGACATCGCACAAACGACCCCTGCAAAGGTTCCGGCGAACCCCTTCCAGACCTATGTCGAGATCACAAAGGAGAACCGAATCATCATCCACTCCTCGCAGTTCGAGATGGGACAAGGCTCCTATTTCGGCATCGCCACCCTGGTTATGGAAGAGCTCGACGGCGACTGGGCGCAGGTGGACGTGGTCGGCGGATATGGCAATACCGCGTTCTACGGCAATCTCGCCTGGGGCGGGGCCGCACAGGCAACTGGTGGCTCCACGTCGATGGGCTCGTCGTGGGAACGCTACCGCAAGGCGGGTGCTGCCGCACGGGCCTTGCTGGTGGCGGCCGCGGCGCAGCGGTGGGACGTGCCAGCCGGCGAGATCAAAGTCGCTTCCGGGGTCGTGTCGCACGCCTCAGGGATGCAGGCGCGCTACGGTGACCTGGCTGAAGCCGCAGCGGGAATGCCGGTTCCCGACGACGTGCCGCTAAAGCCGCGCGACAAGTGGGCCCAGATCGGATCGGACAGCCTCAAGCGCTACGATTCCGCCGTCAAGACCAACGGCGCGCAGACCTACACGATCGACCTCATGATGGAGGGACTCCAGACGGCCGTTATGATCCATCCGCCGAAGTTCGGCGCCGAGATCGAGAGCTTCGACGCAACCAAGGCCAAGGCACTCGACGGCATTGTCGATGTCGTCCAGACGCCGCGAGGCCTTGCCGTGGTTGGCAGGGACACCTGGACGGCGCTGAAGGGCCGCGACCTCGTGGAGGTGACCTGGAACGAGGAGAAGGCCGAAGAGCGCGGCACGGCCGAGATCATGGCCGAATACAACAAGGCAGCAGACGATCTGGGCGCGGCCACCGCGCGCGACGACGGTAACACTCCCGCAGCGTTCGCCAGTGCTGAGAAAATCATCGAGGGGCACTACGAATTCCCCTATCTTGTCCATGCTTCGATCGAGCCACTCAACGCGGCCGCCCGAATCAACGAAGACGGCACCATCGATGTCTGGGGCGGACACCAGATGCCCGACCTTTATCAGGCGGCTGCCGCTCAGGTAGGCGGCACCACGCCGGACAAGGTGAGGCTGCACGTGATGAAGACCGGCGGCAGTTTCGGCCGCCGCGCGGTCTTGGATGCAGATGTCATTATCGAAGCTGTTTCCACAGCGCGTGCACTGGGACGAGGCAAGCCAGTGAAGGTGCAGTGGACCCGCGAGAATGACATGCGGGGTGGGCGGTACCGGCCGGCCTATGTGCACGCAGTCAAGGCGGGGCTCGACAAGAAAGGCAATGTCGTCGCTCTCCATGACCACATCGTGGGTCAATCGGTCTTGGGCGGTTCGACCTCTGCGGCGATGATCAAGAACGGCATCGATCCAACCTCCGTAGAGGGCGCCACCAACCTGCCCTATGCGATCCCGAACCTGAAGGTCGAGCTGACCACCACGGACGTGAACATCCCGGTGCTGTGGTGGCGTTCGGTAGGCTCCACCCACACCGCTTACGCGGTGGAAACCCTGATCGATGAGCTCGCCGCCGCTGCGAACCGTGATCCGGTCGACTTCCGCTTGTCAATGCTCGGTCACCATCCACGGCATGCCGCCGTGCTTAAAGTGGCTGCTGAGAAGGCAGGCTGGGACAAGCCTCTGCCGGAAGGCCGTTTCCGCGGCGTGGCCCTGCATGAAAGCCTCTCGACCTATGTCGCCGATGTGGTGGAGATCACCCTCAACGATGAAAATGGTTTCAAGGTCGACCGCGTCGTCTGCGCGGTAGATTGCGGCACCGCGATAAATCCTGACCAGATTCGCGCTCAGATGGAGGGCGGTATCGGATTCGGGCTAGGTGCGATCCTCCAGGAGGAGCTGACCCTGAAGGGCGGTGTCGTAGACCAAGAGAACTACGATACCTATACACCGCTCAGGATCGAGCAGATGCCGCGAGTCGAGGTGCACATTGTGCCGTCCGAGGAGCCGCCCACGGGAGTTGGTGAGCCAGGTGTGCCGCCGATCGGCCCGGCCGTCGCCAACGCGCTACGGGCGGCGACGGGCAAGACTATCCGCAAGCTGCCGATTATAAAGAACATGTCAGGAATGACACCATGAAACAGCCGCGATGAAGATCGCGCCGTTTTCGAACGCCTCCTGACAGGCGCTCATTTCCATGGGTCAAATTCCGGCGGCTGCCCGCTCCAATATCCGGTTTGGAGACGGCACCCCGTGTTCTGAACGACCACAGACAGGCCTTGGCGCCGGTTCCACTGAAGAACCGCTTTCGAGACGCAAATGCGTCCACTCCATGAAGAGCACAACCGTATAGCACCAGGAAGGCTAGCTACCTCCATCGCTTCGGAGACCCAGGAACCCTCAGAAAACCGAACCTCCAGAGCTCAGAGGCGCTCGTGATCACAATCGCGCTGGTGCGTGGATCATTGTTCAAGGGTTTGTCAATAGGCAGGCGAGATGGCCGATCGACATGATCTTCGCCCGATGCCCTACAAACACAATGCCAGCCGCTGTCACGGAGTCGCGAAGACGAAGGCAATGAGGGTCGACGCCGATACTCATCGTTTGGTTGACAGAGCGCTTGGAATGCCATGCGCTTCAGATCGGAGTAGCCATCCGGGAAGCCTGAAGCGCTTTGAAAACGCATGTGCTGCGGCTGTTATTCATAGCGTGGATGACTTTGATCAAAACAATCGATTTCATCACTCTTCCGGAATCGTGCATGGACAAAAAAGAGCCTCACGCACCAATCACACGCTGCTCTAACGCGTGACGAAAGCTGCCTTAGGTAAAATCCAAAGGAGAAAATCTTCGATGCGCCCTGACGTGCAGTGGAGGTCGTGCCGAGAAAGTGAGTTGCAACTGGCCGACAATGTCGCGCGGTGCGACCATGGTCGCTTCGGAGAATGAAATCGGGCCAGTTCACGGGGGCGGTACTGTTATTCGTCGACGGCCGCCCTTCCCAAGAACAGGCGGCATCGCAAGTTGGTTCTGCCGATGAAAACAACATCGCCGGATACATGTCAGCAGCCGCTCAGGATTGGATGATCCAGCCAAGCTCTCGGCGTGATGGCACCGTAGGTGTCACAGTCGAAGCATCTCATTGATCGTTTATGGGGCTTTCTTCGATGCCGCTGATGCCTGACGGGCGGTCGCAGCTGCAGGCGACAACACGGCCTATTTAGTTGGAACAGTCGAGGTAAGCCAATTTGGCTTCCCGTTACTATTTGGAGAAAGAAATGCTGTGTCTAGGAATCAGCGGCGGACTTGACCAAGTCCATGAAAACCGATTCGAGCGTCCGAACGCCTTTATGCACGATGGCGCCGCGGTGCTCGTCCGAGACGGAAAGGTGATAGCCGCCGTAGAAGAGGAACGCCTCAATCGAATCAAGCACTCGAACAAGCTGCCAAGTGGTTCGATTCAATACTGTCTCTCGACGGCCGGGGTTCAGCTCAGCGACATTGATCGTGTCGCGGTCTACGCCAGCGAGCCCTATGCCAACGCCATGCTTGAAGGTATGTCCGCTTCCCAACCGGACATTCTCTCCACTCCGTTGGATGCTAAAATGTTGGTGCAGAACCTGTTAGCGCGTGAGTTCGGCACTAAGTTGGACAGTTCGCGTATTTCATTCGTAGGTCATCATCAGGCGCACGCCGTGAGCGCCTTTGCAATGTCGGGCTTCGAACAAAGTCTCATTCTAGCGATTGATGGCTGTGGTGATTTCCTGTCGGGCCTTGTGGCGGTAGGGTCTGGCACAGAAATTACGCAAATCGAGGCTTTCCCGGAGGACAATTCTCTTGGGCTGTTTTATCTCGAGACGATCCGCTGTCTCGGCTACGGCATGTTCGACGAGTATAAGGTAATGGGACTCGCGCCCTATGGCGACCCCGCTCCCTATCGCGAGCTCTTCGAGCAGTTGTACGAGCTCTCCGCCAACGGTGGCTACCGTGTTCACCTCGACCGCATCGGTCCGGCGTTGCTCCGCAACATCGAGATCAGGCGAAAGGGAATGCCTTTCACCCAGCAGCATCGAGATGTGAGTGCGTCACTGCAGGAAGCGCTTGAGCGGATCGTGTTCCACATTCTCCGGCACCACCGTGAGGCCACCGGCATGAAGCGGTTGTGTCTGGCGGGAGGGGTAGCCCACAACTGCACGATGAACGGCAAGCTGCTGTATTCAGGGCTTTTCGAAGACATCTTCGTGCAACCCGCGTCTCACGACGCTGGCTGCGCATTGGGAGCTGCGCTGATAGTCTCTAACGAGATGGGCCGCCCCGCGCCGCGTGAGCGACTGCAGGAGGTCTATTGGGGTCCTGATCTCGGGAGCGACCGCGCCGTGGAACAGGAACTGAATGCATGGTCCGGACATCTCGAGGTTGAACGCTCTTATGACGTAGCGAGCAGTGCAGCCCACTGGATCACCAACGGCGCCGTGATCGGCTGGGTGCAGGGTCGTTCGGAGTTTGGGCCACGTGCGCTGGGCAACCGCAGCATTCTTGCCGACCCTCGGCCCGCTGCAAACAAGGACCGGATCAATGCCATGGTCAAGAAGCGCGAAGGCTATAGGCCTTTCGCACCATCTGTGCTGGAAGAGGATGCGAGCGAATTTTTCGACCTCCCGGACGGTAAGCACGAATTTCCATTCATGAATTTCGTCGTTCGCGTGCGTGACTCAAAGCGCGCCTTGTTGGGTGCCATTACGCACGTCGACGGTACGGCTCGGCTGCAAACAGTATCGCGCGATGCCAACCCAGCTTACTGGGAGGTCATCAATGCCTTCAAGAAGCGGACAGGCACTCCAATTCTGCTCAATACGTCCTTTAACAACAATGCTGAACCGATCGTGGATACGGTTGCAGACGCGATTGCCACATTTTTGACGACAGAGCTGGATGGGCTTGTGGTCGGGCCCTTCCTGGTAAAAAAACGGGCTGCAACGCTGCAGGATTGGACTGCGCTTGCGATTTCATTGCCTCCCTCAGTCTCCCTCCATCAAACCCGTGCTTACACAGCGCGAGATCATCAGGAGACTGTCTGCGAGATTATTCCGAACCACTCCAGCATTGACAGTGTGCGAATTTCAAACGACTTGTTTAATCTACTGATGCGGATCGAGGGCGAAGCCGTGTTGCGAGATCACCTCAATATGATTGAGCCGGATCAGGCCAGGCATGCAGCTCTAATGGAGGGCCTGCGAAGACTGTGGGAGCAGCGCCTGGTTCGGTTGCATCCCTCACAAGCTGGTCGGATGGATCATGGGTCCGATCAAACGCTGGACCAGCCCAATAAGCAATCAGCCTGATAGAGATGCACCTCAAGCTCGGCCAATCAAGGGTGTTTGTCGACCCCGCCTGCGAGCTCCCGCTGTGATTACGGGGTCGTCGCCTACGCGGCGGCGCCCACCAACATCTCCATCAGTCGCTTCGGCGACAAAGCCAATCATATCCCGTAAGAGAAGTGCTTTCGGGCAAGGTCTGCAGGTTCAAGGAGTTCGTTGAAGGCGCCGCCAGCTGGAGCTGCGTCGAGCGCATCATCGCGCATGGTCGAGCTCGGCGCCCAAGGGAAATCGCCCAATTCGACACGCGTGCGTTTGCGCCTCATTCAAAACCGCTGCGCGGGTGGTCGAGGTGAAATCGGAAGTCCGTCTGTGCCAGCCGACGACGTTCCCGCAGCGCATCCTGCACATCGCCCTCGATCGCATTCCTCAACTCGCGACATACGACGGGGCGCAGGCGCCGGAAACGAACCCGCCCACCGCAACCTGCAAACTCCCGCCTGTCCTCACGACGGAGCAATCCTTTTGCCTGACCAGGCGCGTGGAAAAGCATCACAAGGGTGACCACAGCGTCGCTTCAGGCCGTCAAACGCTATTGCCGTGCGTCAAGGCGGACTAGGTGACCCGTCGGGAAGCCGGCACCAGCGGCTTTGTCGGGACAAGACACATGCTATTGGGATTTGACCGCCGCAGCCGCGAGCATCGCTTCTCCCATCGCAATGGCCCCTTGGGCACGCAGCATTTCGCCAGGGTTCTGAATGTCGCGCAACTCTTTGTTCTGGCTGAGTTTTGATTTTCCAACCAGGCCGGTGATCTCGATCTCCAGGGCGACGATTGCCCTGACCATCGTGTCGATGAAGTCCTTCGGCGCGTCGCCCATCTTCCATGGGACCGGCTGCGAGGCTTCTTGCATGTGAGTGAGCTTCGCCACGTTGCGGCGCACATACCGCTCATCATCCCGGACAGTGATGCGTCCGTGGGCATGGACGACGAGATAGTTCCAGGTCGGCACCTGCTTGTGGAATTCATGCTTGCTCGGATACCAGTTCGGCGAGATGTAAGCGTCGGCCTCACGGAAGATTACGAGAACCTCATCGCCATTGGCGACTTCCTCCCAGACTGGGTTCTTGCGAGCGACATGGCAATTGAGAACGCCCTTGTCTCCCTTCGAGCGGTCAAGCTCGAAAGGGAGGTGGTTCGCGTCCAGCGTGCCTTTGCTTTGGGTGACGAGGATACCCAGCGGGTGTCTCTCGATAAGGTCAAACAGGGCGTTCTGATCAGGGACGGCAAAATGAGGCGGAACGTACAACGGTTTATCTCCTGTCGCGAATGTGCGGTTGTTAGTAATCGGCGGGGCCTTACGGAACGTGCCCCTGAATCTTCGCTGCCGTCGACGAGTGCCCCGGATTTCGGTATCCACCACGCTCAAGCACCGCCATCGTGAAGTGGGCGGGCACATCAGATGCCGCCGCATATGAGTGAGGTTGGTCAGTGACAAGCCGCGCACTCTCGCCTTCGCTTAAAATTTCCACGTGGTTACCTACCACAACGCTCAGGGCACCCTGACTGACCGAGATCAGCTCGCGCGTATCCGGACTATGAGCGTCCGCAGAAAACACATCGCCCGGCATCATGACCCAGCTCCACAGTTCGAACATCGTGCGTCCCGAGGTCGACGAATGCAGTTGCGCAGAGCTTCCCTTTGCGCTCGTCCAAAGCCTCCTGGTCTCTGTCCGCTCGATGGGAAGGCGCACCGTGGAAGGGTGCTCGTTCAACAAATCGGCCACCGAGAGCGAAAACGCCGCCGCCAGCCGACACAGTATGCCGATACTGGGGTTCGCCCTACCCTGCTCCAGCGCGACCACGGTTCCCTTCGATAGGCCACTTAGTTTAGCCAGGCGATCCAGGGTCAGGCTTTGGTCACGCCTCAAGTCTCGGATCCGGGCTGCTATCGCTTGCCCAAGCGCTTGCTCGGCATCAAACGCTTCCGTAACATTGGTCATTATATTGACTTGGGTCCTCGGCTCACGTATTGCGGTCAGTATAATGACCGGCACGAAATTGCAACTGCCCGTTAGGAAGGAATAACCGATGCGTTTTGAGACGAAGGCGATCCACTGCGGCCGAGGTGTCGACGCGTCCACGGGGGCCGTATCCATGCCGCTGCACACCAGCACGACGTTCGAACGAGGCGCCAACGGGTCATTTCCGTCCGGCTTCGAATACACAAGGGATGGAAATCCGACACGCAATGCGTTCGAGGCGGCCATGGCGACGCTTGAGGGAGGGGGAGACGGCATCGCCTTCGCTTCGGGCATGGCCGCAATCGCTGCAGTTTTCGAGAGCCATCCGTCGGCGGGTCGGATCGTTCTGCCGGATGACATGTATTTCGGCATTCGTTCGCTGATCGAAGAGACCGACATTGGGTCTCGCTTCGACTTTGCCCCCGTCGACATGCGCGATTTGGACGCTTTGCGCGCCGCGGTGACATCGAAGCGGACTGGCCTCGTCTGGGTCGAGACGCCGTCAAACCCGATGATCCGCGTTGTCGACATTGCGGCCATCTGCGCAATCGCGCACGAGGCAGACGCCTTGGCGGTGGTGGACAATACGTGGGCCACCCCAGTGCTTCAACTGCCACTCGAAATCGGGGCAGACGCGGTGATGCACTCGGCGACAAAGTACATTGGCGGCCACTCGGATTTGATGGCCGGTGTCGTCATTGTCCCAAACGCGTCACCCCTCGGTCGCCCATTGCGGATGGTCCAGAAACACAAGGGCAGCGTCGCAGCGCCCTTCGACTGTTGGCTGGCGTTGCGGGGCCTGCAAACATTGCCGGTCCGCATGCGCGCCCATTGCGAAGGCGCCCAGAAAGTGGCCGAGGCCCTGGCGTCTCATCCGCGCGTCGAAAAAGTGCTCTTTCCTGGTTTGCAAACTGATCCGGGACACGATCTTGCTACGCGGCAAATGAGCCATTACGGAGCGATGCTATCCTTTATCGTCGAGGGCGGAGCCGATGCTGCAATGGCCGTGGCCGGCCGCCTGAAGATTGTTGTCCGGGCGACAAGCCTTGGCGGCACGCATTCTCTGATAGAGCATCGCGCATCCGTTGAAGGTGCGAAGTCCAAAGCGCCAGGCGGATTGCTGCGAATTTCTGTAGGGCTTGAACATCCTCAGGACATTATAGATGACCTGATGCAGGCCCTAGGCGAAACCTGCAAAGCGGGAGTCCAATGACGGGTGCAAGAACTCTGGCGCCGCTTTACGTGACGGCTGGCGCAGCCGACGATCGGCAGAACAATGTTCCTGCTGAGGAGAACGCACGTCCTCTGGTGAACCGCTACCGCCGTGTCGCATTGTCTCGGGCGTGGTGGTCGCCTGGGTGATGAACGTCTTCGGGTTTCCGGACGATGGCCACGCGCTCGACCGGATAGCGGAAATACCCAGATTTGCCGTTGACCTACTGCTGCTCGACCTCGTCGGAGATCGCGGTCAACAGATGGGATGGATGTGCTGGCACTACGGCAGTTTGACAAGCCGGCCATCGGGGCGCTAGCACCGTCCAAAGCCAAGAGTCGCAGGGCAGAACTGACCGCACCCAGCGGGCTGCGGGACCCATCAGCTAACGGCCAGGTTGGTACCTCAAGGCGCATCAGCACCATGGATGTCACATTGTCCTTGTTGCGAGCGCGATTTCGGAACTTCGTTGTGACGCAGTCTGTGCACAGAGCGCACCGCTGTAAGCAAATGAGCGGACGAACGACACCCAGTGGAGGAGAGAAGTGATGCGGCGTCAAGATCCTCCGCGCTTTGCGGCAAACACACTGATCCCTCTTCACAACCCGGTCTTTCGTTCTATCTGGACAGCCACGCAGATATCCAGCCTTGGCTGGCTGGTGCAGAGCGTGGCTATAAGCTGGCTCATGGCGACGATTTCAGCCTCCGATCTAATGGTTGCGCTCGTACAGGCTGCATCGACACTGCCCGCGTTCTTCTTGTCGATCCTTGCTGGAGCCATTGCAGACAGCTTCAGCCGCCGCGGCGTCATGCTTGCCGGACACTGCCTTATCGCACTGGCATCCACGGCGCTGGCACTCGCTGTGGGACTGGGCTTTGTTAGTCCATGGCTGATCCTGGGACTGAGTTTCTTGGCCGGATGCGGCTTTGCCTTGAACGATCCAGCATGGCACGCGTCGGTAGGCGATATCCTGGAAAAGCGCGACATACCCGCCGCAGTGACGCTGATGTCGGTGGGCTACAACGTGGTTCGGAGCATAGGACCGGCGCTGGGCGGTGTAATCTTAGCTTTGCTAGGCCCCCTTACGGCTTTCGCCCTCGCTGCGCTGAGTGACTTGGTCCCGTTGAGCGCTGTTCTGCGCTCAAAGTGGCAAGTTCGCTTTTCGCCTCTTCCGCGCGAGCGGATGACTACGGCCATTCATGATGGCATGCGATTCACGGCAATATCCTCAGAGATCAGAGTGGCGATTGTGCGTGCAACCCTATTCGGGCTGTCAAGCATCTCGATCCTTGCTCTGCTCCCCCTCCTGGTTCGCGACCAGCTGGCGGGAGGGCCAATTGTTTACGGGGTGCTATTGGCTGGCTTCGGCACAGGCGCCTTCATAGCCGGCATTGGCAGCAGCTACTTGAGACGCATTACGTCCCAGAACCGATTGATCACGCTCGCATCCGTTGCTTGCGCAACGTGTTGCCTTTTGATGGCCCTCACATCGTCGGTGGCTGTGGCGGCGATCGCGCTTGCAATCGGTGGCGCTGGCTGGGTTGTCACCTGGACCGGAACCGACGTGTGTGTGCAGTTGGCAAGCCCAAGGTGGGTCGTTGGTCGGACCCTGTCCATCTATTACGCCCTGACCTACGGCGGGATGGCAGCGGGCAGCTGGATCTGGGGTGCTGTCGCGCAGTACTATTCGCTGACGTGGGCTTTGGAAGGTGCTGCAGCGGCACTGTTGCTGGTCGCGGCTGTGGGAAAGCTATTGCCAGTGCGGCTATGGGAGGAATCGGATCAAGCGGCCGTCGACTTCAGGCCACCAGAACTGGCCCTCCCTTTGAAACCCAGGAGCGGTCCGATCGTGATCAAGGTGGAGTACTCGATACCCGAGGAGAGTATCGATGAATTTCTGAGCTGCATGCGCGAAAGGCGGCGCGTTCAGAGCCGCGCCGGTGCGCGGGACTGGACCCTCCAGCGCGACCTTCAGAAGTCGACGCTTTGGACCGAGACATTCCGCACGCCGACATGGACGGACTATCTTCGTCTAAACCATCGGCTGACGGTGAATGACAGGGAGGTAGGCGAGCGCCTTGCCGCTCTGCACATGGGTGATTCTCCGCCTCGCATCTCACTTTCAATCGAGCGGTCGACAAGCCCCGCCCCCGGCAGCCAAGTCCAGCCTGTGCCTTTTGTATCGCGCCCGTGAGATAACCAAGACTTGTCTGGGCTTGGACACGGAACGAGCTGCTCCTTGATTTGTCGAGCCTGCCCGGATTGCAAATCGTTCCGGCCGGTTAGGCGAGCATGAGAATTCGCGCGGCAATTATGTCAATCACGGGTCCCATGTTCAGCCCGCCCCCCCTCTGCCGCCAGATCGGCTTGAGCACGGATTCAGGTCGCCCGTCCTTTGCATAGCGGCGGGCAACGAATAGCAAGGGGGCGGAGGGTATCCCCGTCTGCGAAGCGGGCAGAGGAGGATTCCGCAAGGCGGGTTGCTGGGGAGAGGGGTCGCGCGCCTCTTTCCGCCTCACTTAGAAAACGTGCGGCCAAGCACGTTCATGTCGGCCGTGGGCGGCCGCAACAATTGCCTACAAGGCGCAAGCGTCGTCACATATTAAGCGTAGCCGCGCGACAACCATCCGTGGTCACGCGCAATCCTGCGAATTGTCAAGCGGAGACAACGATCGCGGCACCAAGCAAAGTGGCGAACCCGATTCTGCTCGGGAGATCCCAAAGCTCTCCGAACCCTATTAGATCCATGAAGCGAAACACGGCGCCCTGAAGCAGGTAAAGCAGCAGTGTGCTCTGACCAAGCTCCACCGCAACAAAGCGAGCTACGCGAGTTGAATGGCCAACTCTCCAGCATAGGAACATAAGCTGCATTGTGACTGCAGAAGTTGCTACGGAGCCAATGAACATCAGCAACACTTGTCTCGCCGACTCTCCATCGTAGATCGAAACGAGATTGTTGTAGACGTAAGTCTCCCTTCCCCAAACAAGAAAGCACACTCACGGCGTGCCGAGCAGCTTGGCCAAGGAGCCGCACTGGGCCTCCGGAGTGAGTGTTATCGCTCAAGCAGCCACGTCGGCGCGGCCTAAAATCTTCGATGAGCGCGTCAGGAGAGCGTCGATCTCCACATTTCTTCCAGGAGATCGTCCCCACATCATCATGGCCACGGCTCTAACGGGCTGGTGCCCTCCCTTTCCGTTTTTTGTCTCGATGCTCGGTTGCGCCGCCCGCCGGGGCAAGGCAAAAAAATCGTCGAGGCTGAGCCCCCACTGCGGCTTCGGCGAAATATTCATCCACGGGTTCGCATCACCGCGGGCAGCGGGCGAGTTCGTCGATAGGAGTGCGGATGGAAGTAGGCGATGCACATCGTCACCAGCGGCTCAGATTGTGTGAGGTCCACGGCTCGCTGGTTTCCGCCGACGACGGCGCGGACGGCATCGGTATGCGCAGAGCGGGTCCGTCGGCTTGGCGTCAGTTTCGGGGCAAGGGGCTATTGCTGGTCGCGCGGCGCTGAGTTGGGCGGAAGGATCGACGGCGCAACCCGGGGCTCCCGCGCGACGAGCAGGTTTTTTTCCCGGTCTGACCTGGCCTCGACTCCAGATGTCGCGATGACCGACGTGGCCGGCGCGATTGAACGGGTCTCATGCCCAAAGCTGCCTCGGTGCCCAGTAGCGGCACCGCATGACCCACCCGGCGCTGCTCGAAGTAAACCGCGGCCAGCCAACATCCGAAGGTGCGCCAGACCCGATGTCGCGGCGGCCTGATGGCTCCGGCGCCGTGCCGCGGCAGAAAGCTGCCGATCTCGTCTGGCATGGTCGCTGACCGCATCGTCACCCGGGCCATCGCAGCGACTTTTCTCCGTTACAAAGTCCCCGCGGGACGGACTGCCAGTTCACGCCAGGGCCAACAGCACCCGCAGGGGCGACCGCCGCGTCTGCCGGTCCTGCGAGTAGAATAAGATCGGGAAGTGCGGCTTCATCCTCGATGCCAGAGCTCGCTTCGCCGTACCGCGGCCGCCATAGCCCCTTGCGCTATCACGAGTCAGCCCACCTTTCTAGCTGGCAGCCATCGGGAGCCGATCCGCAACCACAGGGCGGCACCTGTCGGCCCGGCTTCCGTGTCAACGCAGAACATGATGCATATTCCCAGCGCTTTTTGACAGAGCGAACTACAAAATGCAGAACACTGACTCTCCGCCAAATGAATGCTGCGAGCAAGCAGCAGGCGGAGGAACTCCGTCTGGGCTGAGTACCTGTTTCAACGTGAACAAATAAATTGTAGCCAGTTCACGAAACGCCAGGCCCGCTCCTCTGCCGTCCGATCGTCCAGGAAATCCCCTCGGCGCGCACCACGCCAGACACCTCCTTGCCGATATGATGCTCAAGCACCGGCCGCCAGGGCACCAGCGTGAACTCGCGCGATTTCTCGATGACAGCGTATTTTCCGCCGGCGAGCTCGACGCAGCGGCGCAGCGTACCGTCTATTCGATTGCCATGCTGCGCTTCAGAATACGAGAGCCCGAGTTCGTCCGAGAGCTGACTGGCAACACGGTTCAGCTCTCGTTGGCGCAGCATTGAAAGCATGTTGGCGCGATAGATGACCCGATCCTGCGCATCATGGGCAAGACCTTGCGCGATCAGCCACTGCTGTCGGCGGGCCTGGACCTGACGTACTTCTCGACCGAAGCCAGAGTCGCGCAAGGACTCAGGGTGGGCTGATACCAGCTCCTGGTCGATCCAGGTGGCGCCGTCAAAGCCTACTTGGCTCTCCAGCGGCATTGATGAGAGCTTGTCGACGACAACAGGCTGGGCCCTCGCTCGTTGACGCTCGTAATCCGCGACGCGGTTGAGATGGTCGGGCGCGACTGTCCATGTGCCGTCCGGCTCGCGCTCGACGCCACCGGTCGCACGGCGGATCGCCTCCAGTCGCCGCACGTGCGTTTCGGCAAAGCGTTCGGTGGCCGAGGGGTCATGCTTGAGATGGATATCGATGCTGTAGCGCCCGTCGTTGACCGTGGCGATGCCGGCAATTGTGCGGTCGACTTTTCTTGGCCCGGTGTCCCTCGGCCTGATCCGCACTATGCAGCCTTCTGGTGTCGGTTGGGTGGCCTCGCCTTTGCCGATATCAAAATAGTGGCTTTTGCCGTCCACGCCGTCGACGACGAGGTAATGGCGGTCAGTGATTTCGTCGGCCAGCCCGCGCCCGACGACACGTCCGACCACGGTTTGGGCCGACCCGTCGGATCGATCGTGGATAAGATAGTCGGCGGCACTGCGGACGAGCCCCTTGCCGGTCAGCTCGCGATGGATGGTCTTGACAATGTCGCCGCGCTCGCCGATGCGGCGTAGCGTGGATTCGAGATCATCCTCCAGGCGCCAGCGACCCGAAGGCATCTCCTCGGCGAGGCCCATCCGCTCGAGCTTGCGCAGGCGGCCCTGGTGCAGCGTCTGGCGAAAGGTGTCTCGGCTGGCTGGTGAGACATGCCCCTCGTCGCGCATGCGCATCAGCTGCCGGTCGATGCTGGTGAAGCGTTCCTGCTCCATCTCCTGGCGCAAGCGCTGCTCGATCTCGCGGTCGGTGCGCGGGCCAAGGTCGAGGCTAACCAGTTCGGCTGCGCGCTCGCGCAGGCCAGAGGAGATGTAGTCCCGCGCGATGACGAGGTTTTCGCCGTGATCGTCCCTGCCGCGCACGATGATGTGGGTGTGAGGATGGCCGGTGTTGAAATGGTCGACGGCCACCCAGTCTAGCCTGGTGCCGAGGTCTTCTTCCATTTGCGCCATGAGGCGCCGGGTGAGCAGCTTCAGGTCATCATACTCGATACCGTCTTCAGGGGCGACGATGAAGCGGAACTGATGACGGTCACCGTTCGCGCGATCGAGAAAGGCCCTGCCGTCCGCGTGGTCTTTGTCGGCAGCGTAGAGCTCGCCACGCTCGCCTTCCCGGGTGACGCCGTCGCGCTGGAGGTAGCGGAGGTGCGCACGAGCTCCGTCGACTCCCTTGCCGGCCAGCTTGACGATGCGTGCCTTGACGACTGCGCGCCGCTGCCGAAACGCCGCGTGGCGGTCGCGTGCTCTAAGAACGGCGGCAGCAGCCCCGCCGCGCCCCACCCGGCTTCCGATGAAGCGGCTGCCGCGTCCGCTCCTGCCGCCTGCTCGGTTGACCGCGGCCTGGACCTGGCCAGCGTAGCGTTTGCCCGCCTTCGAGCCGCGCGAGCCAATTTTGCCGAGCCTCGGCGTGAATTCGTCATCCTGCATGCGGCCTCCGATGAACCAGCAGCAAAATCAGAGGCTTGCGCGCCAGACCCTCCTGGACCCGCAGGCAACCTCCCGGGAAAACGATGTGCAGACAAACACTTCGCCGCCTCAGGAGGCGATGCCTTTATCTTGCCTTCCGCGGACCTGCCTCCCTGCCCCCCGCCCGAACCGCGGTAGCCGCTGCCCTCACCTGCGATCCGGCCGGCCTGACCTTGCTCGCTCCGATCCGAGCGGCACCAGGAGGTGGCCATTCGGGCCGGTCACGGAAACACCGTTTCGGAGGAAAAACAGCGACTGCCCGGAAGGGATTCCCGGCGCGCTTTTGGAACGGGATTTGTCGGTGAGCGCGTCCATATCGGCGGCCGAAATGCCCGCCGCCTTGACCTCTTCCAGATACGAAACCGTCTCGCTGGGCAGTGGCCGCCCACGCTGCAAATGCTGTTCGTAGCGCTCCGGCCCGGCGTTATAGGCTGCAAACAGGCCTGGAAATCCGAAGCGGTCATACATGGCGCGCAGATAGGCAGTGCCTGCCAGAATGTTGTCGCGAGGGTCGTGCGGGGCGGCTCCCAGGCCAAGCTCTGCGCGCAACTCCTCGTAGGTGCCTGGCATCACCTGCATCAGGCCAATGGCACCGGCGCTCGACGTGACCGGCCGTCCATTGAGCCTTGTCTGCCCCCGGCTTTCGGCATCCATGACGGCATAAATCCAAGTCTGTGGAATGCTGAAACGCCGGCTTGCTTCGGCTACGAAGGGCTGCCATCTTGCAAGCTGCGGACTATGGGAGATGACGACCGGCTTCGTGTTGGTCGCCGCGGAACAGGAGCATGGTGCGAGAGACACCATGCCCAGCATCAGGAGGGTCACTCGGTCCATAGCGGCACGAGCCTCCCGATGATATTTTCGGTCGGCACCGGCCCGAAATAGCGGCTGTCGAACGAGCGATTTTTGTCGCTGCCGAGTAGGAAAACCTCGGCAGCGGCGAGCTTTCGGCAGGCATTCCACCAAGGCAGCGGACGGTGCTGCGTGTCGGTTGCAAGCCGGCGCGCGACAATCTCGCCGCCGATGATGATGGCGTCGCCGAAGGCGCAGACATGCTCGCCAGCCAGCGCGGCAAGGTGCTTGACCAGCGGCACGTTGCTGGGCAGATAGAAGCGTTCGGCGGCCAGATAGACGACCGGTTTTGGCGGGCGGACGAGTACGAGATCACCAAGAGCCGGCGATCCGGACGCGACGCGATAGAGGCCGACCGGCGCACTCGCCGAGGCGTTCCAGACCAGCCAGGGCGATGGTTTGCCGAAGGCGGCGAAGCCGATCAGGGCAAGGCCCATCGTGGCCATGGCGATCGTCTTGCGCGCCCGAATGCGCCGCAGATGGCTGCCGATCAGATGGATGGTGGGACGCCGGCTCATGAGCGGCCTCCCTCGCCGGCCGAGCCGGAATCGTGCCCGCCGTCCTCGGGCCCGGTCTCCTGCGCGTGCCCCTTCGACCAATCGTCGAGTTCGTCGATGTGATAGCGGACATAGCGGCCGTGCTTGCGGAATTGCGGGCCGCCGCCTTTGAGGCGCATCTTCTCCAGCGTGCGCTGGGACAGCCCGATATAGAAGGCCGCCTGCGCGGTATTGAGAAACGGACTGCCCTTCTTGGCGCGGGCTGCGCGTTCGTTTTCGTCGTCCATGATGATCCTCGTTTCGCTACGGACAAGCCAAGGCGAGGATCGGCGAGCGAGATCGTTTTGGGGACGGGCGAAGAGTGGGGGGCGAGTTTTCGCCGCCCCCTTCGGCGGCCTCACGGGTCCTGAGAGAGGACCCCGCGCCGGTGGCGGCGCGGGGCTTTCCGGATCGGCCGGTTAGTCGACCGGGTTCCAGATGATGGCGTAAGTGTCGTCGTCATCCTGGCCGGCGGCGCGGCCGAGATTGGCGTAGAGCTTGCGGGGGCCAAACTCGGGGGCGGCAATCGACAGGCTCACATAGTCCTTGCCGGAGGTCTCGCCGGTGCGGATCCAGCCCGCACCCACCTCGACCCCTTGCGTCAGCACCCGGAAGTCGGGATGGGTGTCGGCGCTCTTTGCCTGATTGGGCACGATATCGATGTCGGCGCGGACGCTGAGCGTCTTGAGCTGGCCCTTGTAGCCGCCGTTTTCCTGTTTGGTGACGTATCCGATCGCGGTCATATCCAGTCTCCTCTTGGTGCTCGCAAGGGACCATTCCCCTGCGATGGCGGACCGTGATGGGCGCGTCCGGACCGCCGGAACCGGGACGGCCGCAGCGATAGCGGAGGACCCGCGCGGGCAGCTTTTTTGAAGCGAAGCGGCGCGAGGAAGCCGCCGCAGGCGGCGGGGAAAAAAGCTGCCGGCGAGGGTTTCGGGCGGGCCTGATCCGCCCATAGGTCGACAAGCCAGCCGCAGGGAATGGTCCCCGAGACACAATGGAGACAGGTGGCGCGATCGGTGACACAAGAAGCCGGCCGCAATGCAGAGCGCCGGCTGCGCGGGCTCTGTCGGCAACCGGATCGGACAATTGGCCCCATGGGCCTTTGGCGCCTCAGCAAGCAACCCGGCGCGGTGCGGGGCTGCCGAAATGGGGCGAACTGGCGTCGGAATTTCTCGCGCGCGGCACTGGCTCGACAAGACGCCCAATCGGCAGCCGGCGTGGCCCGTAGCGGCGCGCGACCTGAGCGGCGGTAATCGAGAGAACCGCCGCTCGGGCCCTGATCGACTATTCGCGCACGAACAGCGGCTGCACTTGTGTCCACTGATCGGCGGTGCGGAGCCGCTGCGGCTGGTGTAGCTTTCGGCCGGGAATTTCATCCAGCGCGGCAGCCAGGTCTCGACCCAGGGGCGGCCATTCTCGCCCGCCAGGAAGTCGCGGATGATGTTCTTTTGCGTCTTGACCTTCTCGGCGACATTGCCGTCCGCGACCAGCTTGCCGCCGACGTCGGCCAGCATCGAATTGGCGATTTCCTTGTCGCGCAAGAGGTCGAAGAAGGCATCGTCCGGTTGCCACCATATGCCCATGTCGAGTTCAGGTGGTTGCCGAGCGCCTCGACGACGGCGCTGCCGGCTGCAAGCGTCTCGGCCATGACAAGGGTGAGAACGCGCATGACATCGTCGTCGCAGAGCGCCAAGAGGCGCGCGAACACGCCGGCGATAGCAACGGCGTCGCCATTGCCGCCGGCGACCAAGCTATCCTCATCCGGTGATCCGAGCAGGGCCAATACCTCGCGCCGCTTTTTGCCGAATGCGGCTTCAGCCTTGCAGCCGGCAAGGCTGGCAGTTACCGTCTCGTTGGCTGCGCGGCGGCTCAGGCCGCACCTGCCACAGGCCCGAACCGGTGATGGCGTGCGCCACCACGAGGCGCAGCGCCACGGCGGGATGGTCGAGCATGGCCGCGCGCACGGCGGCATGGCGATGCAGATCGATATAGTTGTGCATCGGGCCGGTGACTTCGGGGCGCGGCAGCTTGGCGGCTGTTTCTTCTTGCTCGCCGCCCTCGCGGGCGCGGCGGGCTTCCTTGCGTGACAGCCAGCCCTCGTGACACTCGACCTCGCCGCGATGCGAGACAGTGATGACGATCTTGCCGCCCTTCTTCTTCGGGGTCTTCTCGTGGTCCCATGCGTGGAAATACTGGCCCGGTTCCAGCGCACAACCTCGCTCCAGCCCTCGTTGAGATAGGTGTCGCGTTTGGTGGCAATCGCTTCGTTCTGCTTTTGCCAGAACAGGTCGGCATCGGCGAAATAGCTGTCCTCGCCGAACAGGTCCGAGGTGATCAGGCCGGGATACTCCTCGATGGCAAACAGTGCCACCTTGGTGGAAATCGACTGGCCGCCGAACAGCCATTGCTTCAATTGATAGCCACGCGGCGCGTATTGATCGGGATCGGCACAGAGTGCCAGCCAGTCCTTCTGCTGCGCCTTGGAAGACATGGTGAGATGGCGCACCGGCTCGGTGTCGATCTCCTCGCGCCGATAGGCTTCGCGGATTTTGGGCAAGAGGTCGCCAAGCGCCAGAATGCGTTTGACCTTGAGATCAGTGATGCCGAAGGTCACAGCGATGTCGAGAACGGTGCGGCCTTGCCTGACAAGCCGCGAAACGTCTCCCATTGCCATACTTCGTCAGGATCGAGGCGGGCGAGGTTTTCGATCAGGAAGCTTCGAGCGCATCGGCGTCGTCACCGTCCTCCATGATGGCGCAGGGCAAGGGATCGCCTTCACCGCGCTCGTCGGCAAGCGATTTCGCGGCGAAATAGCGCCGCCTGCCGGGTTGTCCCCGCCGCGGAGGCCGAAGGCCGACGCGGCGGGACGGTTTTTGCGCCTATCGGCGCTGCTGTTCCGCCGTGTCGGGCGGAAGCTCGGAATGGGGCTTTGATAGGGCGTCTGCTGCCTGCCGCAGCAGTCGCTCGGCCTCGGTGACGTGGCCGCAAAATGCGGGCGGCTTCGGCATGGACGGAGATCGGAAAGCGCGCCTGGAAATGCAGGTCGCGCTCTATGCCGAGGCCAAGCGGCCCTTTTACGGATGCAAGCTCGGCCAGACTGACGCTGCCAAGTTCGGGGAAGCCGAAGCCGAGATCGCAAAGACCGAACAGCGTGTCGCCATCGGCTTCGAGTTCGCTCAGAAGCGAGGTCGCGGCACCTGTCGGATCAAACAGTTTCACAACGGGAAAATGGTCGATGTCGGCGCCGGCGGCGCCATGGGCGAGCAGTCGTGCGCGCAGTGGATTGGTGATCAGGATCATGGAAAGACTCCTTGTCAGAACGGGTCGCGTTGACTTCTTGCGTCCGGCGGGAGAAAGGTTCACCGGACCTTCCTCTGATCCGCCTCCCCATTAGAGACCGACCTCGAGCAGCTTTGCGCCGCGCGCGGACACATCGGCGCGTCCATCAGGAGGGTTTGCCCGCGTGGTGATCGGCTGGACGCCGGGAATGAGCGTCTGCTCCTTTGCGGCGTCGGCTCGGTCGCGGTCAGTTGAGGATCGCGCATCGTCATGCCGCAATCCCTTCTTGCGCCTCGCCTTCCGCATCGGCCGGAAGGCCAAACAGGAAATCAGCGGCCTTCGAAGCTAGGCTGGCGGCACGGAATATAGCGCGGTTGTCCTCGCGCAGCACCTTCAGCCATGAGCCGATGTAATCGGCGTGACGCACGGTCGGCTCGATGCCGAGATTGCTGCAGACGAAGGCGGCAGTGATTTCGGCGACCAATTCTTCACGCGCGTAGGCCTTGGAGCCGAACGAGCCGGAGAGGTCGCGAGCAAGCCGCGTCGGGTGGCCGGTCCAGTGGCCTAGCTCGTGAAAGCAGGTCCGGTAATAGTCGATCTGCTGATGGAACGCTGGCTGCGGCGGCACCTGAATGTGGTCGCTGCACGGCATGTAGAAAGCGCGATCGCCGCCGACCCTGAAATCCGCACCGCTGGCGAGAATGAGCGTCTCGGCCTGCGGCACGATCTCGCACTGTGGCAGCGGCTCGGCAGGGGCATGGAGGTGTTCCGGAAGATTGTCGCATTGCGCGACATTGAAGACGGTAAAGCGCTTCAGAAAAGGCACGGCCTGTGGTGCATCGCCCTCGTGGCGTGCGCGCTCCTTCTCGTTCTTTGGGACAAAGCGGTCGGCATGCACGATCGTCGTGCCGCGCTCGCCCTTCCTGACATTGCCGCCCAGGGCAAGCGCCTGCCGGAAGGTCAGCCAATTCTGGCTGGGATAGCTGCGCTCGATGACGGCGCCCCACAGGATAAGGATATTGATGCCGGAATAGGTGCGCCCCGTGGACGCATTCCTCGGCAGGCCGAGGCCTGCTTTTGCGCTGCCCCATGGCTTGACCCATGGCACGGTGCCGCGCTCCAGCTCGGCAATGATGCGGTCGGTGATCTCCTGATAGAGGCTTGCGCCTGGGCGCCTGCCCTTGCCTGCGCCAGCCTCTCCGCTGGTGGTACGCTTGCTGCTTGCACGCATGTGTTATCCTCCGCTCGCCAATCGCCGCGCCTTTCCCCGGAAGCGGGGTGGGCGGCGAGTCGCGACCGGAAAGGCCCGCCGTGGTAGGCGGACCGCATCCGAAGGACCGGAACGAAGAGGAGGACCCTGAGCGGCACGCGAAGGGTTGCGGGCTGCCGCGGCGGGTCTAGAAGGGAGTGCCGCCCGCCCCGCGCCACCGGGAAAGGCCAACAGACAAACCGCGCCGCCCGCAAGGGCGGCGGCCGTCACAGCCCGAAGGGCTGCCCACGCCAAGGGGCGAAGCCGAATGGCCGAGACCGCCTGAGCTTGCCGAAGAAAAGCGGGCTCGTTCACGAGCACCTGGTGCGCGTCGTCAGGCGCGCGGGCGCCCGCCAAGTTTTTTCGCACATGGTCAGGCGCCGCAGTTACGTCGAGAACCAAAAGGCATCGGCGCCGTGCGCGCGGCTTCCTCCGAAAACCAGCGCTCGCCTTTCAACAAATTGAGGCGTTGTCCCACTCAATATTCCTGTCCGTGATCATGATAGATGCGGCGCGCCCGCTAGGACCGGAGGCTGGAGAGAATCTCGCACGGATCAGCGTCAAGGGCCGCAGTTATGTCGAGAAACTCGATGACATCGAGACGCCGCTCTGCGCCCTCGTACTTGGCCACGAAGGATTGGGGACGACCAAGCTTGTCAGCCAGCTGCTTCTGGGTCAGGCCTTTGGCCTTGCGCAGCAAAACCAGCCGGGCCAGGAACCGCTGGTGGCGGGGCGATCGAAGGGATTTGGGCATGGAGGCGAACCGGTCGGGTAAAGACCGGATCAGCGACTAATCCCGGTTTCGGATTATCCCATTTTGGGATATACTGCCTGCGCTCACAGGCGAGGTTCGCAGGCATGAATGGACCAATGGGAACAGATGAGACTCGAAGCTCAAGTTTGAGCGATGAAGTCCCCTGGTCGGAGAACCTCACGAGCTACGACAGGGAGCATTTCACGATCTACCTGCGGATCCTGGATGCCTGCGCCGAGAATGCCAGCGAAAAGGAGATGGCCGAGCGCATCCTCGGCATCGACCCGTCCATTGACCCGGTCCGCGCCCGCAAAGCTCTTCGCAGCCATATCGACCGTGCGAACTGGATGGTGACGACCGGCTACAAGGAACTGTTCGCCGGCTGATGCACAGCGCCCAATGCCACGTGTTTCGGGTAGGCAAGTCTCTGTAGCCAAATTCGGCAGCGCACGGCCGCGACAGCGGGCGCTGCGGGAGCGGTCACAACTGGTTCGCGTACTGTTTGACTGCCATTTCCAGTGCTTGCATCAAAGGCACAGCCTTGGAGAAGAGGAAGCCTTGGGCGGTTCGGCAACCAAGCTTGTGCAGGGTTTGCCGATCCGCCTCTGTTTCGACGCCCTCGGCCATGACCTCGATCCCGAGCATGTCACCGAGTTCGATGACGGATTTGACAAGCAGTCGGTCCTCTCGGGACTTGGCCAAGCCGCGAATGAAGCCTTGGTCTATTTTCACCTTGCGTATCCGACGGTCCTTGAGAGATGCCAAGGTAGAAAAGCCGGTGCCGAAGTCGTCGAGCGCGATGGAAATACCGGCATGCGAAAGCCGTCCGAGCTTTTCATCCACTCTGTCCGGATCCACCGGCGATTCTTCGGTAATCTCGATTTCGAACATCGTCGCAGGCAGGCCTCTTGCGGCCAGACCATCCAGAACCATGTCGTCGATATCGCCGGCTTCCAGTTCGCGCGGGGAAACATTCATCGCCACACGAATGTTACGACAATCAGCTTTCACCAAGCCGTCGATAAAAGCACAACAGTCGGCGAATACGGTTTGCGTCAGCAGCTGAAGCATTCCGGTTTCGCGTGCGGCTGTGATGATTTCGGGTGGAGAGATGGCACCATGTGTCGGATGGGACCATCTCAGCAAGGCTTCAAAACCGACCACGGCCTCGGTGTCGAGTTTCACGATCGGCTGGAACCAAGGTTGCAATCTTCCCGTCTTTATCGCCGAATGAAGGTCCCGTTCGATGGACTGGCGGCGTTGGAGTTCCCGGTCGAGTTCGGCATCGAACAGGCAAAATTCGTTCCTGCCATGGCGCTTGGCCGTATAAAGGGCGATATCGGCCCGCAACAGCATTTCAGTCAGGCTCGACGTCTGCGCCAAGTATATCCCTATCGATGCCCCGACGCGCACGGACGCGACCCCGATATAGGGGCGAGCAATTTTGGCTATGATATTGGAGGCGAGATCACTGGCAGAAAGCGAAGCTCTCGTTGAGGGAAAAACCAGCACGAATTCATCGCCGCCGATACGAGCTAGCGTTGAGCCTTCCGGTGCTTCCTGCTCTATGCGGCGGGCGATCATGACAAGCAGTTCATCACCGGTCCTGTGACCGTAGGTGTCGTTGACAGATTTAAAGCCGTCCAGATCAATCAGCATTGCCACGAAGGGGCCATCCGCGGTCTTGAACCGACCGATGGCGTGTTCAAGGCCCCGCCTGTTGAGAAGGGCGGTCAAATGGTCCTCCCTGGAGTTGCGCTCCATTTCCGACGCAAGTCGCTCTGCCTCATGTCTCAGGCGGCTTGCTTCGCGGAAGCGCGCCTGCCCAACAAACGAAGCTCGGACCAAGCCGCCCATGAAGAGCAGAACGGTGAAAGCCAGAATGTAGCGTTCAAAATTGCCTTTCGCCAAAAGGCACGCCACCGTGATGAGGAGTGGAGGTGTGATGAAGCTGGTCGCCGCCGCGGCATACGAACTGCCATATGTAACCGCACCAGCTGAAATGCCCGCCAGTATGACCAGATGCATCGGTGCTTGAGGTGTTGTGTATCCAACAGTCAGCACGGCCGGGAAGGACCAGGCAAACCCTGCCAGAAGGGCAAGGACGCCAAACATGCGAAGGCGCGGCAAAACGCCAAGCAAATCCTGATGGCGCCCCGTTTCCTTTAGCTGAAAACGGGCGAGTGCAAGCCGGGCGGCATTTAGCGCATTGACGACCAGGAACCAGCTTGCAGCGGCAAAGCCGCCGCCAGAAAGGGCCTGCACCCCGCAAATCAGGCCTGACAGGATCGCGCTTATCGGCATCGACACGAAGAGCCCGGCCCTCAGGTCAGCAAGCTGATCCTGACGGATTTTGGCCTCCAGCGATTCTTCTTTCTTTAGGGGTGCCATGAATGGACCAGCTTGCTTCCGTCATTGTTCGCGAGGACCAAACCTATGCAAGCCCACTGAAGGACGGGTTAACTACCCAGCGAGGGTAACCAGTGCGCTCACCATGCTTCGGGTCATACCTTTGGCTTAGCATTGCCGAATCATCAAGGTTTCGCCCGCGCGCGTGCCTTGATCCGAATCATGCCATGATCGGCAACGTCACCAGGAAGCAGCCTTGCCCGCGACGCTGCGAGCCAGCAAGACAAAGAAGCCGCGCCGAAACAGCGCTCCAGAGCGGTAGCGCTCTGTGCGATTCACCGCCTGAGCATGGCCGAAATGCCATGGCGGACAAAGGGAAGATGTTGGGCAAAGCGGAGCCCAGCATGTCTTGCAAGCCGTGCCGCCGGGTGCTCGCTTGAGTAAAGACCGACAAGCATGTTGGTGGCATGATAGAGCGGCGCCGCCGACAGCCGCAGCCGGCTTTCGTATCTGCCGAGCATGTCGGGATCGGCAATGTCGCGGCGGGCGCGACATGCTGTCAGTATTTTATGAGCGAGTTGCTTCTGGCCGCTGAGGCCGATGTTGAAGCCATGCGCGGTCACCGGGTGCATGCCGATGGCAGCGTCTCCTATAAGTGCCGCACTCGGTGCCGAGAACTTGTGCGCCCAGGTCGTGACCAGCGGATAGGTATGGCGGGTGCTTGCCAGGGTCATCTGCCCGAGGCGTCCTCGACACCGGTTCATCAATTCCATGAGGAACAATTCGTCATCGAGAACAGACAGTCTATCGGCCTCGATTGAGCGCAAAGTCAGAAGCAGCGACGACACGCCTTCCATGAGCGGCAACATCGCTATGGTCTGATGGTGGTCGAACCATTCGACCGCGATCTGGTGATGGAAGCGCTCGTGCCTCACTCGGCAAATCAGCATGGAGTGGCCAAGCGGATGGATGTTGGCGCCAATGCCGAGCAGGTCGCGCATCGCGGACAAACGCGAATCCGCTGCTACGAGCAGCCGAGCGGCCAATTGCCTGCCATCAGAAAGCGTTATGACCGCCTCGTCGTCGCTGGTTGTTGCATTCACGACCGAGTTGCCGCACAGCAGCCGGGCATGATCCTGGAAGTAAACAATTTTGAACAGGGCATCGCGGATCCGACAATTTGGGACCAGAAATCCGAGTGGTTCCCCAGATCCGCTGCGAATATCGAAGCACAGGGCGAAAGGGCTCGATCCGTTGAGCACGCGCGCGCCATGAAGCGGTGATTTGTCAGATGCGGGCATGGCGTCCCAGGCGCCGAGCTCGCGAAGGATTCTCACCGATGCGTGCGTCAGCGCGATCTCGCGACCGTCGAAAGCCGGATTCGCCAGGCTGTCGAGCGACTGCCGTTCAACCACTGCCACCTTGAGTCGGCTCAGGGCGAGCGATGCTGCGAAGGCAAGTCCGACCGGCCCAGCTCCGACGACAATGATGTCGAATGTGTCGACAGAGCCGGCCATCAGCGTGCCGCCATAGCGGCTATCTGCGATACGAAGCGCTCTTGAAGCATCGCAATCACCCACGGTTTGCCGCTCATCTCCCCATCGTCGATAGACATGCGTTCTCCGTTGGAAGCCTGGTCAATGAAACCACGCCGACGAAGAGATAACGCTGATCTGGATCAACCAGGCACGATAACCCGGCAACGGCGGGTTCACGGTCGAGTGGTCGATTGCCGTGAAAACGTTTGCATGTCTAGGCATTCTGAATGGTCGGCTTCCCAATCGCGTGCCCCTACTGGCCAAAGGTTCGGCAACGTATTGTGGCTGATCCGTTCTTCGCACGCGCGCCGATATCATCATGACGAGGCAATCCAGCAAAGACTCGGTCGACTGACGACCAGCATCCGCACAGTCGTTGGGCGCCGCCAACCGGTTCAGCCTCGCGGCTCTTCCCGATCGATAAGGATCCGCTGGGCGGAGCCGTCGAGATCTTCGTATTGGCCGCTCTTCATATCCACAGGAAGCGCCGGTCCAAGCCCCACCAAAACAGGCAGCGGCCATCGCATTCCGTCAGGACGGGCATCTTGCTGCCGACAGCGTCCTCTCCGCCCATGACGGGCGCTAGACGCCGAAGGAACTCGCCGACAGCCTCATGTCCAAGTGATGTGGGAAGGGAGCAGAACCAAAGGGACTCTGCTCCGCGTCCCCGCCTTTTCCGCAGCTATGAAACCTTCACCGAACGGATCCGTACTGAGGAGGAGGCCGTCCTTGACTTGCCCGACGCCGGCAACCTTCTCAGCCGCAACGATCGCTGCCTTCCGCTGACGCTCGTCGACAATCGCCCCCTTCAGTTCGACAAGGCCGTCGCTGACCCTCACATCGATCAAGTCACCACCGCTCCAGGTTTGTGACTGCAGTTCGGCAAGGATAGCCTTGCGGATCAGGTCGTCATCGGGTGGCGTGGTTCCCTGTTTCGGCATGGCGCGGATCAGGACAAGCAGCAAATCAGTTCGCGTGATGATGCCGATGACCCTGTCCCGATCGACAATCGGAAGATTGTTGATGCGATGTTGCATCATCAGGTCGACAATATCTGCAATCGAGGCGCTAGGAGGCGCCGAGATGACGGGTGTGGTCATCACCTGATGGATGATCCGTCCGTTCGAGCGCGCATAGTCATTGGCGACTGTGCCCGGGCCAAGATCAAACTCCAGCCAGCGCGGACGCACACGCTGGGTCCCAAGTTCTTCTCGGCGCAAGAAGTCGCTTTTGCTTACAATACCAATCAGGGTGCCGTCGCTGTCTGCTACCGGCAGGCAGCTGACCTTGTTTGAAAGCATGAGCTCGACCGCTTGCGCGATCGTCGCGTTCGCATCCGTCGTGATGACTGGCTTTGTCATTATGGATTCGGCCTGCATCCTCACCCTCCTGATCTTTCGTCGGACGACGATAGGACATCCCGACCCGCGGCGCTTTGATCTGAGTCACTTGGAGCGAGGAGCATTCTCCGCGCCGTCGTCGCGGTCGATTAGAATGCGCTCCGCAGCGCCATCGAGATCATCGTACTGGCCGCTTCTCAACGCCCACAGGAAGCCGGACAGGCCGAGTGCGCCAAGGAACAGCGCCACCGGAATGAGATAGGCGAGCGTCGTCATGAGGATCGGGCCAAGGTGCCGGCCCGCGCGGGCCTGTCCTGCCGCGCCGTTTCGGACGACGCACCCGTTGCGAAGCCTTGCAGACGCATCGCATTTCCAATCACAAGCAATGACGAGGCAGACATCGCGACCGCCGCGATCAGAGGCGTAACATGACCCAGAATGGCGATCGGCACGGCCACAGCATTGTAAACGATAGCAATTGTTATGTTCTGTCGGATCAGGCTTCCCGCCTTGCGCGACACGTCCAGCGCCAGTGGGATCGCCAAGAGGCTTTCGCGCAGAAAAACGAAGTCGGCTGCATTGCGGCCAATGTCGGCCGCCGTGGCGGGTGCGATCGAGACATCCGCGGCGCTCAGCGCCGGTGTGTCGTTGAGCCCGTCGCCAACCATCAGAACCTTGTGCCCGTCTCTCGCCAGACTCTCGATGCGTTCAACCTTGCCGGACGGGAGCAGGCAGGGAACGAAGTCATCGACACCGAGCACGTCCGCAATCTCGGCGCAGGCTTTCGCGGTATCGCCCGACAGCATTTCCACGCACATACCAGCGTTGCGCAGTTGATCGATCGCTGCCCTGGTGTCGAGGCGTAGCGCATCTTCGAAAACGAAGGACGCGACAATCATGCCGTTTTTCGTCAGCACTGTTCCGCCATAGCCATGTTTGCCTTCGCCGCCGGTTCGCGCCTTCCAGCCAGCCCATCCGCGTCTACCCAGCCGCCAGGTGCTACCGGCGGCTGTGGCTTCGATCCCGAAACCCGGGTGCTCGGTCACCGCACCGAATTTGTGCTGGCTGCTGCTGAGGGCAAAGCCGGCAATGGCCTTTGAATATGGATGACACGAATGCGCGGCCAAGTCGGCAGCGATTGCCAGCATGGCGGGATCGATCGACGACGTGTTGACGAGCCTGGGCTGGCCAAGCGTGAGCGTGCCGGTCTTGTCGAACACGGCTGTATCGATCGTTGCCAGGCGCTCCATGGCCGAGCCGTCCTTGACCATGATGCCGTTTTCGAACAGGCGCCGCGCGGCCACCACCTGAACGATTGGAACGGCGAGGCCAAGCGCGCACGGGCATGTGATGATGAGAACAGCGATTGCGATCGTCATCGCCCGGTGCCAGTCGCCAGTCACCGCCATCCAGCCCAGGAAGGTTGCCAAGGCGGTGAGATGAACCACGGGCGCGTAGAGTGCCGACACGCGGTCGGCGATACGGCGATATCGGGCGCGACCACCTTCGGCGGCCTCCATCAACCGAACCATTTCCGCCAGGAACGAATCCTTGGCGGCCGCTGTCGCCTCAATCGTCAGCGGACCGGTGAGGTTGAGGACCCCGGCCTGCACGGTGTCTTCCGGCGCCACGCTACTGGGCGTGCTCTCGCCGGAGACCAGGGAGCAGTCGACGTCCGATGTCCCGCGCGCGATCTTGCCATCGACGGGGATCCTTTCGCCGGCGGCGATCAGCAACAGCATGCCCGGTTCGATCTCGCCCACCGGCAGATAGTCCCGAGCGCCATCGCCGCGCAGCACCATGGCACCGCGTGCGGCCAATTGTGACAGGCTCTTCACAGCGGTGCGGGCGCGTTCCCGCATCACGTGATCGAGCGTGCGACCGATCAGGAGAAAGAACAGCAGGGATACCGATGCGTCGAAATAGGCGTGGTCGCCATGGGTGATCGTCTCATAGAGGCTCATGGCGTAGGCCAGTGACACGCCGACGGCTATCGGCACGTCCATGTTCATGTGGCCGTGGCGCAGCGCATTCCACGCCGACTTGAAGAAGATCCCGCCGGCGAAGGCCAGCGCAGGAATGGCGATCAGAGCCGAGACCCAGTGGAACAGGTCGCGGGTGGCGCCCTCGGCGCCGGACCAGACCGACACCGAGAGCAGCATGATGTTGCCCGCAGCAAAGCCGGCAATAGCGACGGCGCGGATAAGCTCCGAAAGCATCTTGTCCTTTGCATCAATCTCGGCTTCGAACAAATGCGCCTGATAGCCGAGCCGCCCGAGCACAGCGACCAAAGGTGGAGCCTCGTCGCCGCGCCAGCGGACTGAGACCCGCTTGGTTGACAGGTTCACGCGAGCTGCCTCGACGTGACCGAGTTTTCCCAAGGCCGTCTCGATCGTCTGGATGCAGGCGCCGCAATGAACGGTCGGCACCGAAAGGTCGGTCTGATGAAGGTCGTCGCCAAGCGATCGGCTCGCCAGCCTGATTTCCTGGCTGGAGGGCAGGACCGAGGTGCCGCTGACCAGATCCAGCGCTATTTCAGCGCCCGGTGCACAACAGCTCATTTCAGCGCTCCATTGGAAATCATGACCCTGCGCACGTCGCGATAAGGCTTTGCCAGGCCGGCATCGGCGTCTATTTCGATGATCCAGACACCATCCCTTGGCACGTGTTGTGCTGCAAACTCCTGGCCAGAGACCAGGGCGAGCGTGACGGACTCATCCTCTTTATCGTAAGCCGGATGGCGAAACAGCACCTTCACGCCATGCAGGGAAACCGGTTTGCCCGCGGCGTCGATGATGCCATAGCGGACTTCACCCCATGCGATGGTCAACTGGCCGATCCAGCCAAGCGCTGCCTGCGCACGGCCTTCCTCGGCCTTCTTGTTGAATTGCTGGCTCGCCACATAGGTATTTTCGACGACAAGGCCGGTCCAGCTTGTGTTGGCAAGCATCGCCATCGTGAGATTGACCGCGATGACCACGCCGAAAAAGGCAAGGATGGTGGCCAACATGTGCCTGCCGGTGAACTCGCGGGGATTTCGCGTGGTGGCGTTCATCTGGCGATCTCCGGTGCGTTGAAGGTGGCGGTGTATTCGTTTGACTCGAAACTCGCTTTGTCCTCGACATGGAGTGTGAAGGTCTGCGCTTCGCCGTGGATCTGATCGGCAGGCACGCGCACGAAAATTTTCAGCATCTTCAGCCGGTCCGGCTCAACCTGGACCGCGAAGGAGCGGGCGGCCGGCAAGTCGACGCCAACGATGCTCATCTCCGCGCCTGGCAAACCCCCGAGGGTGACGATAATCGTTCTCGGTTCGGGGATCATGTTCAAGAGCTTGACGGTATAGCCATTGCGGATCGAGCCGTCCGAGAGCGTCACGAATTGCGGGTTGCGGTCGTGCAGGACATTGATTTCGAGCCGGTCGCGCGTCAGCAGCGAAAAGAGCAGGCCCAGCCCGATCAGCGACCACATGGCCATGTAGACATAGGTTCGTGGCCGAAAGATCTTGCTGATATGGAAATGCGCCACCCTGTCCGAAAACAGGCCGTCATCCGTCCTGACCAGTGATGGATTGACCGAGCTGGCGCCGCCGGCGGTGGCCAGGATCATGTTGGCGTTGTAGTCGGAGAGCGTAGCGTAGGAGATCAGTCCTCGCGCTTTGCCGAGCTTGTCCATGACGCCGTCACAGGCATCGATGCAGAGCGCGCAGGTGATGCATTCGAGTTGCTGACCGTCGCGTATGTCGATTCCCATCGGACAGACGGCGACACAGGCATTGCAGTCGACGCAATCGCCGACGGGATGCCCTGCGGCAAGAACCTTCTTGGCGTGACGCGTGCGCGGTTCGCCGCGCCAGTCATTGTAGGTGACGGTGAGCGAGCTCTCGTCGAGCATGGCTGCCTGGATGCGCGGCCATGGGCACATATAGGTGCAGACCTGTTCGCGCATCAGCCCGCCAAACGTGTAGGTCGTCGCCGTCAGGACCGCGACGGTGATGTAGGCGACAGGCGCTGCCGTGCCGGTGAAGAGTTCGCCGAGCAGCGTCGGCGCATCGGCGAAATAGAAGATCCATGCGCCACCAGTCGCTGCGGCTATGACCAGCCAGATGACGTGTTTCGATGCCCGCAGCACAAGCTTACGAGTGGTCCAAGGACCGGCATCGAGCTTGATGCGTGCGTTGCGGTCGCCCTCGATCGCGCGCTCGACGACCAGGAACAGATCGACCCATACGGTCTGTGGGCATGTGTAGCCACACCAGGCACGGCCAACAGTCGACGTGATCAGGAAAAGACCGACGCCGGCCATGACCAGAAGGCCGGCGACATAGTAGAATTCCTGGGGCCATATCTCGACGAAGAAGAAGTAGAAGCGCCGGTTGGCGACATCGAGCAGCACCGCCTGGTCGGGGGCAAACGGACCGCGGTCCCAGCGCAGCCACGGCGTGAGATAGTAGATGCCGAGCGTGATCGCCATCACGATCCATTTGAATCGGCGAAAGCTGCCCGAGGCCCGCTTCGGGAAGATCTTCCTGCGCGCGGCATACATTGGCTGGCGCACCTTGGCGGAGTTGAACGTCGTGGGTTCGATCCGTTCTATTTGCGTGTTATCGAGCACGAGAAGCTCCAGTCACCAGCGACGATTTCGCCGGAAGCCGACTCATCGGTTCTGGATGATGCCGAGGCCCGGCTTGCGCCGGGCCTCGTCGCTTGGCGGGAGGGGGAGGACGAGAATAGGCTGCTTTCCTATTCTCCGCCGCCAAGCGAATGGATGTAGACCGCCAGTTCCTTGACCCTGGTTTCGCCCAGGCGCGCGCCCCAGGCCGGCATCACGCCGTGTTTCGGTGCGGTTACCTGGGCGGCGATGGCCGCTTCGCCTGACCCGTAGAGCCAGATGGCGTCGGTCAGATCTGGAGCGCCGAGTTCCTTGTTGCCTTTTGCATTGTCGCCATGACAGGCCACGCAGTTTTCGGCAAAGACCTTTGCGCCCGGCGCGACCAATGCTTGATTGACGACGGCCCCCGACAGACTGGCGACGTAGGCGCTGACCTGTTTGATCTGGTCGGCGGTGATGATGTCGGCAAAGGCGGGCATTTCCGACAGGCGCGTATCCGGATCGGAGGCGAAGCGAATGCCATGGGTGATCGTCTGCTGAATCTGGTCCGCCTTCCCGCCCCACAGCCAGTCGTCGTCGTTGAGGTTGGGGAAGCCCTTGGAGCCCTGGGCGCCGGAACCATGGCACTGCACGCAATTGAGCTTGAACGCGGCACCGCCGGCGGCGACGGCGAATTCGCGCAGCGTGTCGTCCGCCGCGATCTCCGAAACACTTTTCGCTTCTATCGCGGCGACATATTTGCCCTTGGCTGCTTCAGCCTTGGACAACTCGTTCCCGACATCGTTGCGACTGGAATAGCCGAGCACACCCTTGGTTGCCGTGTGCAGCAGAGGCCATGCCGGATAGGCGATCGTGTACCCGATCGCCCAGACTATGGTGATGTAGAACGTCCAGACCCACCAGCGCGGAAGCGGGTTGTTGAGCTCCCGGATGCCGTCCCACTCATGACCGGTGGTTGAGATGCCGGAAACCTCGTCGATGTGATCGCTGCTCATGATCAGTCCTCCTTCAGAGGAATTTGAGCTGCTTCGCCGGCTTGCCTGCGGCTTCCGGGACGAACTGCAAAGGCAACAGATCCGATGAAGAAAAGAGCCATGGCAAGTAGGCCCCAGCTGTCGGCAAACTCCCGCATGAAATTGTACGTCATGGCCATTGTCCTCAGCGGTAGCCGGCGGTCTCATCGTAGTTCTTGAAATCGACCAGCGTGCCGAGCATCTGGAGATAGGCGACCAGCGCGTCCATCTCGGTGACCTGTTGCGGGTTGCCGTCGAAGTCGCCGATCTTGGCCTTGGGGTAGCGGGCCTGGAGGCCGGATGTGTCGGCGTTGGGATCAGCCTGCGCCATCAAATCGGCATTGGCGTTGGCGATCATGTCGTCGGAGTAGGGGACGCCGACGCGCCTGTTGGCGACCAGATGCGTCGAGAAGTCCTTCGCCGCGATCGGCTTGTCCTTCAGGAAGGCATAGCTCGGCATGATCGATTCCGGCACCACGGACCGTGGATCTGTCAGGTGATCCACGTGCCACAGGTTGGAATAGCGGTCACCGACGCGAGCGAGGTCCGGTCCGGTGCGCTTCGATCCCCACTGGAAGGGGTGGTCGTACATCGACTCGGCCGCCAGGCTGTAGTGGCCGTAGCGCTCGACCTCGTCACGGAACGGCCTGATCATCTGGCTGTGGCAGAGGTAGCAGCCCTCGCGGACATAGATGTTTCGTCCGGCAAGTTCGAGCGGCGAGTAGGGGCGCATGCCTTCCACCTTCTCGATCGTATTATCGAGATAGAAGAGCGGCGCGATCTCGACGATGCCGCCGACCGTTACCACTAGGAGGGAGCCCACGAGTAGAAGCGTAGCGTTCTTCTCGATCAATGCGTGTCTGTCCATCAAGCCCATTTTCTGGCTCCTTATTCGGCAGGCTGAAGGGCGGGAACGGAGGCGGGCATCGGCTCCTCCTCGCGCTGGTGTCCGAGAATTGTCATGCCGATGTTCCAGGCCATGATCAGGGTGCCGGAGAGGTACATGGCTCCGCCGATGGCACGCATGACATAGTAGGGGTGCATGGCTGCCACGGTTTCGGCGAAGGAGTAGACCAGGAAGCCCTGCTCGTCGTATTCGCGCCACATCAGGCCCTGCATGATGCCGGACACCCACATGACAGCGGCGTAGACAACGATGCCAAGCGTCGCCAGCCAGAAGTGCCAGGTAACGAGGCGAAGCGAGTAGAGCCGTTCACGGTTCCACAGCTTCGGCACCATAAAGTAGATCGCGCCGAACGAGATCATGCCGACCCAGCCGAGCGCACCGGAGTGAACGTGGCCAATGGTCCAGTCGGTATAATGCGACAGAGAATTGACCGTCTTGATCGACATCATCGGGCCCTCGAAGGTGGACATGCCGTAGAAGGCGATGGCCATCACCATCATGCGGATGATCGGGTCAGTGCGCAGCTTGTCCCAGGCGCCCGACAGCGTCATCAGGCCGTTGATCATGCCGCCCCATGACGGCATCCACAGCATGATCGAGAACACCATGCCGAGCGTCTGCGCCCAATCGGGCAGGGCAGTGTAGTGCAGGTGATGGGGCCCGGCCCAGATGTAGAGGAAGATGATTGCCCAGAAATGGACGATCGACAGGCGGTAGGAATAGACCGGCCGGTTGGCCTGCTTGGGCACGAAATAGTACATCATGCCGAGGAAGCCGGCGGTGAGGAAGAACCCGACCGCATTGTGGCCGTACCACCACTGCGTCAGGGCGTCCTGGACTCCGGAAAATGCGGAATAGCTCTTGGAGCCGAGAAAGGAGGCCGGCATCGACAGGTTGTTGATCACATGCAGCATCGCGATGGTCACGATGAAGGAAAGGTAGAACCAGTTGGCGACGTAGATGTGCGGTTCCTTGCGCTTCAGGATGGTGCCCAGAAACAGGATCAGGTAGCCGACCCAGACGATGGTCAGCCAGATGTCGACATACCATTCGGGTTCCGCATATTCGCGGCTCTCGGTGATGCCGAGCAGATAACCTGTCGCGGCCATGACGATGAAGAGCTGGTAGCCCCAGAACACGAACCAGGCGAGATCGCCACCGAACAGCCGAGCGCGGCATGTGCGTTGGACGACATAGAGAGACGTGCAAAGCAACGCGTTGCCGCCGAAGGCGAAGACGACGCCCGAGGTGTGCAGAGGCCGCAAGCGGCCGAAGTTGAACCAGGGCTGGATGTTGAGATCGGGATAGGCAAGCTGCAGCGCGATGACCACCCCGACCAGCATGCCAACCACACCCCAGAACATGGTGGCGATGGCGCCGTAGCGGATTGGCCCGTCCATGTAAGCGGACGGGTCGATCGGAGCGGCAGGCTTGAACTCAGTGTTACGCAGTAGGATCGCAGTGAAGCCAGCCAAGGCGAAGAACAAGACCCACATATGCTGGCGAAAGGGTTCATCCACCCCAGCGCCAGCCGCCACCAAAGCCGCGAATGCGAACAGGCTTAGAAGCACGATTTCTTTGCCGAATTTCATCGCAAGCCCCGATTTCCAATTTCGGCGGATGCCAAACCGCGGTGCCTTATTGCGCAGCCGTCGCCTGCTCGCCCTGATCCATGTCAGAGCCGCACCATTTTGCTCGAGCAGCATCGAGTTCGGTGCGATCAGACTGCGACGATCGAATGTGGAAGCGCACCACCGGCCGCCCGTTTATGGATGGGGCCTGGCGTCCCCGGTCGGGCCCCGGGTGCGGAGGCGACCGCGGGCGTGTGGGGGAGCGCACCTTCTGCGACGCTGGAAAGCAGGTCGACGCCTTACCGAACCCCGCGTTCAATGCCTTGGAACAGCCAGCGCCAGCGTTACGCTGCCGTCGTGACATTCATGGCTTGGGGAGACGGCGATTTTCCCCTGCGGATGAGGCGTATTGACTTCGCCAAGTGTGGATGCTTCGCCGACGAGCCGAAAGGCAACTGGCGCATACGATCGGATGGAGAACGGGCTGTCGCTACGCGACTTCTTCTGAGCCAAACGCGAGCATGCCCTGCCCCGAATGAAGTAAGTGACGGGGGCCATGCAGCTTCTGCGTCATTCAAACGGCTGTAGCGCCTCGGCCGCCGCAGCGCCGTTCCAGCCGGCTCATGCTGTCCACGGTGACGCGGCGGTTGTTCTCGATCCGAATCACGCCGTCCATTCTCAGGCTGGTCAGCTGACGGCTCACGGTCTCGTTTGTGATTCCAAGGAAATCAGAAATGTCGGCACGCGTCATCGGCAGCTCGAAGCACGTCGAGCTAGCCGTCGGGTCAACATTGGAGTCGATGTTCCGGGCAATCATGAGGAGAAAGCTCGCCACCTTCTCTGGTGCGGTCTTGCGCCCCAGAGTCACCATCCATTCGCGTGCCTCGTCAAGTTCGTTCAGCGCCTGCTTGAGCAGGCGATGCACAAATTCGGGTGACTGCTTCATCATCCGTTCGATGGCCGCTCTGGGAAACGAGCATAGCGAGACAGCTGTTGCCGCTTCCGCATTGATCGCACTTTTCATCTTGAAGGGCCGACCCAGAAAATCCGGGGCGAACTGCAGGCCGACAATCTGTTGGCGTCCATCTGACAGGCTCTTCGTGAGCTTCACCACGCCTGAAAGCACGTTCGAATAACAGTCGACCGCCTCGGCGTCGCCGATCAGTTCGACCCCCGGCTCGATATTGTGCCGCGACGACGTCTTGGCGAGCTGAGCCAAATGGTCTGGCTCTAGCGCGCCACAGACACCGCGGCGCCGTGCCTCGCAAGACAGGCAAAGAACGGGGATGCCGGAACTGTGAATATCCTGCCGTAATGTCATTCGATCGCTCTACCGGTCCGTGCGGGCAGGATAGCATCCACGGTAGAAAAATCCTTGCGGCAGTTTGTCCGTGCTGAAGGTTGATCGAAATCAGGGCTTAGGCTCATCCAAGCATCCACAGTTCGGGCGACGCAAACACGGTGGACCACGACATGCGACAAAAGCTAGTTGCCAGATTTGGCGAGAACGTCCCGCGCTACACGAGCTACCCGACCGCGCCGCATTTCAATGCAAGCGTTGACGCTACCGTTTGTCGTGGCTGGCTACAGCGGCTCGACGAGGGCGACGAAATCTCGCTCTATCTGCACATCCCATACTGCGACAAGCTTTGCTGGTTCTGTGCCTGCCATACCAAGCAGACACGCCATTACGAACCGGTGACCACATATCTGCGCTCACTGCATGCCGAGATCGCCACCGTCGCCAGTCTTGTTGGAGGCAAAGGTCGTGTGCGTGCCGTCCATTTCGGCGGTGGTTCGCCGACCATGCTCAAGCCCGAAGATATGGTGGCGCTGGGAACCGCCCTGCGCAACAGCTTCGGCTTTCTTCCCGGCGCCACGATCAGCGTTGAAATCGAACCCAACGATATGGACGATGCCCGCCTCGATGCGCTTGCCGAAATCGGCATGACCCGTGCGAGCCTCGGCGTTCAGGATTTCGATCCGAAGGTGCAAAAGGCGATCAACCGCGAGCAGAGCTTCCTGCAGACCAAGACGGTCGTCGACGGCGTTCGTTCGCGCGGCGTCGAATCGGTCAATCTGGACCTGCTCTACGGTCTGCCGCACCAGACCAGGGAAAGCGTCGCTTCTACGGTCACGCAGGCACTGACCCTGGAACCGGATCGGATCGCACTGTTTGGCTACGCGCATGTACCGTGGTTCAAGAAACATCAGACGATGATCGACGAGGCCTGGTTGCCGGGTCCCGCGGAGCGCTTTGCCCAGTCGCAACTGGCTGCACAGGCGATTGTAGACAATGGATACGAGGCAATCGGGCTCGACCATTTCGCCAAACCCGGCGATGCCCTGGCCCTTGCCGCCCGCACCGGGACTTTGCACCGGAACTTTCAGGGCTACACGGACGATTGCTGCGAAATCTTGATCGGGCTCGGCCCGTCATCCATTAGCCAGTTTCGGCAAGGCTATGCGCAGAACATGCCTTCAACCAGCGAATATAGACGCATGGTTGATGACGGCGGGCTGGCCGCTGTTCGGGGTATCGCACTTTCCAACGACGACCGCGTTCGCGGCTGGATCATCGAACGTTTGATGTGCGACTTCGCCTTCTCGGCCATCGATCTGGTGGAACGCTTCGGCGAGGCCGGCCAGAGGCTCCTCCTTCAGTCAAGTTCCATGGCCCTCCACGATCCGGTTCGATTGCTTGAACTTGATGGCGACAGATTCGTTGTGCCGGCTGAAAGTCGCCCTTTCGTCCGAAGCATCGCGGCCAGGTTCGACAAATATTTCGAAGCTGGAACGGCCAGGCACTCGGCGGCAGTCTGAGCACTCAGAGGAACGGTCATGCCTCTCAGTCGATCATGGACCGCGGTACGTTTGTTGATCGGCGACCGTCTATCGAGACAAGATTCTGAGCGGACCAGACGCGTCTTGGCGCAGCGACGATATCGTCCGCTCGAGCCCTGCCTGTCGGATCATGGTTGTCGGCGACAGCTCCCTTCGACCTGAACCACCCGTTCACCCGAATTCTGCCGGCGCAGTTCCAGTGGAAAGGCCCTGGGCTAGACGGCTCTCTTGTTACCCCAGAGCACAACGTGCAGCTGCGGCAGCACGCGGGCCTCGAACCATCTGTCGCGGGTCACGCTGTCAACCAGCCACTCCATGCGCTTCAATATTCCGTCAAGGTCGACAGGCGCGTCATCATTTGTGGGGTGTGGCGGCGTGTGATTGCCGGGCTGCAGATAGATCGGAAGTTGCGGAAATTGCGCAGCGGCGTCTTTCGCGTAGGTGTAGTCCCTTTCGTCGAAAACAATGAGCTTGAGCACGACTTGGGGCTTGCCTTGTGCCGCCTGGAGGCACGCCTCGACAGCGGCCCAATCTGTCGTCATTCGGCTTGACGGCGGCTTTGGGCTGAGGATCAGCACGTCAAGCTGCGCAAACCAGTCCCTGGCAAGCGACCCTTGGGTTTCCAGCGCAAAACGGTAACCGTCACCATGGCCCCGGTCGATGAGCGCGCCGAGCGGCTGGATGGCCGGATTGCCGCCTGATAGCGACACCATCAGCGGGCGGCCACCGGAAAGGGCAAGCACATTTTTCCACACCGCCCCAACGGACATCATCTCCCATTCATGGCGGAATTGATTGTCCACAGCATGGAGGCTGTCGCACCAGGAACAGCGATAGTCACACCCGCCGGTTCTGACGAAGATCGTCGGCAAACCTATGAGCACGCCCTCGCCCTGGATCGTCGGCCCGAAAATCTCGCTAACGCGGATTGCGGGATGAGTATTCGTCATGGCCGGTATTCCGCCCAGGTTTTCGGCGTTTCGCTCACCCGCACGGCCGCGGTTTCGCTCAGGCGTGCCTTGCACCAGTCGTAGAAATGTCTGGCCAGATATTCCGCCGTGACTTGCTCGTGTCCCAGCACGTCGTTGAGATGCCGGTGGTCGAAGCTCTCGTCGATGTAGCGTTTGAATGGCGCCAAGTCGTGGTAGTCGCGCACGAAGCCGTGATCGTCCAGTCCATCCGCTGAAAGCTCCACTTCGACGATGTAGTTATGTCCGTGCAGGCGCGCGCATTGGTGATCGGGTGGCAATGAGGTGAGCTGATGCGAGGCTGAGAAGTGGAATTCCTTGGTGATGCGGAACATTACGCGGTGGTCCTTCGCAGCGCTCCGAGCCAGAAGTCGGAGTCCTCATACTCGGTTGGGTCCGGGTGCCCAGCGATGTGAAACGCCTCACGCCGCTCGACGCAGGTCCCGCACCTCCCGCAATGACGCTCGGTGCCCTTGTAACAGGACCAGGTCTGCGCAAACGGCGTGCCGTATGTGGCTCCATCCGTAACAATGTCCGCCTTCGTCAGGTTCACATAGGGTGCATAAAGGCGAATCTGCGCGTAGCCGTCGAGCGCGTGGTCCTGCATCATCTGGAAAGCGTCGATGAAGGCCGGACGGCAATCGGGATAGACAACGTGATCCCCACCATGCACGGCCGTCGCCACTGCGTCAGCGTCTTGCGCTGCGGCGAGGCCGAAGGCAATGGCCAACATGATGGCGTTCCGGTTGGGCACCACCGTTATCTTCATCGTGTCTTCGGCATAGTGCCCGTCGGGCACGTCCACATTGTCGGTCAGCGCGGAGCCGGAAAGGTCGCCGCCGATCTCGTGGATATCGATGATTCGCTGCGGGACACTCAGGCGCTCCGCGCAAAGGGTGGCGAAGCCCAATTCCTTCCTATGCCGTTGGCCGTAATCGAACGATAGCAGGCTGGTCAGCTGGTGCTCCGCTGCCACCTTGTGGGCAAGAGTAACGGAATCCAATCCGCCGGAGCAGACGACGAGAGTCTTCATCGTTGGGTCCTTGTTTTAACCGGGTAGGCTGCGACCGGAGATTTCTCTGCGCTCCAGTACTTCAGGAAAACCATTTTGTGAAGTGAACGGAGACCAATTCGTGCGCTTGCGTGCGTGCGCAAAAAGCCTTCGCGGTGAGCTGCAAGGACACGGACTGACGAGACGTCACCCTTCAGCGGAATGCTCAAAGTCGAACGCTTCTCGGGGACAAAGTTCTCGACGAGCAGAGCCTGTCGGTCCCGAGCGCCGAGCGACGCCATTGCAACGGTTTCGGAGTACAAAGCCGAGATGGGCTTGCCGCAAACAGCTCACTTACCAGGGATGTTCAGCGATGCCGAAATCCAGATATCGGGGTGGATTATGAGATCAATTGTCGCGACAGCTTTGGCTGGCCTGCTCGTCGCGCTTCGTAGATGCAGCGCATTCCACGTCAGGATCATTTTGATGAGCACGCCCTCAATGGATAACCGGCGAACCCTGAATAACCGGTCGTGAGCCGACATCTGTGAACAAGCGGTGTGGTTGATTGCAATCACCCATGTCTTGCGCACAGGTACCTTATGGCAGTGGATGAACTGAACTTGATGGTTTTACAGATGGCAGTCGAAAGCGTCCGCTCGCTCTCGTTGAGCTTCGCTGAAAAAGCCGCCGAGATAGCCACCAGGAGCCGCGGCAGCCTGCTTTTCAACGTGCGGATCGACGGTGACGCGCAGGTCCAGCGGGTCGCAGCCATCCGATATCACGGCGGCCAATTCGGCGTGCTGGCGTTAGACGGACACGGCCTAGTTACCCACTATTGCATCGTTAACGGTATGTTCTCACATTACATTGCGGCCTTGGAGAGCTGGCACAGGATGCCCCTGTCGATGCAGGCCAAGATGGATGCCAACGGCAATGCCCGTCTCTTCGTAGCGGCGTTGCGGGATGCCGGACATATGCTGGGCACCTAGCATTTGGCCAGAGTGCATCTCTGAATTTGCAAGTGCATCACTGCGATGGCGCCGGCATGATCGTCATGCTCGAAAAGGGCTGCGGCGGCCGCGGCAAAGCGGTCGCCGCGATGATGGTGTCAACGGCGTTGCATCGATGCGAGCTTTTAGAACAGAGGTCTCCTCCTGGCATCGAGCGCATGCAAGGAGCTACGCAAGCGCAAATGTATCAAGTATTTTGAAGGGACGACCCCTCATGCATACTTAGCTGCGATGCTCGGGCGGCATAAGCCTCGTTGCCATCTAGCCGCCTTGATGCACGGCGATAAGCTTTTGACGGCCTGAAGCGACGCTGTGGTCGCCGTTGCGGTGCTTTTCCACGCGCCTCGTCAGGCGCCGGGATTGCTCCGGCGTGATGGCAGGCGGGGGACGAAGCGGATATCGCCACCGTGGGCGCCGACCTCGACCCGCGCGATGATGCGCTCGACGCGGCTCCAACTAGCGGCGCCGTCAATGAGCTCCTTGAACATGCGGACCTTGCCTCTCTTGGCCGACGCTTCCAGGCGTGCTGTCGTGCTGGCCTCCAGATCCGCCACATGCTTGCGCAGGGTCGTGGTGGGCGCGAGGCCAAAGATGAAGTCGACGCGCAGCACCAGTCGATGACCTGGGTTGCAATAATGGCTATCCCCGCGGAGCAGGATTCGAATGTTCGGCCAGTTGATCCGGATCGCCCGCACCAGACGGCGCAGGTGGGGGCGGATCTCAGCCCCACTCGGCCGCTTGGCCGGTCGCAGGATCGCGCTGACGAACCGTCCCGCACCATCGAACACGACGATCGGCTGGAAGCCGTACTCGTATGGTGGGCATTGAACAGGCGAAGCTGTTGGCCTCCGTGCACAGCGTCGAAGGTGTCGTCAATGTCGAGTACGATCCGCTTCGGCACTTGCCGGAACGAGGCGCAATAGAGATCGACCATCGCCCGTCCCATCGCGACCAGCTCCCGCACCCCGGGTAGGTTCTCCAGCCGGCACAGCGTCGATTGCGACGCCAGATCCCGACCCGACGGCAGCGCATCCTGGGCCATCTTGAAGACCGGATCGCGGCGCAGCCGGTTGGCGTCGTTGCCGTCCTCGTAGCCGGCGCCGATCATCTTCATGCGAAAGTCGATCATGTCCGCCAGGCTGTGGACGACCTGGTCCGGGCAGCGCGGATCGTCGATGCAACGCGCCAGACGCTCGGCCACCCGCAACCGCTTTTCCACCTCGGCCAAGGCCAGAACGCCGCTGTTGGACGACAGCATGCCGCCGTCGAAACGGGCGACGACGGACTAGCCGCCGACTGATGACAAACCGCTCAGCGGCAGCGCAAGATCGTTCATGGTGGGTGTGGTCTCCGGGAAATTTCGGATCGGCTTAAGCAACCAAATCCTACGTCATTTCAACGGGCTTGCGCCACATCCACCAACCCCCATGAATTTGGTTAGGTTGATGCTGCGTGCCGCCGCCGTGAGGCCGCGCTCGCTAAGCAGCGCGTCGAGAACGACGAGAAGATTCAGATCGAGCCCTTTGAAACGCATATCTTAGCTATCCATAGCGTGGATGAAATTGATTGAAACAAACGATTTTACCAATTTTCCGGAATGTCGCATGGACCTGGCAGGACCTCACGTGCGCCGATCACTGCCTCTATCGCGTGGCGAGTCCCTTGAGAAGAGCCCGAAAGAGGAAATCTGTCGCGTGCGGTGGAGATTGTACTGGGAATGAGAGGCAGCGCTCCAAATCATGTCGAACTCTCCGACGAATGGCGACCGGTACAATAGTTGATCGCAACTGGTCCGGAGCTATGAAACATCTCGATTACATATGAGGTGCCGAGTGAATACGCTGACAGCACCCACCGTCGCAGCGTTTAGCTGACGTTTGACGACGGTTCCTATCCATTTACACGCAGATTCTTGATGTGCTGGCGCAAAAGCGGGAGGCCGGCGACTTTTCTTCGTCATCGGGCTGACGCCACAGAAGCCGGAACTCGTCCGGTTCCTATGGGCATTGGGCTTGGTCGGCGCACAGGCTCTATGAGGGGCAATTTTGGCAACGCGACGCGACTCGGGTTTTGAACGACGCCGAAAACGCAAGCTGGAAAGGAACAAGATGGCAGATCAACTCGCCAACGAAATAATCGCAATGATCAAGAAGCGCGCCGCGTCGGAGGGCGGCATAGCGCCTGCCACGGGCGGCGAAATAACGGCTGCCACGGGACTGACTTCGCTCGGTATCGATTCACTGGGATTGGCGGACGTTCTCTGGGACCTGGAGCAGGCCTACGGCATCGAGATCGAGATGAATACGGCCGAGGCATGGTCGGATCTCCAGAATGTTGGGGGCATGGTGGAAGCCGTGCGCAGCTTGCTCCCTACGGGGGTGTGAATGGACAGGCGCGTCGTGATTACTGGGATTGGCGGGATTTGCGGGCTTGGAACCAACGCCGCCGCCATTTGGACAGAGATGCGAGAAGGCCGCTCCGCCATCGGCCCAATCGTCAACTCCGAGTTCCATGAATTGAGGGTCAGGATCGGTGCCGAGATCAAGGCCCTGCCGGAGCATGACATCGACAGCAAGCAACTCATCTCCATGGACCGCTTCAGCCTGCTCGCTGTGCTTGCGGCGCGCGAAGCCATGCGTCAGGCCGGACTTTCCTCCAAAGAGGGAAATAACTATCGCTTCGGTGCGACGGTGGGCGTTGGCGGCTGCGGGTGGGATGCGATCGAGCAAACCTACCGCGCCATCCTTCTGGGCGGTAAGCGTGCCGCTCTCTTGACTGTACCCAAGGCAATGCCGGGTGCCGCTGCCGGCCAGGTCAGCATGAGTCTCGGCCTGCGCGGGCCGGTCTTCGGCGTCACGTCCGCCTGTTCCTCGGCAAACCATGCGATTGCCTGCGCGGTGGACCAGATCAGGCTCGGCCGGGCCGACGTGATGCTTGCCGGCGGCAGCGAAGCGCCGCTCATATGGGGTGTGCTGAAGGCATGGGAAGCGATCCGCGTGCTTTCGCCCGATACTTGCCGGCCATTCTCGGCCGATCGCCAGGGCCTGTCGCTTGGTGAAGGCGCCGGCATGGCGGTGCTGGAAAGCTACGAGCATGCCCTGGCTCGGGGCGCCACCATCCTTGCCGAAATTGCCGGTGTCGGCCTTTCCGCCGATGCGTCCGGCATCGTCGCGCCGACTGTCGAGGGGCCGGAGGCAGCAATGCGGGCCTGCCTTGCCGATGCCAGGCTGGACGCCGAGGATGTCGACTATCTCAACGCGCACGGCACCGGCACCAAGGCCAACGACCAGATCGAGACGGCGGCGATCAAGCGCGTCTTCGGTCAGCACGCCTTCTCAATGTCCATTTCTTCTACCAAGTCCATGCACGCGCATTGCCTCGGCGCGTCCGGCGCGCTCGAGTTGATCGCCTGCGTGATGGCTATCCGCGAGAGCGTCGTGCCGCCGACTGCCAATTATCGTGAGCTGGACCCCGATTGCGATCTCGACGTCACGCCCAATGTGGCACGCGAGCGCAAGGTGCGCGTGGCACTGAGCAACTCCTTCGCCTTTGGCGGCACGAACGCGGTTCTGGCGTTCAGGCAGGTGTAGAAGCCATGAAAGATGCTTCCGGCAACATTATCTCTCGCATCCAGATGCTTGCCGGATAACCTTGTGAAGGGCGGGTCATTGACCGCCTCGGCGAATGCGGGAATTGGCAGCGGAAGATCGAGGATCCGGGGGTATCGTCTTTGCGAAATTCTTAACTGTTGAACCGGCTTGGACGTACCGCCGCCCCGTAAAAGGTAAGCGAGGCCATGCGGGCTCGGCTTGAGGGTCTGAAGCTGTACACGACAATGTCTGGAAGCCGCAGGGTCGGCCCTGCGCCCGTTATAGTCGCCTGAGTGCTGCCGGCCCGGCCGCGCCGCGGGCGCCGTCAATGAGCTCCTTGAACATGCGGACCTTGCCTCTCTTGGCCGACGCTTCCAGGCGTGCTGTCGTGCTGGCCTCCAGATCCGCCACATGCTTGCGCAGGGTCGTGGTGGGCGCGAGGCCAAAGATGAAGTCGACGCGCAGCACCAGTCGATGACCTGGGTTGCAATAATGGCTATCCCCGCGGAGCAGGATTCGAATGTTCGGCCAGTTGATCCGGATCGCCCGCACCAGACGGCGCAGGTGGGGGCGGATCTCAGCCCCACTCGGCCGCTTGGCCGGTCGCAGGATCGCGCTGACGAACCGTCCCGCACCATCGAACACGACGATCGGCTGGAAGCCGTACTCGTATGGTGGGCATTGAACAGGCGAAGCTGTTGGCCTCCGTGCACAGCGTCGAAGGTGTCGTCAATGTCGAGTACGATCCGCTTCGGCACTTGCCGGAACGAGGCGCAATAGAGATCGACCATCGCCCGTCCCATCGCGACCAGCTCCCGCACCCCGGGTAGGTTCTCCAGCCGGCACAGCGTCGATTGCGACGCCAGATCCCGACCCGACGGCAGCGCATCCTGGGCCATCTTGAAGACCGGATCGCGGCGCAGCCGGTTGGCGTCGTTGCCGTCCTCGTAGCCGGCGCCGATCATCTTCATGCGAAAGTCGATCATGTCCGCCAGGCTGTGGACGACCTGGTCCGGGCAGCGCGGATCGTCGATGCAACGCGCCAGACGCTCGGCCACCCGCAACCGCTTTTCCACCTCGGCCAAGGCCAGAACGCCGCTGTTGGACGACAGCATGCCGCCGTCGAAACGGGCGACGACGGACTAGCCGCCGACTGATGACAAACCGCTCAGCGGCAGCGCAAGATCGTTCATGGTGGGTGTGGTCTCCGGGAAATTTCGGATCGGCTTAAGCAACCAAATCCTACGTCATTTCAACGGGCTTGCGCCACATCCACCAACACCCCCATGAATTTTTCAGGCTGGCAGAGAGGGTGCTTGCGGTGCACTCACTGACACGAGATCGCAAATGGAGGCGCGTGACCACCAGAACTGGCGACACCCAAGGTGGTCCGCTGGACCCGCAGGAGGAACCACAAGGTGTCAGCGGGCAGAGCGCAAGCGAGTCCCTACTTCGATCTTTCTAGAAGCGCGCCGGCAGCCTGGGCGGGGGGCTTGGGGGCCAGACTGCCGGCCCACGCCACTCACGAAGAGCGGCCCCTTTTCCTGGTTCGAACGCCCATAGTCAACCCGGAAACGTCAGGATGCCCGCCATGTTACTTTCAGAGCGGCGCGACTTCGCCATGGTGGACGATTCAGCCTAGGAGTAGCCACTCTCGTAGGCCGAGTTGATGCTCAAGCCAGCATCGCCTTGCCGAACTAGGAAGAGTTCGCCGTTAGTCCTTCGTCGCGAGCCGATGCCGTCGTGCACGTTTCGTAGCACTCCGGGCGGCTATATCGCTTTGTTGTTCGGTGAGCTGCGCCAGAAGGCATCGCATCAATCGAATCAAGCGTCGACATCAGCCGCAAGCTTCACATCACAACAGCTAGTCCACCCATTGCAGATCATCCGATCTGTTCAGGCGGCGTCCGAAATGTCCAACTCCGACTCAAGAATTCCCACAGGTATGGAAAGCGATTTCGCTATCCGATCCCGATAGCCCTTGCTGTACCTCAGACCTCGCTCGATGTTTTGGATTTCCTCAGCGGCCAGCCCGCACGCGACCGCCAGATCGTCGATCGAATATCCAAGGTGCTCGCGATAAGCGCGGACGATGTGGGTTCCCTGGGACATAGCCGTCAAGACTGGTTCGGGAATGCGCGAATCCTTCATAAACATCTCCAAGAACTGGGAGCTCCCTCGGAGATTCCTCCCGAGGCGCACACCTAGCAAATAAAAAAAATGGTCGTCCATTCGGCCGAACCGGCCTCATGCAAGGGATGGGCCGCTGAATTGGCCGGGCCGGAATATGGCGGCTCACCTGCTTCTGATCAAGTATCAGGGCTGCCCGTGCTGAGAGCCTGGTCGGCGTAGCGCATGCGACCTACGATCCTTCGTGGACCATTCTCGCCGATGGACTTTCGGCACGGACACTGCTTCCTTCGGCAATCTCCACCGGCGAGGCAGCAAAAGACCCGCTCGTAACCGCTACCGAGTTTCGCAATTGCAGCAAACAATGGTCATCTGGTTTCATCCGGGCTTCGGATCCAGACAAGGGGTACCGCTTTCCTGGCGGCGCATCGCCACCTGTACAGGTTCACAATCATTCGACCGTGACCGATTTTGCGAGATTGCGCGGCTGGTCCACATCCGTCCCCATGAAGAGCGCCGTGTAATAGGCTAGAAGCTGTATCGGGAGCGAGAAGATCATTGGCGCGATAATCTCGTCGACAACCGGCAGCACGAGCGTGTGCATGGTTTCGAGTTTCGATACGGCTGCCCCTTTTTCATCGGTGATGAGGATAATCCGCCCTCCACGGGCAGCCACTTCCTGCATGTTGGAAACGGTCTTGTCGAAAAGACGGTCATGGGGCGCGATGACGATCACTGGCATGTTCTCGTCTATCAATGCGATCGGCCCGTGCTTCAATTCACCCGCTGCATAGCCCTCGGCATGGATGTAGGAAATCTCCTTGAGCTTCAGCGCACCTTCCATCGCTAGCGGGAAACTGGTGCCACGGCCGAGATACAGGACGTCACGACACTTTGACAGTTCGCGCGACAAGAACTCGATTTCCGGCTGGATGCTCTCGAGTACGTGGCCCATCACGCGCGGCAATTCGGCGAGGCTCCTGACGAGCTCCTGCAGCTCGTCTTCGGGGACGGTCCCGCGGGCTCTGGCGGCGCCGATGGCGAGTGCTGCTAGAACGGCAAGCTGGCAGGTAAAAGCCTTGGTAGAGGCGACGCCGATCTCCGGTCCGGCAAGGATCGGGAAAACCGTATCGGCCTCGCGAGCGATGGTCGATTCGCAGGCATTGACGATAGCGCCAATTTTCAGCCCACGCTCCTTGCAGTACCTCAATGACGCAAGCGTATCGGCGGTTTCGCCGGACTGCGAGATGAAAAGAGCCGCCGACTGCGGCGGCAACGGGATCTCGCGGTAACGGAATTCGGACGCAACGTCGATTTCAACCGTCAGGCGCGCATAGCGCTCGAACCAGTATTTTCCGATCAGTCCGGCGAAATAGGCGGTCCCGCAGGCAGAGATCGCCAAGCTCGGGACCTTGGCGAAATCAATGCCAGGAACCATGTCGCGACTGTCTATGATGTTAATGTAATGATGGAGAGCATGGGCTATGACCTCGGGCTGCTCGTAAATCTCCTTCTCCATGAAGTGGCGATGGTTGCCCTTGTTGGCGAGATCGGCCGCGGCCGTGGAGATATGGCGCGGACGCTCGACGGGACGGCCGTCGACATCGAAGATATGGGCGCCCGAATTGCCGACAACGGCCCAGTCGCCGTCGATGAGATAGGTAATTTCATTGGTGAAGGGAGCAAGGGCGATCGCGTCCGAGCCCAGGAACATCTCGCCGTCGCCGTGACCGATCGCGAGCGGTGGTCCGTTGCGCGCCGCCGTGATGGTCGACGGTTCATCTTCGAAGAGGATGGCAAGCGCATAAGCGCCCTTGACGCGTTTCAGCATGGCACGCGTGGCCTCTTGCGGCCTCATGCCCTCTCGGCGGTATCTTGCCAAGAGATGCCCAACGACCTCGGTGTCGGTGTCGGTCTGGAACTCGGCGCCATCCGCCGCCAATTCGTCCTTCAGCTCGGTGAAATTCTCGATGATGCCGTTATGGACTACGGCGACACCGTCGCTAAAGTGCGGGTGCGCATTGCGTTCGGTCGAGGCCCCGTGGGTTGCCCAACGCGTGTGGCCGATGCCGACGTTGCCGCTCAGCGGCTCTTCCTTCAGTCGCGTCTCGAGATTGACGAGCTTGCCCTCGGCGCGCCGGCGGTGCAAGGCACCCTCGATGATCGTCGCAACGCCGGCGGAATCATAGCCGCGATATTCCAAACCCTTCAACGCGCCGATCAACCGATCCGACACCGGCTGTTGCCCAACGATGCCAACAATCCCGCACATGTTCGTCTCCGCATCTTTGCGGGCAGCACCAGCCCACGCGAGACGGATACCCGTCTGGCCGCTTTAAGTGGCGGCCTTGTAGTAGAATTCCATAATATTGGTAAAATTGATTGTTGTGATAACTACCATCCACCCGATGGATAGGTCGGCCGCTGTGGAGCCACGACCCAAACTTCTATTCGCGCCTGACGCTCTTATGAGGATCGCAAACTCACACCCGCGGCAGGATCACGGCCTCGGAAAGGCCAGGAGGCCTTGGACAGTGGACGGACGACGGGCCTGCGACCCCTTGTCAGGCAGTCGGCATCTAGGAGCATGGTGCCGCCGACTTGGGCATCGGCGATGGTCTGTCTTGGCGACAGAGTTCGCTTCAGGACCGTCGTCGTCTCGCGCGGCTGCCAGTGTCAGTTGACGATAACAAAATGTCCGCCCGGGGGCGAGCGCCTCACGCACCGCACGTGCCAGCCGCGGTCGGTCCGGGACGCCGTCGAAGGCGTTGGCCGTGAAGACGAAACCGACGGGGCGCGACACCAGAGTAGCGAGTTCATAGCGCGTAGCCGGCGACCAATAGCAATTGGTCGCGCCGGCGCCGGTCAGCCGGCGGTGCGCGGCCTCCAGCTGGTCGGCGTAGTGCGACGACAGGCGGGCGATCGTGGCGATCGGCACAGCCGCCCCGCAACAGAGGTCGACCACCTCCATGCCCGGCTTCAGCCCGGTTGTCGCAAGCGCCATCTTCGCTGCGGTCGCGCTTGTCATGCTGCTCTTTCCTGGCCTTTGCAAGAACACGAACCTCGGCTTCGGTCGGAATGGCAATGTGGCGAAGGGCGACCCGATCTGCGTCAAGCTCATCGCCAGGGAAGAGGCGAATGATGGGCAGCCCCACTACCGCCTGATGACCACCGGCGGCCGCCGATGTTCCCAGCATTCGCGTTCCAAGGTCGGCATGTCGTGCTCCTCGCTGGCATAGCCGAGGCAGAAATAGCCGATCAGCGTCCATTCGGGCGGCGTGTCGAGAATTTCGGCCATCTCGGTCGCATCGAGGATCGACACCCAGCCCATGCCGATGCCCTCCGCCCGCGCCGCCACCCACAGTGTGTGCACTGCCATGACGGCCGAATAGTCGATGGTCGCCGCCATGGTCATGCGACCGAGCCCATGGCCTTGTCGGGTCGTGCGGTCGGCGAAGACCGCGAATTGACAGGGCGCCTCGTCGAGCCCGGCAAGCTTCAGCCGGGCATAGAGTGCGGCGCGCTCTCCCGAAAAGCGCGTGAGCGCCTCAGCATTGCAGCGCTCGAAGCAGTCTCTCACGGCAGTGCGCCGCTTGAGGCTCTCGACGACTACGAAGCGCCAGGGCTGGCTGAGGCCAACGGAGGGCGCAATGCTGGCGAGCTCGAGCAGGCGTTCCAGCGTACCCTCTGGCAGAGCCGTCGGCTCGAAGCGCCGCACATCCCTGCGCCAGCGCAGCAGCGTGATCAGCTCGGAGCGAAAATCGTCGGTGAAATCTGGAGTTGACGGCATGGCGGTCTCGTTAGGTATGGATTGGCATTAGGGAGTACAGTGTGGACAGCCTCTGCCTACGCTTGTTGCGTCCGACAATCGCGTCATGCGACCCCAACCGCAAACGATAGAAAAATCTTTCCTCGTGGGCGGCGCTATTACGATGCAATCGACCAAGCCAGTTTCGATCAGCTCGCACCGCGGTGAATCGTGTACCAGGCCGTTGCTAAATGCGCCATTGACACTCAGGCGCACCCGTATCGCTCACCAGGCCTCCGAATGCAGAGAACGTCGGCCTGGAACGCGGAGACGGCGACAGGCATCTCAGCTTGCATATGGTCGTTCCTGCCGCATCGCCTGCAACTCAGTTTGCTTCCGACCACGTCGGCCTCGACGTCCCCGAAGATTCCCCAGGTCATTCGGCAGATACCATCGTCTGACGTCATAGCGCCGCAGCGGACAGCACCAGCTGCCCAGTTTCATTTGGTGCATCGCTGAGCTTCCAGTCGCCACCGCAATTTCGTCTTCCACCAGCGTCAGGCCTGACCCAAATTGCAGCTCATCCCTCTCACAGTCAATTCGCGCTTGAATTATATGTTCTACTTTCGTTCGCTGTTCGGACGACACATTAGAAAGAGCTGGAATGGAATCTATCATCAGCCCTCGACAGCCGCCAAAGGTGGCCGCTATTCAAGCCCGCCGAAAAGTTTGGATGCCGTTCACAAGGGGAGAGCATTGGTGGGACCATGCCGGCGCCATCTACCGCTTTGTTCTTCTCGGGGAACATCGCCCGGGCCAGTGGTCTCAATCGTGACCGGAGAGTAAAAATAACTGACGCGCATCAGGGCTCGCGCACGTGGAACGCAATGAGCATCCCCAGTTACTGGCACATTCTACAATCAGCTACCAACTGACAAACGTATGGCAGGAGACGGATGAGACGTGGACGGTGTTCGACCGTCGTACCGCAGAGTCGCCATAAGTCGCATTTAGGAGGTCCTGATATTTGATGCAAATGGCTGGGAACGTTGCTCACCCTCAACTCGGAGGTGACCGTTACCATAAACAGCGGATGGGCTGGTGCCGTCATGAAGTTGGAGGGCGACTTGCCTCCTCTAGCCGTTTTCGCAACCTATTCCGTCGCCGTCTCGGTCAAGATCATAGATATCGGTGCCTACGACAGAGACCGGCCCGTGTACGTATGCGGGACCATTGCCCTTTCCGGAGGAACAGTCGACATCGCTGGCGATTGGAACACAGGCGCCTGTGTAGTTAGGGTCGCAGGATTCTTGGCCATGAGCGCTGCTGATGAAGGACGCCAGACCCAGAGCGACCGCGCCTAGACGATGAAACCGCATCAAACACCCGCCAGCTAACACCCAAGAAATCTTAGCGGGCATTTTAGCTCCATGCAATATTAGCGCTGGCTTGGGCGCCTATATATCACCACCAAGCTCCAAAGAGATAAGTTATTGCCCCACTGCAATGATCAAGATCGCGTTGAGGGTCGCGCGATGGCGGGCTACTTGATTTCGGTTTGGCAGATGCGTGGCCAAAGACCGACGCGTGCTGCCAGGCATATGCATCTTCGGCGGGGTTTGACTTTTGATATTGCTAGGCAGGAAAGTCGCTAGCTGTACAGACCAGCTTATTACCGAGGTCGAGAATCCTAGTACCGATCGGTGGTAGTGCATCCACAGCAGTCTGATTTGACAGCCGTCGTCGAGCCGGAGTTCGCATCGCCCTCTGCGGTGAGGCCTCCGTAAGCGTCTGCGACGACCGACAGAGTCGACAAGCACGCGCTTCGTTCAGCGCCCCGAGGTGATCATGGCTGAAAGCGGCCCTACAAGGGCGGCCGATAGTAGCCTTCAAGGCCTACAAGAGGCAAACGCTGTGGAATCGTGTGCAGGGCGAGGTCGGCGGTCCCGAAGGAGCATAAGAAGAACAAGGCCGAATGGCTGAAGCCGGGACTGGTCCGCCGGTCACGAGGTCGGAGGGCGAAGAGAAGCTGCGCCTCGCGAGGCTACGGATTTCTGGGAGGATAACCAAAGAGCGCGGCCAGTCTTAGGTATATTGTACGATTGTTACCCAAGCGGCGGCCGCATGGACTCTCATCATCTTGGAACTACATTGCCAGAATGGCACAGCTCTTTGAATCCGCCCCAATGAGCGCTTCATTTCAGATGATCGTGGACCACTATGAGACAGCGGTTTCACTCCAGGAGCGCATTGTAACTCGCGCTCGACAAGTCGGCTTGGCGACCAAAAGCGATGACGAATTTCTGGAGCATCTGAATGCCGCGTTAGAGCGGGTGCGCCAAAGCTTGGCTCGGGCCTTAACGTAATTGATTAAAAAATGGGACATCCGCGGTCGGCAGGCATACAGTGTGCCATCGACGGCAACTCTAAGGGCGTCCGTCGGCTGTGAGCGATCAACATGCTTCCGCCCCAATAGGGAGAGGGAGCTATGACAGACTCCAGTTCACAAACTCACACTGCCGCGCAACGCGACACCGGCCAAAATTCGATCTATCGCAATTCGCTGCTGCTTCGAATGTGCTCGGCAGATTTGGCATTGCTGCAACCTCATTTCGAAAGCGTCTCCCTTGGGCTGAAGACGCATCTCGAAGTGGCGGGGTCACCAATCAGCACCGTGTACTTCTTCGAGAGCGGTCTCGGGTCAGTGGTGGGCGAGCTGCGGCCTGGTATCGAAGCTGAGATCGGAATCATTGGTTGTGAGGGCATGACCGGCTCAGCGCTTATCATGGGCGATGACCGGTCAACGCACGATTGTTACGTCCAATTAGAAGCCCGAGCCTTTGTTATCGACGCGGGCCTCTTCACCAAGGCGCTTCTGACAAGCCCAACCTTGCGAACCTTTCTGCTCCGCTACGTTCACTACTTTCACCTCCAGGCAAGCTTCACCGCGCTCAGCAATGCCCGGATGAACATAGTCGACAGGCTCTCAAGATGGCTGGTGATGTGTGATGATCGCGTCGACGGGAACAGCTTTGCGATTACGCACGAGTTCTTATCAGTTATGCTCGGTGTCAGGCGGCCCGGCGTCACCATAGCGCTGCAAACCTTGGAGGGCCAAGGTCTGATACGCTCAATGCGAGGAGAGGTAGTCATTCTTGATCGCGCGCGTCTAATTGCGCTGGCAGATGGGTCATATGGCAGGGCCGAAGCCGAATACGCTCGGCTAGTCGGCAAACTGCATTGATCGCAGGCGCCGCGGCGTCCGTAGCGCCGCGACGGTGATCGCCAACGAATGTGCTCGAACAGGAGATGGTCGATCTCCTGCATTGGAGTCACGTAAGCCGCCTAGACAGAGCCTTCACCGCCGACGTTGCCGAGCATCGGGATCCAAGACGAAGCTGTCATGCCGGCACCGCTGCATGCGCCGCGCGAGGAACAAACCGCCCCTCGCCTTCGTTCAGGATCCCGAAGCACGATACGGCTGTGCACCACCTTCCGGCCACTCAAAGGAGACCCGAGACGACTTGGTCCGTAAAGGAGGTTTCGAAGAGCATCTGAGGCTTCGCGCGGCAGGCGATATCGAGGAGGATCTCTTGGGCGCACTGCCATCTAACCTCGATTAAACAGGCACTGATGCGCTGGCTGGAGCAATGGCGAGACTCATTGCACCAGCCAAGTTCAGGGCATGTGCAGACAACCGCTTTTGGCCCGGAACAGATCGATTGGCGGCATAGCCTTATCTTCCCTCACAACGGGAAGGCTGTTTCGGGACTTTTCGAAATCAGCGGATCACAGGCTCGCCATGGAAGCGGCGGCGCGATGGAGGAGAAACGCCGAAGCCAACTTCCATCATCAGCCGTGGCCTGTGCGACGGCACGGTGCCCATATGGAACCCGAACGGATCCTCGACGAAACCGAAACCGGCCTTGCCGGTCAGCGTGACCGGACTCTGCTTGCCGTAGACGTCCAGAACCTCTTGCGCTGGATGGCCGACGACAAGCGTAAATTGGTGCTTGAGGGCGCGGCGATCATGGCTGCCGCGAACATAGATATGCGGGCCGGTCCCCTCGTCGACGGGCACCAGATAGAAAAAGAACTTCAGCATCCGCCAGTCGTCCAGGTCGAAGTGGTATTTGCCGAGCGAAGCCAGGTTCTTGTCCGCGTCCGACGCCTGGCCGGTCGGGAAGCTCCACCAGACGCGCGTCGTGATCAGCGTCGCCTGGCCGCCGAGATAGTGCGCCGCGATATCCATGAGCAGCGGATCGTTTTGGATGGCAACGGCCGACTTACAGCCCAGAATGCGCTCGAAATAATGGCCGCTGAGCAACGGACGGCCAAATCGCGCCTCAGCCTCCGCATGCTCCGCCGGCATGAACTCGAGTCGGCGATCGAAATTGCCGAAACAAGGTGTGCACCTGGCGAATGCGGCTACATCTTCAGCCACCATTGCAGGCAGGACAAGGCCGGGAAAAAGCCCATCCATCCGCAGCGCGTCGACAACGTCGTGGCAATTGACACCGGCAAACATCGTGTCCTGGGCTCTTTGCGGCCTTCGGACCGGCTTTGCACCACGCCAGTGCATTCTCCGTGCCGGCATGGTGCGCGCCAACATGAACATGGGCAGCCACGCCGGGTTCTCGCGAATATCCGACAGGTAGGTCGGAATGCGTACGGCTATGCGACGCAGCATGCTGCCGTTTCGCGCGATTGTCTCAAGGCTTGCAGCGCCGGCTTTGTCGGAGTTCATAACGGTCATCGGGGTCCTCAGGTCATGAATGCACTTATCGACGAAGTTGGGTCCCGGTGTTTCGCCGAAACCCGATTCGCCGCGGAAGAACTAGGCGCTTGCCACGTTTTGTGCAACGCACCATTGCAGTGAGAAAATGGAGGTTGCGCGTTCGTATAAGACAATCGCAACCACTCCAATTACCTCAGGAACTGTCTGTAGCCGCCGCCCATCAGGTAGCGGCCGCGTTGGATGGCGCGACGTACCTGATCGCGAAGATGGCCGCCTGGATGACGCCAATCTTCTTCGACACGGCGTCTCCCGAACAAGGCAATGGCGACCTCCTGATGAGATGCTCCCGCCAGCGAGCCATCCAAAGCCTGCAGTACAATACGCAGACGCGCTCCGCGGTGTTCCGGCGGAAAGCAAGCAGCTGACACGCGGCGGCAATCATTGATGTCGTTCAGGAACTGAAGGGCAGCGACATGGAACTTGAGGTGCTGCGGCTGAAGGATCGCGTCGACATATAGCCGCAACGGGCGGAGGACGGACGCACCGGAAACGGCGATCTGCAGACTCCGGCAGTTCTCCCTCAGCAGCACGTGCTGCATGCCCGCAGCTGTCAGCAGGATGTCCTTGCAGCATGAGAGCGAAGAAAGGTGAAGCGGTTCAAAATCGTGGTCGAGCCCCAGCGGCTCCGCGGCCGCTCGTAGAATACAGGCGCAATCGCGCGGATCCCAAAAGACCCTCGCCGATGTAGCGTCCGACTGTGGCGCGTCCGCGAAAAAGGAGGCTCCATTGTCTTAGGAAAGCTGATTCTGTCGTCAACTCGATTATCTTCATGTCGGCCTGGGTTCCGACAAAGCAGGCGGACGGTGCCATTTTGGCGTGGTCGCGCTGGAATTGTGGATTGCGCCGAAGAAACTCCCAGGCCCAGCCAGTGCGTGGCAATCGTCTGGCGTAGTGGTAAGCGTCCTGGCGACGCCAGTCCGGCCAGCATACAAGGCCGACCGTCGCTTCCTTGGACAAACCAGCATCCTTCATGGCACAGGTGTCCACAATGGCGCTATGCTGACGGGCCTAGAACCGGTTGCCACAGTACCGGTCCGCTCAGACGTCCCCTGCTGCGGATGCGCAAAAGGCTCGCGTGGGAAATCTCGAGAAACCCAGCCACCGCCTCCGTTTTGCCGACGCACTTGGGTTCTCCGATGCGCGACAATGGCCACGTAGCAAGGCGGAGGATCCGCTCCATGCGCGTGTCCGTCACCGTTACGATCCGGGTCAGATCCTTGGCCAAGCCGAACTCGATCATGCCCGCGAAGAGCTCGTAGGTCGCCTGGGCCAGCCCGCCCGCTGCCTTGGGCGCCGACGGAGGAAGATCGAGCGCGAAACGACTGCTCTCCCATATGTCGGTGGTCGAGGGCACGACGTCAGCACCCAGCAGCACCGGGAAGGTGTCGCGCAACATTGTGGGTCCGGTGCTGGGCAAAAGACGCACGCAACCGCGAATTCGCCAGTCGGATCCTTTGAGGAGCAGATAGACAGGCTTGAGAGCATCAAACGGATCGGATTCCATCTGGTCTTCGGTATCAACTTCCCAATCGAGCCTTTCCTTGAACACCCGAAACCTGAGCCCGTGCATCTCTTTGAGCTCGCCTGCAAAATCACTGTAAAAGTCTGGTGCTATCAGTTGCATCATGGTCGCCTCCATGTGGGATGTGTTCCCGCCATCGAAGGGCAAAGCTGACAGCGATGCAGCCTGTAGAGGTTTACAGGTATCGTGGCTGAGAATCAGGATCTCGTCAGGCCGGAGGCAGCCATTCGTGCAACGGCTTGGTTGATCGTTCGAACGCCAAACTTTGCCTTGGCGTTTTCCAGATGAAAGGTCACGGTGCGCTTTGAGACGCCGAGAAGCTGGCTAGTATCCCAAGCCGACTTGCCGCGCGCCGCCCATTTCAGACACTCGAACTCCCGCGGGGTGAGCGTTACACCATCCACCACGCGGTGATCGGCGAGCCTTCGCCGGACATGGATATGAAAGTTGATGGCCACCAGCTGCAATGCTTTTTCGTAACGTGCCAGTGACCGCAACAGAGGCGGACGGGACTCGTCGGAAGCAAAGGTCAGGGCAGCAAACCGGCCGAGATGATCATGCATGGACATCGTCAGGCCGCCGCAGATGCCAAACTCAGCCGCACTCTCTAGAATTTGTTGCTGCGAATTCGGCAGACCGTGCCGAGCGCGATCCACACCCCAATCGAATGTATCCCAGCCTTGCAGCCCGCGCAGGATGACCGGATCGAGACTGTGGTACCGCTGTTGCAGATAACGTGACGTCCAGGATGAAGGATAGTTTGAATCAATTGGGGGGCGTCGCCGGAGGCTGACGGGTAGGTGAAATAGGCGAATAGCGGGAAGTCGAAGCCGGCTGCAGCGGAGGCCATTGCCTCACCGAGATCGGCAGCATCAACACTTGCAGACAGTTGCTCGACGAAGTTCTCAAACACGCGATGCATGTGTCCTGTGCGTAACCTCCGTAACGCTCAATGCCAGGCAGAGACCTTGTTTTAGATGATCCCGGACGAATACGGCGCGTGCCGAGAACGTGGCTAATCTGTTGAACCAATCCGAAATAGTCTGACGTTGTCTATGAGCCGTGTGCCGCCGAGCCAGGCGGCGGCAAGCAACCGTGCCGGTCGATCGAGGCTTGTTATCGGGTGCAGATCTGCCTCATCGCGAAGTTCCAGGTATTCGACCTCGCGATAGCCTGCAGCCAGAATTGCTGCGCGAGATTCTGCAAGCGTTGGCAGGATGGGTGAGCCGCGCTCAAGCCGCTCAGCCGTCTTGAGCAGGACCGATGATAGCTTGGGAGCAACAGCGCGTTCCGCTGGCGAGAGCCGCACATTGCGCGATGATAGCGCAAGACCGTCGGCTTCGCGGACTGTCGGACAGGCAACAATGGTGATTGGAATATCCAGATCCCGGGCCATGCGCCTGACCAGGTGAATTTGCTGAAAGTCCTTTTCGCCAAAGAAGCCGAAGTCAGCGCTGGTCTGCAGGAAGAGCTTGGCGACGACGGTCGCCACGCCGTCGAAATGCCCCGGCCGGAATGTACCGCACAGGCCTTCGCTGACACCGCAAACCGAAACGGTGGTGGCGAAGCCCGCCGGATACATCTCCTCTGCATCTGGCGCATAAAGCAGGTGCGCGCCAACCGGTGCCAGTTTGGCGGCATCCTCGTCCTCGGTGCGGGGATACGCGGCAAGATCGGCCTGGCTGTTGAATTGCTTCGGGTTGACGAAGAGCGTCACTATCACACGGTCTGCCTTCTCGAGTGCAGCGCGCACCAGGCTGAGATGGCCCTCATGCAGGACGCCCATCGTTGGCACCAGGGCTATCCTCACACCTTCGCAGCGCCATGCGGCGACGCTTTCGCGAAGCTGGTCAACGCTCCTGACGATCGGCACGCTCACGCTGCTTCTCCGCTCTTGGTGGCGTCCGTGTCGGCGGGCTTGGGCGCATCGGCAAACACGTGCTCTGCGGCGGGAAACTGGCGCTCCTTCACCTCGCGCGCATAGGAAGCGATCGCAGCCGCAGCCGCCTCCCGGAGTTCAGCATAGCGCTTGACGAACTTGGGCCGGAAGTCGCCGAAGAGGCCCAGCATGTCGTCGACGACGAGAATCTGGCCGTCACAGGCTGCCGAGGCACCGATGCCAATGGTCGGGGTCGCCACCTCCTTGGTGATCCGGCGGGCGAGCGCCTCAGGAACCTTCTCCAGGACGACCGCAAAGGCGCCCGCTTCGCCCACCGCAATTGCGTCGCGCCTGATGCGCTCGGCATCCCCGCCCCTGCCCTGTACGCGGTAGCCACCGATGGTGTTGATGGCCTGCGGCGTCAATCCGACATGGGCCATGACGGGCACGCCGCGTGCGGCGAGGAAGCCGATCGTCTCTGCCATCGCTTCGCCGCCTTCGAGCTTGACGGCCGTGCAGCCGGTCTCGGCCATGACGCGCGCGGCATTGCGGAAAGCCTGCTCTGGGCTTTCCTCGTAGGAACCGAACGGCAGGTCGACCACCATCAGCGCCTGCTTGATGCCACGGCGCACCGCCTGGCCGTGCGTGATCATCATCTCCAGCGTGACGCCGAGCGTCGAGGGCAGGCCGTGGAGAACCATGCCGACGCTGTCGCCGACGAGCACCACATCACAATGGGGATCGACAAGCCGGGCGACTGGGGTGGTGTAGGCGGTAAGGCAGACGAGCGGCGTCCCACCTTTGCGCGAACGAATATCCGGCGGTGTGATCGCCCTGGTGTCACCATAAGCGCTCATGGGACCCTCCTTCCCCTACGTTACCAGCTGCGGCTGTCGCCTTTGGCACATTTTTGTGCAGGTGCGAAGAGCAAAAAAATGGCCATGCAGCTGCGGGGTGTTGACGTGCCAATTGGCACGCTTACACTAAATCGATTAAGGTGCCCCCGAGTTGGCCAAATAATGGACGATCAGGCAATAGGACTCAGGAAAGACAGAGCCGCCGGCAAGGCCGACAACGTCAAAGTGGACTTGATCGCCTTTGTGGTCGCCGTAAACGGCAGTCAACCCTGTGTCCTCACCATCGGCCAGGCGGACACCTTGCCCTCCGGTCCCTTTGCGCTTGAGCACCGATCGCTGCAATCCGGCTTGAGGGGGTGGGTCGAGCAGCAAACCGGCCATCGGCTGGGGTACATTGAGCAACTCTACACGTTCGCGGATCGGGATCGCATCGGCGCCGAGCGCCAGCAGCGCGTCATCTCCATCAGCTATCTGGCATTGACGCGCAAGGAACAGGCAGCGGGCTCGCCCAAGTGCGGATGGCAGAGTTGGTATGAATATTTTCCATGGGAGGACCACCGCTCCGGCACGCCTGCGGTCGTGCTGGACGTTCTGCGGCCGCGCCTGATCGAATGGGCAAACGGGGTTGGCGATTCGGCCACGCGACGTGAACGCTGGCAGCGGGCGACGATAGCCTTTGGCTTCGACGACCGCCTTTGGAACGAGGAACTCACGCTTCAACGCTATGAGTTAGTCTACGAAGCAGGCCTGGTCCAAGAGGCCGTAAGAGGGCGGGACGCAGGACCCCCGCCGCTGGTGCCCAGCAAGTCCATGGTCGCCGATCATCGCCGCATCGTGGCGACCGGCATTGCGCGGCTGCGCTCCAAGATCAAATACCGCCCAGTCGTCTTTGAGCTGATGCCGCCGGTCTTCACGCTTTTGCAGCTGCAGCGAACCGTGGAGGCGCTCGCCGGCAGGCTCATCCACAAGCCGAACTTTCGCCGACTGATCGAACAGCAGGAGCTGGTCGAGGAGACCGGAGAGGCCACCACTGAGACCGGCGGCCGGCCAGCGAAGCTTTTCCGTTTCCGCCACGCCGTTCTCGACGATAGGCTCATCGCCGGGACAAAATTGCCGCTGGCGCGGGGTTGACATCCCTTATACTCACAGCAAGTATATGCTGGTTATTTTCAGTTAGAGTATAAGCGGGAGGGGGTCGATGGGCGCCATGCTGCCTACGGCCGCGTTGCTCTACGAGCGCGTCCGACGAGTGATCCCGCCGAGTGAATGGCCGGCTTTCGCCGAGGATATCGAGGCGATCCTTGCGCTGAAGCGCGAGCGCAACGCGATCATCCTGGCGCACAATTATCAGACGCCCGAGATCTTCCACTGCGTGGCCGACATCGTCGGCGACAGCTTGGCACTAGCCCGCACGGCTGCGACGGTCGAGGCGCAAGTCATCGTGCTGGCCGGCGTCCATTTCATGGCCGAAACGGCCAAGCTCCTCAATCCGGGCAAGACCGTGCTCATTCCGGATCTCAGCGCCGGTTGCTCGTTGGCGGACTCAATCACGGCAGAAGACGTGCGCTTGATGCGCCAGCGTTATCCCGGCGTTCCGATCATCACTTATGTAAATACGTCCGCCGAAGTGAAGGCCGAGTCGGATATCTGCTGTACATCCGGCAACGCCAAGGCGGTCGTCGAATCCCTTGGGGTTCTCCGGGTGATCATGTTGCCGGACGAATATCTGGCCCAGAATATCGCCGCTCAGACAGATGTGCAGATCATCGCCTGGAAAGGGCGTTGCGAGGTGCATGAGCGCTTTACACCGGCCGACATCCGCGAGTTGCGCGAAAGCCATCCCGGCGTGGTCGTGCTCGCCCATCCCGAATGCCCGCCCGACGTCGTGGCTGAAGCAGATTTTTCCGGCTCGACGGCTGCCATGTCCGACTATGTCGAAAGGCAAAGGCCGCCACGTGTCGTGCTGATGACGGAATGCTCAATGAGCGACAACGTCGCGTTAGCGCACCCAGAGGTCGAGTTCATCCGGCCCTGCAATTTGTGCCCGCATATGAAGCGGATCACGCTTGCCAACATCCGCACGGCGCTCGAGCAGAACCACCATGTCGTAACCGTCGAACCCGGGATCGCCGGGCGCGCGCGGCTAGCGGTCGAACGGATGCTGGCAGTTTGAGCGCCGACCTCCGCAGCTTCTTCGGGCGGCCCATCATCATCGGCGGCGGCATCGCCGGACTGATGACCGCGCTTCAACTGTCGCCGGAGCCGGTGCTTCTTCTGTCAAGGTCGCTGCTGGGAGCTGACAACTCGAGCACCTGGGCCCAGGGGGGCCTGGCTGCAAGTTTCGGCGAAGACGACGATCCGGCAATGCACCTGGCCGATACGGTTGCCGCCGGGGATGGTCTCTGCGACAGAGACGTGGCGAGCCGCATCCTCCAAGCCGCGCCCAAGGCCATAGAGGGGCTTGCGGGCTTTGGGGTTCGCTTTGACCGCACGCCGGAAGGATCACTGTGCCTCGGATTGGAGGCCGCACACAGCCGACGTCGCATCGTTCATGCGCATGGGGACGGCACCGGGCGTGAGATCATGCGTGCGCTGATCGCGGCTGTGCGTTCCACTCCGTCGATAGTTGTCGTGGAGGGCGTGGAAGCGCGCCGGCTCGCAGTGCGAGAGAATGCGATCCGAGGCGTCTGGGCGAGCTGTTCGATCGCACCTTTCTTCTTCGGCTCACGGCGGGTGGTTCTCGCCACCGGTGGCATCGGGGGACTGTTTCTCGACACCACGAACCCTTGGGGCAGTTGCGGACAAGGCCTTGCGCTTGCGGCCCGCGCTGGAGCTGTCCTAGCCGACCTCGAATTCATTCAGTTCCACCCGACCGCGCTTGACGGCCCAGAACGCCCTATGGCGCTGGTCAGCGAGGCTGTGCGAGGCGAAGGTGCTGCCCTGATCGATGAAACCGGCCAGGCTTTTCTCCAGAGCGTGCCCGGGGCGGAACTTGCGCCTCGCGATGTCTTGGCCCGCGCCGTGTGGAACCATCTTGCGGACGGCCACCATGTTTTTCTCGATGCCCGACAACGGCCAGGCCTGGCATTCGCTCGACATTTCCCGACAATCGCATCAGCCTGCCTTGGAGCGGGCATCAATCCCGCGCGCGATCTCATCCCCATTCGTCCGGCCCAACACTACCACATGGGTGGCGTTGCCGTGGACAGCTCGGGCAGGACCTCCGTCAAGGGGCTGTGGGCCTGCGGCGAAGTCGCTTCGACAGGACTGCATGGCGCCAACAGGCTCGCCAGCAATTCCTTGACGGAGGCAATCGTGTGCGCCCGCTGGGTCGCTGAAAGCGTCGCCGGAACGCCTGCGCGCAGAACAAGGCCTGCGTTTGCGAACGTTTACCCACCGCCCGCTCCGATAGCCGTGCGCGTTTTTCTGTCGCGCGCACTCGGCATCGTCCGGGATGGTCAAGCGTTGAAAGCAGCCGCGCGTGCCTTATTGCCGCTCGCCGAAAGCAAGGATGCGGTCTCGGATCCGGCGGCTGTCGGGCTAATGATTGCTGTTGCCGCCTTGTTGCGCGAAGAAAGCCGCGGCGCTCATTACCGGACAGATTTTCCTCATCATGAGACTGCCGCCCGACGGTCCGAAATCACGCTCGAAGCCGCCTTGGCGGCTGCGCGGGAACTCGGACACTCGCCAAGCTCCGAAGGTGCAAAGGGATGATGCTCTCACCGCTCCCCACGGTCCTGCTTGAGCCGCTTGTACGGGCATCTCTTCTTGAAGACCTTGGCAGAGCCGGCGACTTGACCACGGACGCCATCGTCCCGAAGGAATGCCAAGCGGGAACCGTGTTGGTGGCGCGACAGTCCGGAGTTGTCGCCGGCATCGATCTGGCGATGCTCGCTTTCGGCTTGATTGATCCTGGTGTCGAAATCTCCGTGGAGCGGGCAGACGGCTGCAATGTCGTGGATGGAGAGGTCATTGCATCAGTGGTTGGCCCGGCCCGGGCCATTCTCACAGCCGAAAGGACGGCACTCAATTTTTTGTGCCATCTGAGCGGCATCGCCACAGCAACGGCATCGATCGTCGCTGCGGTTCGTGGATATGGCGCGAAGATCGTCTGCACCCGCAAGACGACGCCCGGATTGCGGGCAGTCGAAAAGTATGCCGTGCGCGCAGGTGGCGGGTCCAATCACCGCTTCGGCCTGGACGATGCAATTTTGATCAAGGACAACCACATCGCCATCGCAGGCGGCGTCCGGCCAGCGCTCGAGCGAGCACGAAGAGCGGCCGGTCATCTCGTCAAGATCGAAGTCGAGGTCGATACTCTGGCCCAGTTGGAGGAGGTACTTGGCTTCGCTCCCGATGCGGTTCTGCTCGACAACATGTCCCTCCCCGATCTTCGCCGCGCCGTCGCAATGGTCGGTGGCCGCGCTATCACCGAGGCTTCTGGCGGGATCACGTCGCATACAGCGCGAGCGGTTGCCGCGACCGGCGTTGATCTGATTTCGGTCGGCCGACTCATCCACAGCGCGCCGATCCTGGATATCGGCCTCGACCATCGGGGCTCATGATTGTCTGAGTAACGAACAGGATTGGGTCAACTGTCCTTTCCGATCATCATAGTCAGATAGCAAAGACCCGCAAGACAGACCGGAGGAACAGCATGGAGATGCAAACGGCAAGTTCAACGCAGACACCGCCACAGGCCAAATCTCTTGACCCCCCTGACCCTGGAGCGTGGACCTTGGAGAAGGCTCAGGCACTTTACCATGCCCCCTTCAACAATCTCCTCTTCCTGGCGCAAACGGTGCACCGCCAGAATTTCGATCCAAACAAGGTCCAGCTCAGCCGGCTGCTCAGCATCAAGACCGGAGGATGCCCGGAGGATTGTGGCTATTGCAGCCAGTCGGCGCGTCACGAAACCGGGTTGGAGGCGTCCAAGCTGATGGATGTCAGGCGCGTCATCGCCGAAGCGACCAAGGCGCGTGATGCCGGCGCCACCCGTTATTGCATGGGCGCGGCCTGGCGAAACCCCAAGGCGCGCGACATGGATGCGGTGGTGGCGATGGTCGAAGGCGTCAAGGCGCTGGGCCTGGAGACCTGCATGACACTCGGCATGCTCGATCTTGAGCAAGCCGCTCGACTGAAGCAGGCGGGCCTCGACTACTACAACCACAACATCGATACGTCAGAACGCTACTATAGCGAGATCATCGGTACGCGGAGCTTTGCCGAGCGGCTCGAGACGCTTGACCACGTTCGCAAATCCGGCATCAAGGTCTGCTGTGGAGGCATTGTCGGCATGGGCGAGGAGCCGGTGGACCGGATCGACATGCTGGTGACGCTGGCCAATCTGCCGGAACATCCGCAAAGCGTTCCGATCAACATGCTGATCCCGATCGCCGGTACGCCGCTTGCAGACGCCAAGCCCATTGAGCCGATCGAATTCGTGCGCGTGATCGCGCTGGCGCGCATCATGATGCCGAAATCGCATGTCCGTCTGTCCGCCGGCCGCACCGCGATGACTGACGAGATGCAGGCGCTGTGCTTTTTTGCCGGCGCCAACTCGATCTTCTTCGGCGACACGCTGCTGACGGCGGACAATCCCGGTGAGGACAAGGACACCTTGCTGTTCCGGCGCCTTGGCATCGATCCGATGGAACTCGAGGCGCAATGAACGGGGCGCCGCTTGCCCGTTATGATGCGACCTTGCAGGGGCTAGCGCGCAAGGACCGGCTGCGGACGCTTTCGCCCCGCGCCGGGCTGGACTTCTCGTCGAACGACTATCTCGGGCTGGCCGCGTCCAGAAGACTTGGCGATGCGGTTGTGGCGGCGATTGCGCGGGGCACGCCGGTTGGCGCCACCGGGTCGCGGCTGTTGCGCGGCAATGCACCGGAACACGAGCAGCTCGAGGCAGACGCGGCGGCATTCTTTGGAGCCGACCGCGCGCTGTTCTTCGGCAGCGGCTACATCGCCAACTTCGCTCTGCTGAGCGCCCTGCCGCAGAAGGGCGATCTTTTGGTTGTCGATGAGCTCGCCCATGCCAGCATGCATGAGGGTGCGCAGGCCGGGCGCGCACAGTTCGTGCTGGCCGCGCACAACGACGCCACCGCTGTCGAGGATGCGATTACACGTTGGCGCGTCGCAGGCGGCATGGGATGCGTCTGGATCGCGGTGGAAAGCCTTTACAGCATGGATGGCGACTGCGCGCCTTTGGAGAGCCTGGTCGCACTTGCCGATCGGCACGGCGCATTCATCGTCATTGATGAGGCGCATGCCACCGGCGTCTGGGGACCGGATGGCCGGGGGCTTGCCGCCGCTTTCGAGGGCCGCGACAACATCATAGCGCTCCACACCTGCGGCAAGGCGCTCGGCGCATCTGGTGGGCTCGTCACCGGGCCGAGGGCACTGTGCGAATATCTGATCAACCGTTGCCGGCCATTCATCTACGCAACCGCGCCATCGCCACTGATGGCGGTCGTGGCGCGCGAGGCACTCGCAATGCTCGCCGACGAGCCTATGCGGCGTGTTCAGCTGCATGAACGCGTCGCCAGCGCCGGCCGGTTGGTCAATCGCTGGGGTGTGACACCAAGTGGCTCTCAGATCCAGCCCTTAGTAATCGGCGATGTCAGGCGCACCATGGCAGTGGCGGCGCGCCTGCAGGCCCGCGGCTTCGACATACGCGGCGTTCGTCCTCCGACCGTGCCCGAGGGCACGTCGCGGCTGCGCATCTCACTGACGCTCAATATTGGCGAAGCCGACATTTCCGCCATGGTCGAGGCGCTGGTCGAGGTGTTGGCCGAAACATCACCGGAGGCGATATGACCCAACGCATCGTCATCACCGGAACGGATACCGGAGTTGGCAAGACCGTGTTTGCGGCTGGGCTCGCCGGTTTGCTGGACGGCTTTTACTGGAAACCGGTGCAATCGGGCCTCGACGGCGAGACCGACAGCGAGGTTGTCGCGCGGCTTGCCGGCTTGCCCTCAGAGCGCGTGCTGCCGGAAGCCTACCGCTTGCGGAGCCCGCTGTCGCCGCATCGTTCGGCCGAGATCGACGGCGTGGCGATCAAGGCTGCCGATCTTGCTTTTCCCGTCCTACCGACGCCGCTCGTCATCGAAGGCTCCGGCGGCCTAATGGTGCCGCTCAACCGGCGCACAAGGTTAATCGACATCTTCGCTGAATGGCGGCTGCCCGTTATTCTGTGCGCCCGCACCACACTCGGCACCATCAACCACACCTTGCTATCGGTCGAGGCGCTCCGCGCCCGCTCCATCCCGTTGGCGGGCATCGCTTTCATCGGCGATGAGATGGCCGATACGCAACGGACCATCGTGGAATTCAGCGGTGCCCCGCAGCTCGGCAGGCTGCCGCACCTCGATGTGCTGACGGGGAAAACACTGAGGGACGCAATGGTTGCCGGCTTCGCCTTCGCCTCGATTACTGGAGGTGACTGATGTCGCAGTCTCATGTGTGGCATCCCTTCACCCAGCACGCACTCGAGAATGCGATCCCAGAAATCGTCCTGACTGAGGGCGCCTATCTCCACAGGGCCGACGGCGCCCGCATCCTGGACGCCATCTCCTCCTGGTGGGTCGTCACACATGGCCACCGCCATCCCCGCATCATGAAGGCAATCGAGACAACCGCGTCGAGCCTCGACCAGATTATCTTTGCGGGCTTCACGCACGAGCCGGCAGAGCGCTTGGCCAAGGCGCTTGTCGGCCTCGCTCCCGCTGGACTCGACTGGGTGTTCTATTCCGACAGTGGCTCGACCTCAGTCGAAGTCGCGCTGAAGATGGCGCTCGGTTATTTCCGCAACATCGGCGCGCCGCGCTCGCGCATCGTCGTCATGGAGCACAGCTATCATGGTGACACGATTGGAACGATGAGCGTCGGTGCGCGTGGCGTGTTCAACGCCGCCTATGAACCCTTGCTGTTCGAGGTCGACATCATCCCCTTTCCGGCCGCGGGGCACGAGCAGGAGACGCTGGATCGTTTCGAGGCTGTGACCCGCGATCGACGAGCCGCAGCCTTGATCGTCGAGCCGCTGGTGCTGGGCGCCGGCGGCATGCTGATGTATCCAGCATCGGTTCTGGCCGAATTGAAGAAGATCACTGAGGCCTCCGGCTCGCTGCTGATCGCCGACGAGGTGATGACCGGCTGGGGACGCACCGGAACCATGTTCGCCTGCGAGCAGGCATCGATTTCTCCAGATATCCTGTGCACCTCCAAAGGCTTGACCGGCGGCACCATCCCGCTGGCCGTAACGCTTGTCACCGATGCCATCTTCCGGGCGCACTATTCCGAGGACCGGAAGAAGACGTTTTTCCATTCGAGCTCCTACACCGCCAATCCGATTGCCTGTGCGGCAGCACTCGCCAATGTCGAGATCTGGCGCGACGAGCCAGTGGCCGGGCGGATCACGGCCTTGAGCGTGATGCAGGCCGTCGGGCTGCAACGCTTTCGGGACAATCCATATTTTGCCGACTGTCGAGCCACGGGAACGATCGCGGCGCTCGACCTGCGAACCGGTTCAGCAGGTTATCTCGCCGAGATTGGTCCGAAGCTGCGCGCTTTCTTCCTCGAGCGCGGCCTACTTGTGCGCCCGCTCGGCAATGTCCTCTACCTTCTGCCACCCTATTGCATCGCAGGCGACGAGCTCGAACGACTATATGACGCCATCGAGGAGGCCGGGGAACGCTTCGGGTCAAGGCCATGAGCAAGTCGTCGCGCATTCTCGGACTTGGCCATCACGTGCCTGGGCGCAAGGTGGCCAATGCCGAGATCGAGAGCAATCTCGGCCTCGAGCCGGGCTGGATCGAAAGGCGTACCGGAATCCGTTCGCGCTTCTGGGCAACGGACGAAGACACGCTGTCGGGTCTTGCCACCCGGGCTGGCGACATGGCGCTGGTGAACGCCGGTATTGCGCGCCACGACATCGGTCTGCTGTTGCTTGCCACCTCGACGCCCGACCATCTTCTGCCGCCAAGCGCGCCGCTGGTCGCACACAAGCTTGGCCTTGGCCGCGCAGGCGCGGTCGCTCTTACCGGCGCCAGCGCCGGCTTCATCTATGCGCTCATGTTTGCGGACGGGTTCACCCGCCTGCATGGCAAACCAGCGCTGGTCATCGCCGCCAACATCCTCAGCCGCCGCATCAATCCAGCCGAGCGCGCGAGCTCAGTCTTGTTCGCCGATGCCGCCGGCGCCCTGGTGATCGGTCAGTGCGATGATGCTGATCGGGGCATTCTCGGTGCCTCGGTGGCTTCGGACGGCTCGCGCTACGGGCTGATCCAGATTCCCGCAGGAGGAAGCAACACGCCGTTCCATGGCGACCTCGACCTCGGGCAGACCCGGATGACGATGACCGACGGGCCCCAAGTGTTCGCAAAGGCCGTCGAGATGATGACCGATTGCTCGACAGCCGCGCTAGCCACTGCGGGAGTGCGGCCACACAATGTCGGCCGGTTTGTGCCGCATCAGGCCAATACTCGGATTTTCGGCGCGGTCGGAAGAAACCTCGGCATTGCGGACCAAGCAATTGTCAAGACGATTGCCGAATACGGCAACTCTTCGGCCGCGACGGTCCCGCTGTCGCTCTCGCTCGCCAACCAGATGAAGCCATTCCAGCCAGGAGAGAAAATCCTTCTGGCGGCGGCGGGTGCGGGTCTCAGCGGCGGCGCTCTCGTGGTTGGAATCTAGCCGGCCGGCTCACGCGCGCAGGATTGGTCATGAATGGCAATAGGAGCAACAGAACCAATGCCAAAAAATGGCCTTCTGAAGCTCGACATGACCAAGCTGACGCAGCACGACCCGTGCGAGCCTCTGGATGAGTTCAAATGCAACACCCGTTGCACCAATCGTACCATCTGAATAAAGCTCAATTACAGAGGGTGAGCCGCCCCATATATGTCGGATACCCGACATTGTTCACATAAAAGGCTCGATGCTTACACGCTCTTTGCTGGCTGCTCTTTGCTGTCTTCTCTTTTCTCTTTGCTCTTTGCTCTTCCGTCTTGACTAGCAGGAGCCTGCGGCTTATCTCATTGCCGCGTTAGCACTCGCTTCGGCTGAGTGCTAGGCATGCTCCGGCAACGGAGCACCGTTCAACATCCGCACCAAGGAAATCCAAAAATGGCAAAGTCGAATTTCCGGCCGCTGCATGACCGCGTGGTCGTACGCCGGGTCGAATCCGAATCCAAGACCGCCGGCGGGATCATCATCCCGGATACGGCGAAGGAAAAGCCGCAGGAAGGCGAGATCATCGCCGTCGGCTCCGGCGCTCGCGACGAAGCCGGCAAGCTGGTCCCGCTGGACGTCAAGGCCGGCGACCGCATCCTGTTCGGCAAGTGGTCGGGCACCGAAGTCAAGCTCAATGGCGAAGACCTTCTGATCATGAAGGAATCCGACATTATGGGCATCATCGGCTGATTATCGGCCTCACCGTCAACTGAATTTCGGGCTTGATCGCAAGCCCCTGCCAGGAGCTAAAAAATGGCTGCCAAAGACGTAAAATTCTCCCGCGACGCGCGCGAGCGCATGCTTCACGGCATCAACATCCTCGCCGACGCGGTGAAGGTGACCCTCGGCCCCAAGGGCCGCAACGTCGTCATCGACAAGTCGTTCGGCGCACCGCGCATCACCAAGGACGGCGTCACCGTCGCCAAGGAAATCGAACTTTCCGACAAGTTCGAAAACATGGGCGCGCAGATGATCCGCGAAGTTGCTTCGAAGACCAACGACATCGCCGGTGATGGCACCACGACCGCGACCGTCCTGGCGCAGTCGATCGTCCAGGAAGGTAACAAGGCCGTTGCCGCCGGCATGAACCCGATGGACCTGAAGCGCGGCATCGACCTGGCCGTGACCGAAGTGGTCGCGGCTCTCGGCAACGCTGCCAAGAAGATCAAGACCTCCGAGGAAGTTGCCCAGGTCGGCACGATCGCCGGCAATGGCGACGAGTCGGTCGGCAAGATGATCGCCGAAGCGATGCAGAAGGTCGGCAATGAAGGCGTCATCACGGTTGAAGAAGCCAAGACCGCCGAGACCGAGCTGGAAGTCGTCGAAGGCATGCAGTTCGACCGCGGCTATCTCTCGCCCTACTTCGTCACCAACGCCGACAAGATGGTTGCCGAGCTCGAGGACGTCTACATCCTCCTGCACGAGAAGAAGCTGTCCAACCTCCAGGCCATGCTGCCGGTTCTCGAAGCCGTCGTGCAGACCTCCAAGCCGCTGCTCATCATCTCGGAAGACGTCGAAGGCGAGGCTCTGGCCACGCTGGTCGTCAACAAGCTGCGCGGTGGCCTGAAGATCGCCGCCGTCAAGGCGCCGGGCTTCGGTGATCGCCGCAAGGCCATGCTGGAAGACATCGCCATCCTCACCGGTGGCCAGGTCATTTCGGAAGACCTCGGCATCAAGCTCGAGAATGTCGGCCTCAACATGCTCGGCCGCGCCAAGAAGGTGTCGATCTCCAAGGAGAACACCACCATTGTCGACGGCGCCGGCAAGAAGGACGAGATCCAGGGCCGCGTTGCCCAGATCAAGCAGCAGATCGAAGAGACCACGTCGGACTACGACAAGGAGAAGCTGCAGGAACGTCTGGCGAAGCTCGCGGGCGGCGTCGCGGTGATCCGCGTCGGCGGCGCGACGGAAGTCGAAGTCAAGGAAAAGAAGGACCGCGTCGATGACGCCCTCAACGCGACCCGCGCGGCCGTGGAAGAAGGCATCGTTGCAGGCGGCGGCGTCGCTCTCCTGCGCGCTTCGGCCAACATCAAGGTCACCGGCGTCAATGCCGACCAGGCTGCCGGCATCAACATCGTTCGTCGTGCACTGCAGGCTCCGGCCCGTCAGATCGCTTCGAACGCAGGTGCGGAAGCTTCGATCGTTGCCGGCAAGATCCTCGACAACAAGGGCGCGACCTACGGCTACAACGCCCAGACCGGCGAATATGGCGACATGATCGCCATGGGTATCGTCGATCCGGTCAAGGTCGTTCGCACTGCCCTCCAGGACGCGGCCTCGGTCGCCGGCCTGCTCGTCACCACCGAAGCCATGATCGCGGAGGCTCCGAAGAAGGAGTCAGCTGGCGGCGGCATGCCTGGCGGCATGGGCGGCGGCGGTATGGGCGGCATGGGCGGGATGGGCGGTATGGATTTTTAATCCAGCCCCTATCAACTTACAGCGGACAGGGCGGCAGCAATGCCGCCCTTTCCTTGTGTGCCGAACATGATCGAAACCTTGGAGTGCGTCCCGAGGATCTCGTTCGAGCCTCACCGCATGGTCGAGAATTAGGATCTTGTCTGATCGAGCAATTCGCGGGCTCAACCTGGTCAAACCGGCGCCCCCTACGAACTGCCCGATCCTTGAGGATTCCGCTGCGCCACAATCACGATGATTCATTCAGTTGGTAGCTATTGGCGGTGAATCATGAGGGGCATTGAGGAGCGTGGCAAGGCGCCCATCTCGGCATTTAACTCCATCGAGCGTGATATCAGGGACAATTCTCTCATCGGAACCGGCGGCTGGCGTTGAAGGACCCGGTGAATCACCCTGATCTATAGTGGAGCAGACGCGCTCTGAGCCTCAAGAGCGTTTCCTCCTCTGAGTATCCTTGATCTGCCGCTGGACATTCTCGTTGATATTGCTGAGCGGCTCAGCCCGATGGATCTGCTGAGGATTTCGCACACAAATCAAGAGCTGCGTGTCGCCGCGATGATAGTCGCAACGCCTCAAGAAAGGCGGATTCAGGTTCAGGCCATCTGTGGCAGCCCTTGCAACCGGGCTCCAGCAGCGTCTCGTCGTCATGGCCGAGGGGCCTCGTGACCCCGACGACTGCGCTACGGCCTTGTGGGGCCTCGGAGCGGGCGTTGCAGCGCTTGCACCCGAGCTCCAGCGGCGTCTCATCCTCCTCGCCGAAGGGCTTGAGCCCAGGTCTCAGACCATTGCCCTGGAGGGCCTCGGAGCAGGCGTGGGTGGCGGACATAGCAGCCTGTCCCATACCTATGAATACGTTTGGCTGAAGCAGACCGATGGCTGCGCGTCGAAGCCGAAGCCGTCGAGTTCGCGGACAAACGGGAACTGCGCGATCTTGCTCGACATGAGCGTGTCGAGCTGGTCGCGGATCGCCGTCAACTTCAGCCGATCCAGGATTGCGATCAGCAGGTCATGATCTAGGGTCGTCATCACCAGCTCCCTCCGGCCGCCGCTTCGTACTCGGCGAGTGGCCGCAGCGAGGTGGCCGGGGGTGATCTTGATCCGCTCGGCGCGCACCGGCCCTTCGAAGCCGGCAACGCCGACAAAAGGCTCTGTCGCAAACCTGGAAATGGGGTTGTGAACGGCCATTTCGGCCTGTCCGTCAGGCAGCGAGGAGATCGAAACAGCGATCGACAGCCTTGTAGGCATACCTCGCCTGTCGCTTGCCCATCATGTGGATCATCTCGATGCCGGAGAGGACAACCACGTCGTTCGCATGCGACTTGAAGCCGATAGCCTGGTCGAAATGGCGGCCCTTGAACATCACGTGCTCCTCCACAGCTGAGGCGTTTTTCTTGCCATGCTCGCTTACAAAAAGGTTTGCGACAGAGCCGTTCGAACCGCATGCCGACACCATCGTCAAGGGCGGCCGCGATGTCCATTATGGCCACAAGCTCACCCTGACGACGGGCAGGCAGTCTGTTCTTTCAATTTAGACCAACTATGCGGATGCCGCCTCAGTCAATTCAAGAATGTAACCAATGCCGCGCATGGTCGTGATACGTGGCGTTGCACCTGACCTTCTCAGGTGTCCACGTAAGCGATAGATTCCGACTTCAAGCGCGTTGGCAGATACCTCGTCGTTGAACGAATAGAGGTGATCTTCCAACTGCGCACGAGGCACGATGCGGCCTGCACGGATAAGCAGATGCTCTAAAATACATAGTTCGCGGCGTGCGATCTTCAGAGGATGACCCGAGACGGAAACCTGTCGGCCGATCGGATCGAAATTGAGATTGCCAAATACAACGATGGGGTCGGTCACCTGTGTCGACCGGCGCAGAATGGCTCTCATTCTGGCGATGAGCTCATCGAAAGAGACGGGCTTGAGCAGAAAGTCGTCCGCGCCACCGTTGAAAATTGCAATCCGCTTCTCGAGATCGTTGATGCTACTCATAATGAGGGTTGGAACTGAATGCCCGTTGCTCCTTAGCTGTCTCAGCCAGCCCAAGCCATCGCCATCTGGCAGAGCCAACTCCAGCAGGAGAATTTCATAGGTTGCGCAACAAAATGCCCTCGATGCCTGTTCCAGGTTGCCAACTACATCAACGGCAAAACCGCTATCCCCGAGCGCAACTCGCACAGCGCGCGTAAGATCCACATGATGATCAATGAGCAGCGTTCGCATTTCACGTCCTATCAAGGTCGGACAGGTCACCGTCCGCTGTAAGACCGGGGCGACAGCGGAAGTCGCGCAACTCTTCGTAGTGTTCGTAACGCTCTTTCCGATGGGTGATCGCGGGAGCATGCAAGCCGCACGCCTGCAATAGTCGGGGATGGAACACGTGAAGACCTGTTGACGGGCTGAAACCGTCGGTCGGCGGGCCCACAATGCCACCGACTCTGCCTGCGATTTCTCTGCGCATCGATCCTCCTATGGGTTGCGTCGCAACATCCAGCTGAGGTCGCAAGGGCAGGTTGCGGCTTTGTTCATTGAGAGGACCCCCTGGAGGCAATACCAGGAGGATTCCCTATATGGCACTTCCCGATTTACCACCGGTCATTCCGAACCACGTTCGGCGGCTTTGAAGACACTCATTGAGCGCGGCTAGGTAAATCAAGGGTACGACTGCCGGGTGTCGATGCCGCTTTTGAAGCAGGCATCGGCACCAGCTCGGTGAGCGTCGCCCGCGCAATTCAGCGGACGCGCTCGATACACCCAGTCGAATCGTGCCGCAACTTGCCGCGCCGACAGGGCGCCCGAAGACTTCAGACTTGTGACCGAAGGTCTACGCCCAGTCCTCCTCCCATTATCCACCTCCCTCAAATCAAAGTGGACGTTCAATCTGAACAAATTACGCCATCGTATCACAAACGACTTACCGATCCCCGACGTGCTCTAGCCTTAGTGCTTGTTAAGAAGGTCGGCTACTGTCTCTCCGCGTCGCCGGGCATCGGCGGCGAGCCACACCTCCCCCACCTCATACACGTCGCCGTGGGTACTGAACGGCACAATGACGTCAATGGCAGCCGACAGCAGGTCAAGAAGCGTGTGGTCTTCCACAGCAGCTCCTTGCGGGCTGCTCTTGACGAGTGAAAAGAGCTTTTTAAAGCCTTGGACCGGATCCGCCCCATGAATCGTTGATATTGATCCCGCATGGCCGGAGACGACTTCGCTAAGGTAGGCCCAAGCAGCATCATCGCGCATCTCGCCAAGCAATATTCGATCAGGGCGCATGCGCAAGCTGGCTTGCAACAGTTGCTCGGCTGTCACCGCACCTACGCTTGCTCGGTCCTTCGGATAAAGTAACCGGACATGGTTCTCGTGCGGGATTGCAAGTTCGAGCGTGTCCTCGATACTTATCAGCCTCTCTTGCGGGGGTATAGCGTTGATCAAAGTCTTGCTCATTGTCGTTTTGCCGCTTCCAGTAGGTCCGCAAAGCAGCATCGTGAGCCGCCCGCAAACGCATGCTCGCAAAAATTGCTCCAAGTCACCATGGTCGTAGTGCTGAAGAATCGTTTCGTCCTGCCGCTCTTGGCGCTCCTTTCGTGACCGCCATTGATTCCAACGCGAGTATTCGTAGCGAGAAGAAACTTCCTTGAGTTCGGTCACACGACTTGAGGGACGCCGTATCGTCAGGCTTATTGTTCCTGAGGGAACAGCGGGCGGCAAACAGATCTGCAGCCGCTCTCCGTTCGGCAGCTCAGTCGCACAGAGGGGGCTTTGCGGTCCGACATCTTGCTTGCGCAGCGCTCCAGCGAGGATCGCGATGTCCTCCAGATCGTCATAAGATAGCGGCAGCGGATGTTTCGTGAAAACGCCGGCCTGTCGGACAAAGGCTTCCCCAGGCCGGTTGATAGCGACCTCTTCGGTCCTTGGCTCCTCAAGCCATTTCAAAACAGGGTTGAGAAGCAAACGCAATTGAGGGTCAGCCTCCGGTCGCATTGTTGTCTCTCCGGCGTTGGCGATGTTGGGGGGCTGGCGCCACGGCGATCGGTCTAAGATCGTATACATCTGAGAAATCGAGGTCCCGAGCCACAAAGATGGATACAGCATCTCCCTGGTTTTTCTTCAGAGTTGGCGGAACGTTGATCGTTGCTCTAAGGGTCGTGTCAACGGCTTGTCCGGCGTTGCTCTGGAAGCTGTTGATGCCGCTTCCTCCACCTGAGCTGCCAGCGTATTGACCGGCGGCCTGAAACGCGCCTTGAATGACGCTCATGAGCATTGCTCCGCCAAAGCGCTGCCAGAAGTGATTATCCACCGTGCCAGGCATTCCGGAGCGGCCGAGCTCGTCAGCGCCCGGCGACGCTAGCGAAACGAGGGCATGGTCAGGCGTTTCGATGCGCGTCCACAGCACGAAGACACGCGCATCCCCCTGTTGGAGACCACGCTGGATCTCGCCAATCACGGTCGTCCCGCGATCCAAAAGCACCACGTTGTTGGTGGCGCCGCGGACGTCTTTAGGTAAGACGCACTTCACATAACCCGGTAAATTTGTGTCGACTGCCGTTTGCAAAATGCAGGGAATTATCGTTCCTTGGGTAATCACGAGATCAGGGTGCGGCAAAAGTGTGGCCCGGCTTGGCTCCTGTATATCTGGTTTCAATCGCCCCGTCAGATCGCCAGCGTCTGAAATCTCATGCGAGGTCGCGGGAGCATCCCTATGGTTGTCTTCGCTCCGCTGACCGTCGTTGGGCATTTGACCGCTGCCACTGTAGGCGAAAATTGGTGTTTCCTCCGGCGGCGGATCAGCTGGCGTCGGAGGCGGCGTGGATGGCGCAGAATCTCCTGCCTGCGCCGCCTGTACGGGTGCTGGAGCTTCGGGAGCAATCTCAATCGGCACGGGGCGGAATGGCTCGGCGTCGGCGACAATTGGAGGTTTTGGCTGAGTTGGCTCGTCTTGTGTGCTGGGACGACCGCCGAGCCAGATGAGCGATAGAGATGAGATGAGAACAAGAGCAGCGACGGCCAACTTCTGCAATCCCGAAACATGCCGGCGGGCCGGCTCCGAGACCATCGATCCTGAGGCATGGACATCATGTCCCGACTGTGGGCCGGTTTCATTCATCGGCCGGGCCTTTCAAAACGCGCCACACGTCGGGTGTCACTGTACCGGTCCCTGGCGCTCGTCCCACAGGGTCATAAGCCCTGTTGAAAATGGACAAGACCGTATTGCCATCTCTCAGACGCCATTCCCGGGCGACTGCGGATACTTCAACATAGTCTCCTTTGACCGTGTAATTGGCAGCGGCTTCCTTGCCGTCGGGATTGATAATGTAGAGGGAGGGTATGCGGGAATTGCTTGCGAAGCCAAATACGGTGGTAAAGCCATTATCGAAAACTTCCAGCGGCGCCAGCGATCGATCGCCCTTTGCGACGTAGTGAAAATTGCTTTCGTCCGGACTGGTAGTTGCGGCGGGCCGATTCAACAAATCCTGAACTCTCTCGTCGCGCAGCACTTTCGCCCGGGCCTGACCAAGGATCGAGCGCCTTTCTGCGTCCTTTCTCTGAGCAGCAGCCTCATCAGCAGGATAGGTGAACTGCACACTGTAGTATAGGTCAGGTTGCTGCTCATCGAGTTTTGGCATCGCTCTCGTTGAAATACTGAAGACGTATCTCCGTGTACCGGACTCACTCTCGGCCAGCACGATGACCGGCTGCGGCGGGAGCATCCGGCTAGCCTTAAAAAAGAGATAGTTGGCGCGCGGGAGCGCAGCCAGGTCTTTGCTATTGGAAACGGCCACGGCTGCGACTGTCTCGTTGGCCGCGAATGTGACAACCAGCGTTGCCCCCACTGCGGTAGACAGGCGCACCACTTCGTCAGGACGGTAAGCCAGGTAGCGCATGCGCGCATCGTGCTTGCCGGCAAGTGGTGTGTCTTCCGCGGACGCTTCCATCGTTAAGAAGAGTGAACAGACCAGCGCGAGAAACGCTCTTTTTGTCATGGCTGCACATAGCCCAGGTTCGATACGCTATCTTCCGAGCTTTGATAGGAAGTGACGAGTAGACCTCCCGGATTGGTGAGCCTCGATTGCCCAGGCAGACCCGTCAAGCGCTCGTAGCGGATGGTAGCTGTCCAGGTGGTCACTATCGGCATCTGCCCATCGACAACAAGCGAACGTTTGTAACGGATCTGTTGAACGTCCGGACTGATGTCGTTTGAAGAAATATGCCCGACCTCGAGCTTGCCGCGTTTGCCGACCGTGACTTGCGGGGAGGTGGGATTCGGATAGTTGAAGAAATCTTGATATTGCTGTCGCACAGCCGGCGCGCTGAAACTGGATACGAGGTCATAGGCGTATTGGGCTGTATCTGCTGTGTACCCCTCGCGCAGGCGTACATATTCCCACAGCGAAGCATTTATGACGGCTCGGTCTTGGGTTGCCGGCAGTCGAGAGACTGACACTTCGCTGTCGACGGTCCCATCCGGCCGGACCCAGAGGAACACAGGTACGAGCTTGGCCAACGGGACCATGGCAGCAATGGTAAATGCCTGTGCAACATTTCCTAGGACCGCCGCTGCGGCAAAGGCTATCAGGGCCTTTGACAGGCGCCGCGCAGACTTCGCTCGTGAAGTTTGAAACGCTTCCACCTTCTTATAGTGGGCGGCTAGCGTTTCTCTCTCCACCAGAAGGGCATGTTCAGGAACTTTCACTTTGGCTCTTCCGCGCATTCGACCCGAAGATCCTCAGGGGTGGTTTCCCATTGTCCCACGTTCAGTTGGAATGGGGCACCCGCGCATGTCGCAAGCCCATGGCTCGTCTTGCAGGCGGCCAAAGCGAGGATTGACAGAAGTAGGCAATATTTCATGTTTTTGGCACCGAGCTTGTCGATTGATTAAGCACCCGCCGTTTTGGCAAAGTGGCGATTGAGGCTGTTAAGAGGTCGGTTCGCACCTCCCCAAGAGCCGCCGGCGATGCTGCTGGCAATCGTCGGAAGCGCGACGATCAGAGCGTCACCAGCTAGGAAAAGCATGTCGAGCTCGTAAAGCCCGATGATCTTGGCTGCTGTCGTGCCCGAGAATTTGATCATCAAAAGCATGGCTGCCAGCGAGACTGCTTCGGCAGCGATTACTATCGTTGCAACGATGTTGAGGAGGAGAAGCAGCAGCCCGTACGAGAGCAGTTGGCCGATCCATCTGGTGGCTATGTCTCGAGTGTGATCAAAAAGGTAGCCTACGAGGACCAGGGGGCCGATCGTCAAGAGCACCTTCGTCAGAATTCCAACGGCATCGTAGATCTCGAACGCTGTCCACAGCGCGCCGTAGAAAATCCATTGCGCTCCCTCGAAAGCAAGTATGTCCTGGCCGTTCATAGGCCCAATTTCGGAAGCAATCAGCTGAAAGACATACTGGCTTGAAGCAAACATGAGATCGAGCTTCTGGGGGATTCCGATGAAGGGCAAGTCGCTGCCACTGATGTCGTGAGCCAACCTCGGAATCGTGTCGTCGAAGAGCGCTTCAATGTACTGCTGATAGTTGGCCTGCCCTAAGATAAGGGCGACGACAATCGACACCATAATTACGCGCGAGATACCCCCGCGCGCATCGACTTGACCACGCATGACCAGACAGCCTTGGATTATTATCCAGAGCGTGACACACGCAACCAGAGGCGCACTGACCGCCGCTTGGACGTTTTCAAGCACTTTGTGCAGCCCGGACGTGAAGGCCCCATGAAAGATCGTGTGTATAGTCGTGAATGGCGCGGGAATTTTGAAATTCATGGCGTGAGCCTGATGTGTCCCTGATCAGCGCAGCTGAGCCTGATGAACTCTGTGTGGTTTACGGGAGGATGCTAAACATATTAGCGGTGTCCTGATGTTCGCGACGCTGCGTGGCGGCCTCCTCCACGGCGTGAAGGCTCCCTTGTGCAGTGGCCATTGTCAGCAGACTCGTGGCCTGGACATTTTGGATCATCGCATCGTGGATCTGCTTGAGGACCAGACCGTTGGTCACGGTGGCCTGCATAATATTTCCCGAGCGGGAAAGCTGACCAAGCGTGCCGGCGTTATCCTTAAGGCGCTTGTCCATCATGCCCAAAGTGTCGGCTGCAATAGCTGCGGCATTGGCGGCCCCGGCGATTTGTCCCTGTAACAGTTTCGCTTCTGAATCGGTGCCGTTGACTATCCGATTTGGGTCCTTCGCAATGTTACGGGCCATAATCGAAGCTGGCGCCCGAGCATCAAACATCTGCTCCTCCAGCTTATTGCTCGACGGGTAGTGATTTCCTTGGTTAAGTGAGCTTAGCAGTCCCGTGACAGCGAATGACGACGTTAGAATTGTCACCATTTCAATCGTGGTAGCGAGCGTCTCGATTGACCTCTCAAGGATCGCCGCATTGGAAAGCGCTGTTAAGGTCGCTTGTGTTTCTGTTACAGGGTCGCTGACGATAAATTGCGAACGGGCCTGTCCGTGAAGCAGAAGGGAAGCAGCAAGGGTCGTTACTGCAAGTTTGGCAAATTTCATGAATATTCCTCCGTCAGTCTTGAACTTCGTGGTACCGGGCCATGAACTTGTCGAGCCACCCACTTGGGGCGTCTCCGTGCTGGTTACGAAGCTGGTCGGCAAAGCGCACTGTGTTGGCCCGCCCCGAGAGTACGGCTACGTACTCGCGCATCTGCCCAAGATCGAATTCGCAAACAATACTCCCGCTATCGCGCTTGAGCAAAAACTTGCGGCTGCCGATTGCCATTCCCTGGCGGATTGCCTCGAACTCCTGCGCAGTGCACTTCAAGCCATCGACATACGCAGAGCGGTCCGCCGTCGGTGATGGGTAGAAAATTTTCGTCATACATTGCGCAACGAGACTAGCTCCGAGAGGCGATTCCAGAACGTGTTCAGGCTGCTGCGTTGCGAGTATCAACATGCCGTTGTTTTTGCGGACCGTGAGCAAGAACTTGTCAATAACGGCCGAGAATTGGGGGTTGAGTAGATAGAATCGAAATTCGTCGCAGCTCATGACGAACCGACGACCATCGACGATAGCGCCCACTCGATGCAGAAGGTATGCGGCGGCCGGTGCACAGACCTCCTCATATTCCAGGAGCTGCGTCATGTCGAAGCCCGTAATGGAGGCATCCAGCCTTACTTCGTCCACGTCGCCGTCAAAGGCCCATCCAAGCGCCCCCCCTCTACACCACCGCTGCAGCCGTGCTCCTGCGCCCTCGGAGGGGCTGTGCAATAGGAACTCGCGCAGGCCCGCAAGTGAGCGCATAGGGGGTTCGAACGAAAGCTGACGAACAATGCCGCGTTCCAGCCGACGGCTTTCCTCCGGCGAGATCGGACCACGGCCGTCACTCTCGATCAGGGCCATCAACCACTCGCGCAGAAAGTCCCGGGAGGCGGAGGTGTTGTCCAGTCCACGCAGAGGGGCCAAGCCGCTCGGAGCGCCTCTGCGCAACGCAAGATATGTCCCTCCCGTGGCTCGCACCAGCAGTTCACCACCCCGATCCTTGTCGAAGAAGACGATCGCACCATTGCGATCGACCAAGCTTTGCTCAAGCATCGCGAGGACAAAGGTCATCAGCGTCGTCTTGCCTTTGCCAACGGGCCCGAATATTGCCGTCATGCCGACGTCATTCTCATGGGGGATGTAGTCGAAAGAAGTTCCACCGTTTGTGCGAAAGCGCGCAACAGCATTGCCCCAGTGGCCGGAACTGGAACCGCTTGGGAAGTTCTCAAATGAGACGAGCCCGGCAAAATTGTGTGAGGTGATCGCCCCCGGGCGCGTGCGCCACCTGTTGTTCCCCGGAAGTTGGGACCAATATGCGGCCTCCATGCCGATGCCCTCTTGGACGATAACGGCGCCCGCGTCGGCCAGCCGTGCGCGGGCACTTGCTGCGCGATCTGCAAGGCTATTGAGGCTGTCGCCATAGACGCACAGGCTCAGATGATGCGAACCCATCACGAATTCGTTGCTTGCCAGTGCGTCCTCTGCCTCGGCAAGTTCATTGATCTGGGTGAGAGCCTTGTCGCCGGCACTCGTCATCTGGCTGGACTTAAGGCTTAGTTTGGCATGAGCTTGTGGGCGAGTGAGGAAGGAAAAGCTCTGGCTCAGGACAAGCGGGAAGTTGGCGGACAGCAAGGAATTTAGCATCCCCGGCCGCGTCGTCGCCGGATATTCACGGAACGAAAACAATGATCCGACGGAGCTATCCCCGGGCCTTCGAATCTCAAGCGCCCGCTTCCCGCAGATGACCTGGTCAGTGTAGATCGAGGCGCCAAGTGAGCCGGTAACCATCGGAACCGGAAGAAACCGGCAAGTCATCATGAGCCGAAGCGCCTCGCCGATTTCCGTGAAGAGCACGTTGCCTTTCTCACGAATGCCCAACCGGCGCAGACCGTAACCGCCGAGTGCGCCAGCAGTGATGTGCCAGAGGTCTTCCAGGCTCCGCATTTGGGTGGCTAGATCGTGCTCATTCCGTCTGCGGGACTTGGCAATCCGCAAGCCGATCTTGCCGATTGCGGTGCGGGGGGACACGATCAAAGTGAGGAAGTGATCGTTGCGAAAGAGCTTTCCCGACAGCACACGACGCTCGTAGGCCTCGCTCAGACTGCCAGCGAATGCACTTTGAAACTGGCGCGGCGCCGGCGCCGGCACATCGTTGTGTCTCACAAGATGAGCGTATATCGAGACATTGTCATCGGCGATGTTGCGCAAGAGAGTGTTGAACGCGCGGCAGCGCGAGTTGCGCATCTCAGCGTCTTCCAAATCAAAGGGCACACCGTTCACATGTGCCATGGCCATGATCGATCCGTCTTCCAGAAGGACAACCTGATCGCTTACGTGACCAACATACGGAAGGTAGATCTCGCCAGACCTCTCGGTCCGGCCGCTGGCGCCGAACATTACACCATTCCTCTTCCGCGTTTCGGCACTCTGATCGGATTGGCGCTGACGCTTGCGCCTCCCCAGACCGGCCCGTCCACGCTTCTGCCGGCCGTCTGCAAATAGAGCAGCACGACGCTTGCCGCGTTATAGTCACGCTCAACAACCAGCCGTGCTCCGAACCAGAGTGGCACGAGAACGATTTCGTAGAGCGGGTTCTGAAGGATAATGATAACAAGCCCAGCCAACATCATGAGCAATCCGGCCAGCGTCAGCGGCACCCCCAGAAACAGTGCGGGGCGCGTCGCCGCCACATAGAGGGTGCTCACTTCCAACCGGTCGCTCATCAGCCGCCGCCTATGAGCGCCTTGCCCAGGAAGCTGGCCCCGAACATGATGACGATCCCTCCAACGACACCCGCAACCAGGCCAAGTGAAGCACGACCGAACATCCAAGAGATACCGATGGCTACGAGCCCGAGCACGGCCAGTGATTGTCCAAAGGGGCCAAGTATGAACGTGCAGATATTCTGGACCATCTTGGCAGGATCCGTCCCTCCGGTCACCTGAGCCGCGGCTGGCCCGCTGTAGAAGACCGTCCACGCCGCGCCTGCAGCAGCGGCCGGTACATATTCAGCCGCCATGCGCAGCATGGAAAAAGGCGAAGGAACACGCGTTTTAAGCGCACGAAGTATCTTGAGTGGCGTCATCATTGCATCTCCATGTTTCAATCGAATACGAGTTTGTTCGGGTTCGCGGGTTCCCGTGCTTTCGCAGCCTGGCTGCCTGTCGGACCGGAGGGATCGGCCCCGGAGCGGTCTGGCTGATACGAGCCCCAAATGTCCCAAGAATCTTGGTTGGGCTGCTTCTTTCTATTGGCCTGTTGGCTCTGCTGGAGCAGAGGCGGCACGGCTTTCCGACCGGGTGCCTCAAGGTGCGGCACATCTCGAGCAGTCGGCTCCAGCGTTCGCTCAAGGAGACTTGAGATGTCCTTTGCGGCCGACTCGACCTTGCGTACATAACCGTTGGCGAAGCCACGCGTGACGTCGCCCGTGTTATAGGCCGAGATGGCACGGCGAAGCGCCAGTTGCTGTGCCACAGCAGTGGTGCCGCCGGCATACCGGCTTTCAAGCAAGTGGGCGGCTGCCGAAAGCGAGGCGCAGGGCTCGAAAGCCCTTTCCGGCGTAAGATTGAGCATGGCAAAGTTCTTGCTGTTTATCTGCATCAATCCAACATCGACAGAATGTTGTGCTTCGAGGCGTTCCTTGATGCCCCGCGTGGCTTCCAGGTGGTCTATCCAGCGAAGCTGCTCACCTGTGGTGTTGTCATGAGCCACCAGCGTGTCAAAGCCACTTTCAATCTTGGCAATCGCGGCGAGGGTGGACGGCGCAACCCAGGGAGCGCATTTGCGCGACAGGCTGCGGAACTCACGCGGAGAAAGTGGCGCGGGCTCGGCTGGGAGTGACATGGATGTCAACAGGACGACGGCCAGCGGCCAAGCTGCAATAAACATTCCCTATCACCTACCTTTCCAAGCCGCCGGACGGGTTCTGGCCCTGTCCGGCACGCGCTTATCGGGGAGGTTTGTTACTGTGTGATGTTCAAGTTCAGCTTTTCGGTTTCAATTGAAGCAAAGACCGTGTTCGTATCAGCGTGGGTGAGCATCTTGCGCATGCGTGGGTGGCGCGGGCCCGATCAGCCAGCGACATCCGGAGCATCTTGGTACAATGACTCCTGTACAGGATTTTTGCTCGTCCCGGCCGTCCGTTGCTCCTGGAGTGTGGGCCACGACTTTGGCGTCATGGATGGTACTTCTGTCAGCGCCAAGCCAAGGACAAAATGGGGAGCTTGGCGGGCTTGTTCAGGCTCGGGATCACCGTGGGGAATCGACTAAGGCGATAAAGCGGCCCAACTTTGCCGGTATGCTGCCGATCCTTAAGAGCAGCCATGCGCGGCCCTGCACACTCAGATCATTGCTTGAGACGCGAGCTCGTCCGCGAAGCTGGCTCGAAGGCGCAAATCCGCGGCGGCGAGGGTCAACTGGGAAGACGTGGCGGCGCAGCCCATCCTGGTGCGAGCCTCGTTCAGCTGTTCGGCCGCCGCCGCCAAAGGGTGGATCACGCACAGTCCAATCGGCAGATAACCGCACGTCATTGACGGAGTCCGACGGCGCAATGGACAAGCATAGTCACACGCTCAAGATGGAGGAGTTGCATTAACTGAGAAATGTTAGCCCGGACGTTCACCGCAACCGGCGACCTGCCGGTCGCCGAACAGCATTTGAGGCCGCCGGCCACCTTGGACGAAGCCGGCTTGGCAGGAGACACACTATTTGCACAAGGCCGCTGCAGCGAATCACGGTCTTCTTCCGCCGACCGCCTCTCCGATCAAGCCAAACGCCGCGCTGCTCAACCGTGTCCGAGCTGGATCCACGAGCCGGAGGATATCGAGATGATCCAGATCCGCAAACTCCAGGATGACCAGGATGCAAGGGCATAGCAGGAAACCTGGCATCCATGAGGTCGAACTTGAGTGATATTGGCAGGCCTGCACCAACGGGGGAGCTCGAAGCGAAAAAGCGAAGGACCACACGGCAGGGTCATGTCGGCGCTTGGACCTGTCTGGTGGCCACGGGCTGCCTTGGTGCGGTCAATTCGCTGGGGATGAAAAGAACAGGACGAGCACGGCCTCACATTGGCCGCACGCAACGGCGAGTGGTATCAAGGAGCAGCTGTTCTGGGTAGGTCGGTGCCCCAGGGTTGCTCGGCAACAGGTTTAGACAAGGGGATTCAAGATTGAAGGTGTGCCGTTGAAACATGTTCTTGTCATTGACGATGATGCCGCAATGCGGCGCCTCATCGCCGAGTATCTCACGATGCATGCCCTGAAGGTAACCGCAGTCCACGATAGCAAGCAGTTTGACTATGTTCTTTCACGTGAGCCAGTCGATCTCGTGGTTGTTGACCTCAACCTAGGCCGGGAGGATGGACTTGCGATCGTCCGCAATCTGGCGACAAAATCGGATGTTCCTATCATAGTGATCAGCGGCGACCGGCTTGATGAGGCGGAAA